>NZ_JBEPBM010000014.1:0-196642 GCF_040299205.1 Streptomyces sp. NPDC000983 | reverse complement strand
CTCGTCGAGAGGGGCACGGGCCACCCCCCGCCGGACCACGTCCGTATCCCAACCGGCCACTACCGAAAAGCGGATTGGGCCTGGTCCCCGGAGTGCGCCGCACTCCGGGGACCAGGCCCAATCCGTCATTCGGCGCGGATGTCGTCCACGTGCACGGTGCCCGTGGTCGCCGCGCGGGAGCCGTGCCCCAGATACAGGTTGAACGTCGCCACCTTCGCCAGATGCGCGGCGTCGAGCACGGCCCCGGCGTGCGAGGTGTCCCAGGGCGCCGGCGCGAACTCGCCGAAGGGCGCGGTGATCTCCTTGCCCTCCGTGTCGGACAGCGGGGTGTTGTACTCGAAGTACACCCCGTCGGCGACGATCTGGAGCGTCGCGCCGTTCCCGGACCCGTCACCGCGCAGCCACAGCTTCAGCGCCCCGAACGCCGACCAGTCCGCGTCGACCGGCTTGCCGATCCCGGTGTACCCGGCGTCGGAGAAGTCGTAGGAGTACGCCAGGCCGTAGGTCCCCGACGCCCTGTGCTCGGTCGACAGGGCGGTGGTGTTGGCGTTGACGTGGCTGTACGCCTCGCTCAGCGTCACGTCGTCCCCGGCGTACCCCTCGAAGTCGTCGACCCAGCCGGCGGGCAGCGCCGCCACCTCGCCCAGGAGCACCTTGGCCGAGTCGGTGAGGGTCCGACCGCCCACCCGCGCGCTGACGGTCAGGGTCACGGACCGGTTGTCCAGCCAGGCCGGGTCGATCCGCCACACGGCCGAGTGGAAGCCGTCGGCGTCGAGCCGCAGCGGCCGCGGGGCCCCGCCGTCCACCGAGTAACCGACCTGAGCGGACTTGGCGTTGGTGAGGCGTACCCGCACGGTCGTCTCGGTCGTGGTCACCCGCTGCCGGTCCGTGGGCGTGACGAGGTGGAGGAAGGGGGCGTTCGCGACGGCGCTCGTGCGGACGGAGAACACCCCGTGCAGGTCCTGGGCGAAGACGGAGTAGGGGTCGGCGTGGAAGGCGACGAAGTCCTCCAGCAGCGGGTGCCCGGCGATCGGCACGTAGGCGCGGGTGGTGCCGCCGAAGTTGGCCCAGGTGAGCATCGACGTCACCTGGCGGGCCAGCGGGTCGGCCTCGATCGCCGCCAGCACCTGCGTGAACCACTGCGCGTTGCGGCCCTCGGTGCCGGACTCCCCGAACTCGGTGAAGGCGACCGCCTTCTCCCGTGCGTTCGCCTGGCCCACGACCATCGCCAGGTCCTCCACCAGCCCGTCCAGCCAGGTCTGCGACCCGGCCGAACCGTCGTAGGAGTCGTAGCCGAGGACGTCGACGAACTCGTCGCCCGGGTAGGTCCGCAGGTAGCCGGTCGGGTCGCCGCCGAAAGCGGAGTTGGGCGAGTAGGAGTACAGCAGGTTGTGCACCCGGCGGGTGTCGCGCAGGTACTCGACGGTGTACCGGAAGACCTCGATGTACTCGGCGGAGGTGGTGTGCCCGGCGCCCCACCAGAACCAGCCGCCGTTGTTCTCGTGGAAGGGCCGGAAGACGACCGGGATCGGGGTGCCGTCGGCCCGGCGGGCGGCGGTGACGGCGGCGGCGATCCGGTCGAGGAAGGCGTTGAACTCCGCGTGCTTGGCGCCGCCGGGCAGGATCTGGCGGACCACCCGCCCGGAGGTGTCGTAGAAGCTCCCGCCGCTGACGAAGTTCGGCAGGTGCGCGCTGAGGGTGTTGATGCCGCCGCGGGCGTCGCCCTTCTGGAGCGCCCAGGTGAGCGCGGCGATGTTCTGCTCCTCGGAGCCGCCCTCGGTCCCGGGCTTCTCCTTGCCCTCCAGGATCAGGGTGTCCCAGCCGAAGAGGGCGGGGTGGTCGCCCACGGCGGCTCGGGTGTCGGACGCCTGCCCGTCGGGCGTGCTGAAGGTGAACCCGTGGGTGAGGTCGTGCTGGTGGCCGAAGAGGATGCCTCGCCCCTGCTGCCGCTTGAGGAAGGCGAACAGGGAGCGGGTGGCGGGGGTGGCGCGGTCGTCGACGAGCCGGACCGGGGTCGGCCGTCCCGCGGGGGCGGAGGAGGGTGCGGCGGTCGCGGTCCCGGGCATCGCGGCGGTCGTGGCCAGCGCCACGGCGGCGCCGGCGAGGACGAATTCACGACGGTTCGGGGGAGTGGTGGGCATGGGTGTGCGGCTCCTTCGCGGGCATGGGACAACGTTGCCGTCGGGCTTCCGCGGCTCGGGGAAGATGGTGCGACTCATGACGAACGTGCCGTGCGTGAGAGATCGAAGCATCAACCGGTTAAGTGGTCAATGTCCTGGGTGGAATTCGCAAGATGCTGCGGATCTGACGACCTAGCTGACGTGTGCGGCAGGTGATCTGCAGGCTGCGAACTAAAACGGTTTATCGCAGCTGAAGTCAGCTGAGGTCCATGGTGGAGGGGTGTGCGGGTCGGCCGAACGCGGCAGCGAAGCCGTGGCTTCGCCCGCCTCTGCACCCTTTTCTGAGAGCCTGTCAGGAAATGTGCCCTTCTGCGGCACCGGACCCATCTGTGAAGGGGTGCACTTGAACGCGGTGAACCGGAGCCGGGTGACGAGGACCGCCGCAGGATTCTCGGCCGTGGCGCTGCTGCTGACGGCGTGCGAGGTACCGGGCGTGTACCGGCCGCCCCGCCCCGCCACAGGGGGGCCGTACACGTTCTACGTCAGCCCCGACGGCGACGACGGCAACGACGGCATGTCGCCGGCCAAGCCCTGGCGGACCCTCGACCACGCCGACGGCGCACGCTTCCGGCCCGGTGACCGGCTGCGCCTCAAGGGCGGCGAGCGGTTCCGCGGCAGCCTCACCCTGGACAAGGACGAGGCCGGCAGCGCCCGCAAGCCGGTGGTGGTCGAGAGCTACGGCACCGGCCGCGCCACGATCGTCCCGCGCGGCACGTCCGCCGTCACCGTCCACGACACCGCCGGGCTGGAGTTCCGCGACCTCTCGCTCGTCGGCGACCGCGAGGCGCTGCGCGAGGGGGTGGGCATCTCCGTCACCACCGCCCGGCGCGGGGCCCGCCGCCTCGACCACATCCGCATCGCGGACGTCGAGGTGAAGGGCTTCAGGAACGGCATCACCCTGGGCGCGGTGAAGGGCGCCCGGGCCGGCTTCAGCGACGTACGGATCTCCGACGTCTCGGTGCACCACAACCTGGAGAGCGGACTCTCCTTCCACGGGCCCGTGTTCGAGGCCGCGCGCCCCGCCTACGCGCACGAGGGGCTGCGCATCGAGAGGGTGAAGGCGTACGCCAACGCCGGCAACCCGAGGAGCGACCACCGCAACACCGGCAGCGGCATCACGCTCGGCAGCGTCCGGAACGCGAAGGTCACCCACTCGGTGGCCCACGACAACGGTTCCCGGTCGGCCGCCGACGCGGACGAGGGACCCGAGGGCATGTGGGTCTACGACTCCACCGAGGTGGTGCTGGAGCACAACAGGTCGTACCGCAACCGCACCGGCTCACGGGTCGACGGCGGCGGGTTCGGCCTCGACAACAACGTGTCCTCCTCCGTCGTGCAGTACAACATCGCCTACGGCAACGACGGCCCCGGATTCCTCGTCTACTCGGGGCGGGCGACCGGCGCCCACCGGGACAACGTCGTCCGCTACAACATGAGCTGGGACGACGCCCGCAAACTGCCCGAGTACGGCGGCATCGTCGCCTACGGTCTGCGCATGCGGAACCTGGCGATCTACCACAACACCGTCGTCATGCGCACCGCGCACCTGGCCTCGGCAGCGGAGATGGGCATGCGGCCCCCGGCGGTGCGGCTGCGTGACGGCATGCGGGGCGTGCGCGTCGAGAACAACATCATCGCCACCGACGGAGGCCCGCTGGTCGCGACCGAGTCCGCCTACGACCCGGCGTTGATCCGGTTGCGGGGAAACAACTACCGCAGCACCGGCCCCTGGTCGCTGGAGTGGGGCGAGCGGCGATTCGCCGCACTGGACGCCTGGCGCGCGGCGTCCGGGCAGGAGACGCTCGACGGCCGGCCCACCGGCAGTGACGACGACCTGTGCCTGAGCGGTCTGTCCGTCCGCGTCCCCGACTGGCCCGACGCCCGCAACCTCGAACCCCGCTGCGCGCCCCGCACCCCGGTGACCCTCGGCCCCCCGGCCTCCCGCCCCGGACTCGGCGAACTCGACTACTTCGGCAACCCGCTCCCGGACTTCCCCCTGCCCGGCGCCGCCCAGCCCGGCGCCCGCCGCTGACCCGCGCCCGCGCACGACCGCGCCCCTGTGCTCCCGACCGCCGGTCAGGAACACAGGGGCGCAGCCGGTTTCCGCGCTGAGCTACGACGGCAACGCCGTCACCGCCGCCGACGGGACGTGGGGCCGGCCCGCGGGTGAGCCGATCGTGGTCCGCAAGGGCTCCGCCGACTGCGGGACGGGCAGCCGGTCCGACGGCGCCGGCCGGCCCAGCGCCTTGACCGTCCAGCCGGCGGCCCGCCACACCTCGTGCGGAAGGCCGTTGCGGGCGTCGAGCACCAGCGGCTTCGCCACCACGCGCGCCAGCCGCGCCGGGTCCACGTCACGGTAGTGGTCCCACTCGGTCAGCAGCAGCACCAGGTCGGCATCGGCGCAGGCAAGGGCGAGGTCCGAGCCGCACAGCAGGTGAGGGTGGGCCAGCCGGGCGTTCGCGGCGCCCACCGGATCGTGGACGCGGACCTCGGCGCCCTCCCGGTGCAGGGCCGAGGCCACCGCGAGCGCCGGGGAGTCCCGTACGTCGTCGCTGTCGGGCTTGAAGGTGGCGCCCAGTACGGCGATCCGCCGCCCGGTCAGTTCGCCGCCCGCCATCTGGCGCGCCAGCGCGACCGTCCGGGTCCGCTGCCGCTCGTTGATCTCGTCCACCCGCTCCAGCAGGTCCACCACCGGACCGACCCCCAGCTCCTGGGCCCGCGCGGCGAACGCCCGGATGTCCTTGGGCAGACAGCCGCCGCCGAAGCCGAGCCCGGCCCGCAGGAACCTGCGGCCGATACGGGTGTCGTGGCCGAGCGCGTCGGCGAGGGTGACGACGTCCGCGCCGGTCGCGTCGCAGATCTCGGCCATCGCGTTGATGAAGGAGATCTTCGTGGCGAGGAAGGAGTTGGCCGCGACCTTGACCAGCTCGGCGGTGTTCGGATCGGTGCTGATGTACGGCACGGCCGCCGCCAGCATCGGGGCGTACACCTCGCGCAGCGTGGCGTCGGCGTCCGGGCCGGTCACGCCCACCACGATCCGGTCCGGCCGCAGGGTGTCCTCGACCGCGAAGCCCTCACGCAGGAACTCGGGGTTCCAGGCGGTCTCCACCCGGACCCCCGCCGGTACCAGGCCGGCGATCCGGGCGGACAGCCGGGCGGTCGTGCCCACCGGCACGGTCGACTTCCCCACCACCAGGCAGTCCGTGCGCAGATGCGGCGCCAGCCCGTCGACGACGGCGTCCACATGGCGCAGGTCGGCGGCCTTGGAGCCGGCGCGCTGGGGCGTGCCCACACACACGAAGTGGACCTCGCCGTGGGCCGCGGCCGCACGCAGGTCGGTCGTGAAACGCAGGCGCCCGGAGGCGAGGGCCCGGGTCAGCACATCGGCGAAACCCGGCTCGTGGAAGGGGGGTCTGCCCTCGGCGAGGGCCTTGATCTTCTCGGCGTCGACGTCGATCCCGAGCACGTCGTGCCCGATGTCGGCCATGCACGCGGCGTGCACAGCTCCGAGGTATCCCGTACCGATGACGGTCAACCGCATGCGCTTGCTCCTGTCTGAGGCGATGGGGGCGCGAACCGGCCCGCGGGTACACGCGTCAGGGTGCGTACCCGTAGGGGTTGCGCTGCTGGAAGTTCCAGGCGTCGCGGCACATCGCGGCCAGGTCGCGGCGGGCGGTCCAGCCCCAGTGCGCCATGGCCTTCGTCGGGTCCGCGACGAGTTCGGCGACGTCGCCGGGGCGCCGCGCGGTGACGCGGTACGGGATCGGCCGGCCGGTGACCTCCTCGAAGACCGTGACGAGGTCGAGGACGGACGCGCCGCGCCCGGTACCGAGGTTGAGGACCCGCATGCCGGGCTCGTCGTCGATGTGGTCGAGGGCGGCCCGGTGCCCGTCGGCGACGTCCATGACGTGGAGGTAGTCGCGGATGCCGGTGCCGTCGGGGGTCGGGTAGTCGTCGCCGAAGACGCTGAGTTCGTCCCGGCGGCCCACGGCGATCTGGGTGAGGAACGGCATGATGTTGTTCGGTACGCCGCGCGGGTCCTCGCCGAGTTCCCCGTCGGGGTGCGCGCCGGCGGGGTTGAAGTACCGCAGCGCCAGCACCCGCATCTCGGGGACGTGACGGCACAGGTCCGCCAGGATCCGCTCGCAGGTCCACTTGGTGGTGGCGTACGGATTGGTGGGCGCGGCCGGGGAGTCCTCGGTCAGCGGCACGGTCGTGGCGTTGCCGTAGATCGAGCAGGACGAGGAGAACACCAGCCGGTGCACCCCGTGGTCGTGCATCGCCGACACCAGGGTCGTGGTGCCCCCGACGTTGATGTCGTAGTACGTGACGGGGATCCGGACGGACTCACCGACGGCCTTCTTCGCCGCGAAGTGGATCACCGCGTCGATCGGGTGGCGGTCGAAGACCTCGTCCAGGGCCCGGCGGTCCCGTACGTCCGCGACATGGGCCGCGGCGACCGGACGGCCCGCGGTCTTCGCGACGCGTTCGAGGACCTCGGGGCAGCTGTTGGAGTGGTCGTCGAGCACGACCACCTCGTGGCCGACGCGGAGGAGTTCGACACAGGTGTGGCTGCCGATGAAGCCGGCGCCACCGGTGACCAGGATGGTCCGGGGCACGGGGGACCTCGTTTCTCGAAGGTTCTGGTAGCGGCCGCGAAGGCCGTCACCAGGCGTAGAAGCCGGTGAGATAGGTGGGGAAGACGGCGATCGAGAGCCCCAGCGGGAGCAGGGCCAGCACCCCGGCCGTCAGCGGCAGCGCCGCCGTGCCCAGGGCGCGGCGGACCGGGGCGCCGGTGGCCCGCCGGGTCTCCCGCACATGCAGCGCGCCGACCGCGAGCGTCACGAAGGCGTAGGAGACGGCACCGAGGATGCACAGGAAGACGTAGCCGACCGCGGGGCCGCGGAACTGGCCGACGAGGGAGGAACACGACAGCAGGAGCGTGATCAGGAGGTACGGGGCGACCGTGCGCAGCGGCAGTGGTTCGAGCCCGGCGCGTTTCTTCGGCGTGACCTTGAAGGTGATCTGGCGGGGGCGCAGCTTCTGCACGACCGCGGCGAGGACGCCCCATGCGACGTACGGCCAGCGGGAGAGTCCGAAGAGCCACATCTCCCAGCTGATGACCGGGGTGTTCTTCGGACGCAGCAGCCCGCGGCGGCGGCAGAGCAGGACCAGCAGGAACAGCCAGAACGACATGCTCCACATGTGCCCGAGGAACTCGAAGTAGTTGACGGAGATCCAGGGCGCGCCGGTGACGGCGGCGATCGGCAGCAGCAGGAGCGCCGTCAGCGTCGCCGCGGCGAGCAGCGGGTAGTACAGCAGCACCGCCACGAAGCGGATGCGCAGCTTCAGCGACATGCGGGACAGCTGACGCGGCAGCGCCCCCAGGAGCATGACCGCCAGGCTGCGGGACCACTGGAACTCCTGCGTGATCATCGCGCCGAAGGTGAGCGGCCCCTCGCCGTGCGCCTCCGCATCGATGGCGAACGCGCCCTGCCAGCCTGCGGAGTTGAGCAGGTAGGTGGTCGAGAAGTCCTCGGCCAGCTCGGGGCCGAGGCCCCCGATGTCCCTGAGCGCCTGGGTGCGCACGGCGTAGTGGGAGCCGATGCAGAGGGGGGCGAGCCCGGCGGAGTGGCCGAGCTGCACCGGGCCGTGCAGGACGGCCTCTCCGTAGAGCCGGCCGCGCGCCGCCCAGGACTCGTCGGCGTTGGTGTCGCAGATGCTGGGCGCCGAGACGTAGCCGATGGAGGGGTCGGCGAAGGGGCGGACGACCTCGGTGAGGTAGCCGCGCGTGGGCACGTGGTCGCAGTCGAGCTGGGCGACCACGTCGTACAGGGCATAGCCCCAGTGGTCGTAGAAGAAGGCGAGGTTGCCCTCCTTGCACCGGGTGCGCCGGGGCCAGTCGGCCCGGTGGTAGTCGGCACGGCCGCGTCGGCAGGAGACGTTGACACCGCGGGCGCGGCACCAGTCGAGGATCTCCTGGCTGGGGTCCTCGTCGCACAGCCACACGTCGTAGGCGTGCGGGAAGTCCTGGTCGAGCATCGCCTCCAGGGTGGCGCGGGCGATGTCCCAGCCCTCGGAGGGAGCGCGGGTGACCACGAACGCGGTGCGCAGCGCGGGGACCCGGACGGCCGGGTCGAAGCGCCGGATCCGGAACAGGGCCACGAGGAAGTGGCCCGGGAGGTAGGCCAGGTAGAGCAGCAGGGCACTGTTGATCACCAGGCCGGGCCAGCCGATGCGGTGGGACGGCTGGAGCCACCAGACCCAGAACCAGACCAGACAGGCGGCCCAGCCCAGGGAGAGCAGCGCGACGAGGACGCGGTCGAGGCGCGAGAAGGCGCGCAGGAAGCAGGACGGACGCACAGTCAGGCCGCGCGGCGGTCGCGCGAGGACGGGGCCGTCCGGGCCGATGGACGCCACGGCGCCCCCGGACAGGTAGCGGATCTGTTCGCCGAGCGCGCCCCAGTCCTCGGCGGCGCCGGGAGCGGGGGCGAGGTGCTGGGGGCTCTGGACGGTGGAGGTCCCTTGGGCGGGACCCTGCTCCAACGAGGTCATGGCGGAGGCTTCTCCAGGCGGCGCTGAGGCGGGCCGTGCGATGCGGGGAGGGGAGGGCGGGCCGGGGCCGGCGGTACGGCCCCGGCGGGGTTCAGCTTCCGGAGGCGGCGGGCGGCGCGGCGACGGAGGCGGACGGTACGCCGGTGGCCGGGCCGGGGATCGTCTGCGGGACGCCCACCGGGGCCGCGGCCGCGGGTACCGGGACCGTCTCGTCCTGTCCGCCGCGGATCGCGGCGGCCGAAGCGCCGAGCCGGTCGGGGTGGGCGCCGAAGTAGGCGACGGTCCGGCGCAGGCCCTCGGTGATGCCGATCTCCGGCTCCCAGCCCAGCGCCTCGCGGGCGCGGGTGATCACCGGGCGGCGGCGGACCGGGTCGTCGACGGGCAGCGGGTGGTGCTGCACCTCGGAGGAGGAGCCGGTCATCCCGCGCACCATGGCGGCCAGTTCGGCGACGGTGTACTCGACGGGGTTGCCGAGGTTGAACGGGCCCGGCTCGCGGGAGTCCAGCAGCGCGACCAGCCCGCGGACCAGGTCGTCGACGTAGCAGAAGCTGCGGGTCTGGGTGCCGTCGCCGTAGACGGTGAGCGGTTCGCCGGTGAGGGCCTGGGTGATGAAGCTGGACACCACCCGGCCGTCGTGGGGCCGCATCCGCGGGCCGTAGGTGTTGAAGATCCGGGCGATGCCGACGTCGACGCCGTGGGTGCGGCGGTACGCGGCCGAGACCGCCTCGGCGTAGCGCTTGGCCTCGTCGTAGACGCTGCGCGGGCCGATGGGGTTGACGTTGCCCCAGTACCCCTCGTCCTGGGGGTGGACCAGCGGATCGCCGTAGATCTCGCTGGTGGAGGCGAGGATGAAGCGGGCGTTGTGGCGCAGGGCCAGGCGCAGGGCGTGCTCGGTGCCGCGGCTGCCCACGGCGAGGGTCTCCAGCGGCTGGCGCAGATAGTCGGGAGGGGAGGCGGGGGAGGCCAGGTGGGCGACGGCGTCGACGCGGCCGGTCACCTCCACCGACACGCTGACGTCGGCGTGCTGGAACTCGAAATCGGGGTCGGACAGCAAATGTGCGATGTTCTCGGGGTCACCGGTCGAGAAATTGTCGAGGCACACCACCGAGTCGCCGCGGCGCAACAGCGCCTCGCACAGGTGCGACCCAAGGAACCCACCGCCACCGGTCACGGCAACGCGCATCTGTTTCTCCAGGAATGGGGGAGCGAAAGGGCCTGACGGCTGTCCTTGCGGGACAGCCTGCCGAGCAGGCCGGGAATTCGTATGACGAGGTTATGGGCGTACTTGGTGAATTCTGTGGAGGCGATCCTCGGAATGGGCCGTTCGGCCGGTCGCGCACCGGGCGCGCCTTTCGGGGTGTCGCCCCGTTCCGGACACGGCCGATTTCGCGGAGGCCACCCCTTCGGCTGTCACACGCATGTGTGACCTGCGGGCGGGTACGGCTGTCGGGCCCGGGGAATGCGCGGGCGGGATGCCGTGTTGAGAGGCATGTCTGGCATGTTCGAGTCAATCGGCTCGCATGGCGGAGGAAGGGAGTCCCCCATGGCACGCAGTACGGCACGACCCGTGGTGAAGCTCAGGTCGACGGCCGGCACCGGTGTCACCTACGTGACCCGCAAGAGCCGCCTCAACGACCCCGACCGGCTGGTCCTGCGCAAGTACGACCCGGTCGCCGGCGCCCACGTCCTCTTCCGCGAGGAACGCTGACGCCCGCCTCCCGCCGTTTCGGCGGTGGAGGCCATGAGAAAGGACAACGAATGAAGCCCGGAATCCATCCCGTCACCCGTCCGGTCGTCTTCCGGGACCGCGCGGCGGGATTCACCCTGCTGACCCGGTCCACCCTCGACGCCACGCAGACCGTCGAATGGGAGGACGGCAACACCTATCCGGTCGTCGACGTCGAGATCTCGTCGGCGAGCCACCCGTTCCACACCGGCACCGCGCGCGTGCTGGACACCGCGGGGCGCGTGGAGCGCTTCGAACGGCGCTACGGCCCTACGGGCGGCGTCCGCCGCTGACGGGCGGCCCGCCGGGGCTGACCGGGCCGGGGCAGACCGGGGCCCGGGCCCGGCGCCCGTGGGTGCCGGGCCGCTCAGCCGTCGGGGCGCTCGGTGTACGCCTCGGCGGCCGGCGCGAACACCCGCCCGGTCGTGCCCACGGACCAGAAACCGTCCGTGCCGGGCACCGCCGTCACATCGTTGAGGCCCAGCTCCGGTGCCGCCCCGCCGGGGCCGCGGACCACCGTCCAGGCGTCGCCCTCGCGGCGCAGGTAGGTGCCGGCGCCCGGGTGCTCGTAATCCAGGCCGCAGATCCACGCGGCGCGGCCCTCCGCGTCCCCCGCGATACCGGTCAGCGCGCCGAGCCCGAAGCCCGGATCGAGCTGGGTCCAGGCCGTGCCGTCCCAGTGGTTCAGGGAGGGGGTGCCGGGGCGGCCGGCCATCACCCCGATGCCCGCCGCGCTCCCCACCGCCCACACGTCGTCCGCGCAGGCCGGGTGGACGTCGGCGAGTCCCAGGCGCAGCCCGGGGATCGTGGGCAGGACCGTCCACCCGCCGTCCCACCGCGCCACCAGCCCGTACCAGCCGCCTCCCTCGGACCGCTCCCCGCACACCCACACCTCGCCGGACGTGCTCACCACGACCCGGTGCAGGGTCGCGCCCGCCACGGGCAGCGGGTCCAGCCACCGCCAGCGCCCCCGTGCCCGGCACAGCAGCCCGACGGCTCCCTCCCGCTCGCCGCAGGCCCACACCCGCCCGTCGGGGCCGACGGCCACCGCGTTCAGCTGTACGTCCCGCGCGTCCCAGCCGGGGAACGCGATCTGCTGCCAGGTCGTTCCGTCCCAGCGCAGCAACGGGCTGAAGCCCTTCACCCGAGCGCCCACGCTCCAGGCGGCGGCCGGCCCGGCGGCGGCCACGTCGCTCAGGCGGGTGTGGCCGAGATGGGACAGGTCGCACTTGATCCAGGTCTCACCGTTCCACACCACGGCCAGCGCCCGTCCGCTTGAGGCCCGCGCGACCTCTTCCTCGCCGACGGCCCACGCGAGGGACGGCCCGAGGGCGGAGATCCGGCTCAGCCGGGCGGGCGCAGTGCCGCCGTGCACCGGCACCGGCCGCCAGCCCCGCGGCACGGCCTTCGACGCGCGGGAGGCGCCGACCCGGGAGGTGTCGGCGCGGGCCGGGGCTGGGGCGGCCCCGGACGGGTCCGGGGCCAGACCGAGTCCCGCGAGGGTGCCCACGGCGCCGGCCACGAAGTGCCTTCGTCTCACGGGCGGGTCCTTCCAGACGGCTCCGGTCGCAGGGCGGGAACCACCGTGGAACACGCGCCCCGCGCGGGTCTAGACAGGCGCGTGACAAAAACGCCCGGACCCGGCCTCTCGGCGTCCGCTCAGGCGGCCGGCTGCTCGCCCTTGCGGCGCACCATCTCGTTGATCCAGTCCGGCGCGAAGGGGGAGGTGCAGCCCTTGGGGGTCGGGTAGTCCTTGAGCACCTCCAGGCGCTCCCCGATGTCCAGGGCGCGGGCCCGGTGCCCGGCGTGCTCGATGCCGATCTGCGCCAGACAGTGGTTCATCGCCCACTGCAGCCGGTCCGGAGCGTCCCTCATCTCCGCCTCGACGACGTCTAGCAGCCCGGGCAGGTCCAGGCCCTCGGGCTTCTTCGCCACCCGCTCCGTGGTCAGCGCCCAGCCGGCGCTCGCTACCACTGGGTCCGGATCGGCCGTCCACGCCACCCGCAGCTCCTCGGCGTGCGGGCTCTTCTTCACCACGTAGTTCACGAGCCAGTCGTGCACCTTGGGCGCGCGG
This sequence comes from Streptomyces sp. NPDC000983, assembly GCF_040299205.1. Lineage (NCBI taxonomy): Bacteria > Bacillati > Actinomycetota > Actinomycetes > Kitasatosporales > Streptomycetaceae > Streptomyces > Streptomyces sp. NPDC000983. Next base: position 184,107 of record NZ_JBEPBM010000014.1, on the reverse strand, counting down.
GCCTCCCGCAGCATGCCGTCCAGATCGTCCCGCTCGAACGCCCTGGGCCGGCAGATCAGCAGCGCCAGCAGCCGGGCCGCGGTGTCGCCGGTCCTCCAGAGCCCGAGGGCCAGTTCCTGCTGCGTCTTCAGCCGCTTGGCGACGGCGCGCAGCTTGCCCAGGTTCACGCCGTGGTCGTCGCCGTGCCGCTCGTTCACCGCGCGGGCCTTCGGATCCTCCAGCGCGGCCAGCTCGGCCATCACCTCGGCGACCGTCGTCCCGGTGGGCTTGGTTCCGGCCACCACGGCCTCCTGTCGTCGCTCACGCGTTCCCGCAACGCGCGCAACACCCTACGCCGGACCGGGCGGCCGCGATTCCCAGGCGCTGTATCCACCGTCCACCCGGATCGAACGGATGCCGCTGACGTACCGGACGCCACAGCGGTCCTGCGGCAGGACGAGCTGGGCTCCGGCGGGGTCGAGCGAGGTGTGGTCCAGGGTGGCCCCGAGCAGTACGGGCGCCCGGCCGAAGTCGGGGTCGATCTCCGCCCAGGACAGCAGCGCGTGGTGGCCGTCGGAGCCGTGTACGGCGATCAGGAAGCGCAGGCGGTCCTTGCGGCGGGCGGGGTCGAAGCGCGGACGGGCGTCCATGAGCACGTCGTGCAGGAGCGCACCCGTGAAGGTGTGGCGGCGGACGCCGCTGGAGGCGCACTCGAAGTCGACCTCCGCCCGGTGCTGCGGCCAGGCCGGCAGATCGGGCACCCTCAGCCGGGCGGGACGGCGCAGATCGCCGACCAGGACGAGTTCCGCCGCCGCGCCGCTCGCCGCCGGGGCGGCCTCAAGGGACTGGCTCACGGGCTGTCACCTCCCCGGTGACCGTACCCGAAGAGACGCCCCGTACAAACGCACATGCGAGGGTAGAGGTTTTCATCAGCAGATCATGCGATGCGATAAGGGTGTTTTGCCTTGCAGCTGCGGCATTATCATCGTCACAGGCCGAGTCCGTTGAGGACCGGAGGCCGAGGACCAGAGGGAGTGGACCCGTGATGACCCGTTCCATGCGCCGGACACGTCGGACCCTGCAGGTGGCCGGGGCAGGCGCCGCGGCGGTGCTGGCCCTGGGCGCGTGCTCGTCGTCCGACTCCTCCGACGCCGCCGACTCATCCGCCCCTGCGTCGGACGCCGCGTCGGGGGAGCTGTCCGGCGAGGTGACCGTCTTCGCCGCCGCCTCCCTCAAGGAGAGCTTCGAGACGCTGGGCGAACGGTTCGAGGAGGAACACCCCGGCACCGAGGTCACCTTCAGCTTCGGGGGCAGCGACGCGCTCGCCGCGAGCATCACCGGCGGCGCCCCCGCCGACGTGTTCGCCTCGGCCAGCCCCAAGACCATGAAGATCGTCACGGACGCGGGGGACGCAGCGGGCACCCCCGTCACCTTCGTCCGCAACGAACTGGAGATCGCCACCCTGCCGGGCAACCCCGACAGGATCGCCTCCCTGAAGGACCTCACCGGCGCGGGCCTGAAGGTCGTGCTGTGCGACGAGGCGGTGCCGTGCGGTGCCGCCGCGCAGAAGGTCCTGGACGCGAGCGAGCTGAAGCTCACCCCGGTCTCCTACGAGGAGGACGTCAAGTCCGCCCTCAACAAGGTGGTGCTCAAGGAGGCCGACGCCGCCGTCGTGTACAAGACCGATGTGAAGGCCGCCGGTGACAAGGTGGAGGGCGTGGAGTTCCCCGAGTCCGCCGATGCCGTCAACGACTACCCGATCACCCTGCTCAAGGAGTCGCGGAACACCGAGGCCGCCGAGGCGTTCATCGCGCTCGTCCGGTCCGCCGAGGGACGGCAGGTCCTGACCGAGGCCGGATTCCTCGCACCGTGACCCTCCCCTCACCGGCGCCGGGCAGGACCGCCCGCGGCACCCGCCGCCGCGCCGCGCGCCGCGGGTCCGTGCCGCTCCCCCTGCTGCTGCCCGCGCTGATCGGGCTCGCCTTCCTGGTCGTCCCCCTCGTAGCGCTGCTGATCCGGGCCCCCTGGAGCAGCATGCCCGAGCTGCTGACCAGCACCGAGGTGTGGCAGGCGCTCCAGCTCTCCCTGGTCTGCGCCACGGCGGCGACCGGGGTCAGCCTGGTCCTCGGGGTGCCGCTGGCCTGGCTGCTGGCCCGGGTCGAGTTCCCGGGCCGCGGCCTCCTGCGCGCGCTGGTCACCCTCCCGCTGGTCCTGCCGCCCGTGGTCGGGGGCGTGGCGCTGCTGATGGCGCTCGGCCGCAACGGGGTCGTGGGGCAGTGGCTCGACGCCTGGTTCGGGATCACCCTGCCCTTCACCACGGCCGGGGTGGTCGTGGCGGAGGCGTTCGTGGCCATGCCCTTCCTCGTCATCAGCGTGGAGGGCACACTGCGCGCCGCGGACCCGCGCTACGAGGAGGCCGCCATGACGCTGGGCGCCTCCCGTTTCACCGCGTTCCGCCGGGTCACCCTGCCACTGATCGCACCCGGGGTCGCGGCCGGCGCCGTCCTCGCCTGGGCGCGGGCCCTGGGGGAGTTCGGCGCGACCATCACCTTCGCCGGCAACTTCCCCGGCCGTACCCAGACGATGCCGCTCGCGGTGTACCTCGCCCTGCAGAGCGACCCGGAGGCGGCCATCGCCCTCAGTCTGGTCCTGCTCGCCGTGTCCGTCGCGGTGCTGGCGTGCCTGCGCGACCGCTGGATGACGGCGTCATGACGCAGACCGGGACGGCACGGCCCTGGACCGACTCCGGGACGGTACGAGCCCTGGCCGACTCCGGGACGGCGCGAGTCCTGGCCCGTTCCGGGAGGACATGGGGCGTGGCCTGTTCCCGAACGACACGACTCACGACCGCCGTCGGGACGTCATGAGGCACGACCGATGACCGCCACCGCGACGACACGACCAACGACAGCCACCGCGAAGACACGACCAACCACAGCCACGGGGACGACATGACCGCCACCGAGAGACCCGTCGCCTCCCCCGCCCCGGGCGGTGAGGGACTCGACGCCCGGCTCGTCGTCGAGCGCGGCTCCTTCCGCCTCGACGTGTCCCTGCGCGCCGCCCCCGGCGACGTCGTCGCCCTGCTCGGCCCCAACGGCGCGGGCAAGACGACCGCGCTGCGCGCGCTGGCCGGTCTCGTACCGCTGTCCGACGGGCACCTGCGCCTGGACGGCATCGACCTGGAGGAGTTGCCTCCCGAGTCCCGCCCGGTCGGCGTCGTCTTCCAGGACTACCTGCTCTTCCCGCACCTGTCGGCCCTGGACAACGTGGCCTTCGGACCGCGCTGTCACGGAGCGGGCCGCGCCGAGGCCCGCGCCCAGGCCGCCCGCTGGCTGGACCGCATGGGGCTGGCCGAGCACGCCGCGAGCAGGCCCCGCCGGCTCTCCGGCGGGCAGGCGCAGCGCGTCGCCCTCGCCCGCGCGCTCGCCACCCACCCGCGCCTGCTGCTCCTCGACGAGCCGCTCGCCGCCCTCGACGCCCGCACCCGCCTCGAAGTGCGTGCCCAGCTCCGCCACCACCTGGCCGACTTCGAGGCGGTCGCCGTGCTCGTCACCCACGACCCGCTCGACGCCATGGTCCTCGCCGACCACCTGGTGGTGATCGAGGACGGCCGCAGCGTCCAGGAGGGCACGCCCTCCGGCATCGCCCGCCGTCCCCGCACCGACTACATCGCCCACCTGGTCGGACTGAACCTCTACCGGGGCGAGGCGGACGGTCACGCCGTCCGGGTCGGCGGCGGGCCGGTGATCACCACCACCGAGGAGCTGACCGGCCCGGTCTTTGTGGCCTTCGCGCCGAGCGCCGTCACCCTCCACCGCGAACGCCCCACCGGGTCCAGCGCCCGCAACCTGTGGCGCTGCGAGGTGACCGGCCTGGAGACCCATGGCGACCAGATCCGCGCCGCCCTCGGCGGCGAACTCCCGCTGGCCGCAGACCTGACCACCATCGCCGCCGCCGAACTCGACCTCCATCCGGGTGCCGAGGTCTGGGCGACGGTCAAGGCGGCGCAGACCCACGCCTATCCCGCCTGAGCCGTGCGCCCGCTCAGGCGCCGGCCGCGGGCGCGGTCAGCAGCGAGTCGTCCTCGGGACGCGCGCCGGGCAGCCGGTGCCGGGCGGCCACCAGCGCGGAGTCGATGTCACGGGTCCCCGTGGACACGCACAGGGTGTACGCCACGTCGTCCATGCGCCTGCGCACCTCCGGGCCACCGGCCCCGGCGTCCAGCGCACTCAGGGCCTCGTACTGCTCGATCAGATTCCTCAGCACCGCGGGATGTGCCATCAGCACGGAGAGCCTCCTGGTCGTCACTGTTCGCTGCCGTCACTCACCGACGCAGGTGCCCCGCCAGGCCGTGCGCATGCCTGGCGACCCGCCGGGACGAACGAGGGTTGGCCGGAATCGAACGGCGGGTCCAGGCACGTCCACGGCCTGGCGGGAAACGTTCCGCCGACGGACAAGATCGGCTCACGTACGGCCAGTAACGGACATATGGGAGTACATGGGCGGCCGGTGCGCTGAGATGGGCCGAGCAAAGTTGCCGATGGTGAATTCCGGGGGCGGGCATGGACGGTCGAGCCGAAGCGGCACTCCCCACCGAGGAACGGTTCCGGGGACTGCTGGACGCGGCGCCGGACGCGATGGTGATCGTCGACGACGCGGGCATCATCAACCTCGTCAACGTCCAGACGGAGACCCTCTTCGGCTACCGGCGCGACGAACTGCTGGGCCGCCCGGTGGAGATACTCGTCCCGGACCGCTTCCGCGCGTACCACGCGCTGCACCGCTCCGGCTACTCCGACACCCGCCAGGTGCGCCCGATGGGCGCCGGGCTGGACCTGTACGGGCTGCGCAAGGACGGCACCGAGTTCCCCGTCGAGATCAGCCTCAGCCCCCTGGAGACCGCGGAGGGGCTCTTCGTCTCGGCCGCGGTACGGGACGTCAGCGAGCGCAAGGCCGCCGAGGAGCGGTTCCGGGGGCTGCTGGAGGCGGCGCCGGACGCGATGGTGATCGTCGACGACACCGGGACCATCAAGCTCGTCAACGCCCAGACGGAGACCCTCTTCGGCCACCGCCGCGACGAACTGCTGGGCCGCCCGGTCGAGATGCTGATCCCCGGCCGCTTCCGCGCCCACCACTCCCTGCACCGCGCCGACTACGCCGGCGCCCGCCAGGTGCGCCCGATGGGCGCCGGGCTGCAACTGCACGGGCTGCGCAAGGACGGCACCGAGTTCCCCGTCGAGATCAGCCTCAGCCCCCTGGAGACCGCCGACGGACTGCTCGTCTCGGCCGCCGTGCGGGACGTCAGCGAACGCAAGGCCGCCGAGGCCCGGATCAACGAACTCGCCGCGTTCGTCGAATCGTCCCAGGACGCCATCCTCGCCGTGACCCTCGACGGGCACATCACCTACTGGAACGCCGCCGCCGCGCGGCTGTACGGCTACACCGCCCACGAGGTCAAGGGCCACCGCGTCGGCCTGCTCGCACCCTCCGGGCACGCCGCCGAGATCGACCTCCTGCTCGAACGGCTCCGCCAGGGCGAGAAGGTCGAGCACTTCGAGACGCTGCGCCGGACCAAGGCCGGCCAGCTGCTCGACGTGGACGTCACCCTCTGGCCCACCCACGCGCCGGACGGCACCGTGATCGGCGCCTGCGCCATCGTGCGGGACATCAGCGACCGCAAGCGCGCCGAGGCGGAGCTGACCGCACTCTACGAACAGCAGCGGCATGTCGCGCTCACCCTTCAGCGCAGCCTGATGGGCACACCGCCCGCGGTGCCCGGACTGGTCACCGCGAGCCGCTACCGGCCCGCCACCCAGGGCGCCGGGGTCGGCGGCGACTGGTTCGACCTCATCCCGCTCGGTGCCGGCCGGGTCGGCGTGCTCATCGGCGACGTCATGGGCCGCGGCCTGGAGGCGGCGGCCGTCATGGGCCAGCTGCGCTCCGCCGCGCACGCCCTGGCCAAGACCGGTATGCAGCCCCGCCAGCTCATGCAGGCGCTGGACAGCTGCGTCGCCGACCTGGACGTACCCGACCAGCTCGTCACCTGCTGCTACCTGGTGATCGCGGCCGACGACGGCGAGGTCACCGTCTGCTCCGCCGGACACCTCCCCATCCTCATAGCCACCCCGGGGCAGGGCGTGCGCAGCCTCCCGGCGCCCGTCAACACCCCCCTCGGCGTGGGAGGGGTGCTGTTCCAGCAGTCCCAGTCGACGATCCCGCCCGGGGCCACGCTCGTCCTCTACACCGACGGGCTCGTCGAGACACCGGGCAGCGACATCGGCGACCAGCTCACCGCGCTGACCACCGTCCTCTACGGCCTGTTCGGCGCCGAGGCGCCCGGCCTGGAGGCCGTCGCCGACCATGTGCTGGCCGCGCTGCTGCCGGACGCCGACGGCCACAACGACGATGTGACGCTCCTGCTCACCCAGTTGCCCGCGGCTCCGCTCGCCAGCGTCACCACCCATCTGCCCGCCGTCCCGACCGCGGTGCACGAGGGCCGCGCCTTCCTCGGCAAGGCTCTCTCCTCGTGGGGCTGCACCGACACCGCCGACGACGCCCGGCTGCTGCTCTCCGAGGTGCTCACCAACGCCGTCCAGCACGCCCAGGGCCCCATCGGCGTACGGCTGCACCGCACCGACACCGATCTCACGGTCGAGGTGAGCGACCGCAGCTCCCAGCTCCCCAAGCCCCGCCCGGCCGGCGAGGACGAGGAATCCGGACGCGGACTGATCCTCGTCCAGACCCTCACCCACAGCTGGGGCGTCCGCCCCACGGACGAGGGCAAGACGATCTGGTTCACCCTGAAGCTCTGAGCGACGCGCAGACGGCGCGACCCGCCGCCGGGCACCACGGTGACGGCGCCCGGCAGCGGGGGTTCCGTCAGCTCTCGGGCATCAGCACGGTGTCGACGATGTACACGTTGGCGTTGGCGGTCTTCACATTGCCGCAGACCACCTTCGAGGAGTCGTTGACCGTGTAGGACTCGCCGGAGCCCGAGGTGGTCAGCTCCGACTTCTCCAAGGTCTCGAACGTGCCCTTCTCCAGGTCCGCGGGGGCCAGCTTCTGGCCCACCACGTGGTAGGTGAGGATCTTGGTGAGCTGGGCCTTGTCGTTGAGTACCGCGTCCAGGGTCTCCTTGGGGATCTTCGCGAAGGCGTCGTTGGTCGGCGCGAACACGGTGATGTCCTGCGCGTTGTTGAGGGTGTCGACCAGACCGGCCTTCTTGACCGCCGTCACCAGGGTGGACAGAGCGGGGTTGTTGGAAGCCGCGGTGGCCACCGGGTCCTCGGCCATGCCGTCGAACGAGCCGGCACCGTCCTTGGGCACCGAGGAACAGGCCGGGCCGAAGGGCTCGTCCGCCGGGGAGGCACTGGACCCGGCCATGCTGTCGTCCGACGCGGTCGCCGACGCCGTCGCCTCGGCGGCGGATCCCGACCCGGCGGAGTCGCCGCCGTCGTCCGAGCAGGCACTCAGCGCCAGGGGAAGAACGGCGGCCACGGACACGGTCATCGCGATACGGCGGATACGGGTGTTCATCGTGTTTCTCCTGTTGGTTGACGCAGCGAGCGCTGCGGGGCTGTGCGGGGAAAGTGGCTTTCGGGGGGTTCAGTCCACGGAGACCACCACCGAGTGCCGGCCGGTGGCCCCGTCGGGGACCGTGCGGGCCCGCCGGGCGGTCTGGACCGCCCCGTCGCGGTCGGTGGCGCGCACGGTGAGGGTGTGGCTGCCCCTGGTGGCCTGCCAGGGGAACGACCACTGGCGCCAGGTGTCCAGGGATGCCTCGGCCGCGAGCCGGGCCTCCTGCCAGGGGCCGTCGTCGACGCGCACCTCGACCTTGTCGATGCCGCGGTGCTGCGCCCAGGCGACTCCGGCGACCATCACCGTGCCGGCGGAGGGGCGGGCGAACGGCCTGGGCGTGTCGATGCGGGACTGCGTCTTGACCGGCGCCCGGCGCGCCCAGGAGCGCCTGACCCAGTAGGCGTCGTAGGCGTCGAACGTGGTGAGTTCGATGTCCTCGACCCACTTGCAGGCCGAGACGTAGCCGTACAGCCCCGGCACCACCATGCGGACCGGGAAGCCGTGCTCGAAGGGCAGCGGCTCGCCGTTCATGCCGTAGGCGAGCAGGGCGTCGCGGCCGTCCATCACCTCCTCGACCGGGGTGCCGATGGTCATCCCGTCCACGGAACGGGCCACCAGCTGATCGGCGGGACCCCGCTCGGACGGGGGCCGGACCCCGCACTCGGCCAGCAGATCGGCCAGGCGTACGCCGAGCCAGCGGGCGTTGCCGACGTAGGGGCCGCCCACCTCGTTCGAGACGCAGGTCAGCGTGATGTCGCGTTCGACGGGCTCGCGCCGGAGCAGGTCGTCGTAGGAGAGCGTGACCGGGCGGGTGACCCCCCGGCCGTGGATGCGCAGCCGCCAGCCGTCGACGTCCACCTTGGGGACCACCAGCGCGGTGTCCACCCGGTAGAAGTCGTCGTTCGGCGTCGTGAAGGGGCTGATCCCGGCGATCCGCGGCCGCGCGCCCCTGGGTACGGCGGGCGCGGGCGATTCCGGCGCCGGGAGGACGAGGTCCGCGCGGGAGGCGGCCGCCTCCCGGCCGCCGGCCCCCGTCAGGGCCCGGCCGAGCGCCCCCGCGCCCGCCGAGGCGACGGCCACCGCACCCGCCGCCCTCACGAACCCGCGCCGGTCCCAGCCCGCGTCCGGCACCGCCGGCCCGCCCGACGCCGACCCGCGCGGGCCGAGGCGGCCGACGAGAAGGAACAGCACCGCCGCTCCCACCAGCGCTCCGACCGCCGAGGGCAGCGCGTCCGAGAGCCCCGGCGAGTCCGGCCGCCCGGTCGCGGCCAGCGCTCCCACCGCGCCGAAGAGGAGCACACCGGCGGAACCCGCCCGCCGGTGGCGCAGGGCGAGAACTCCCAGACCGAGCGCGAGGAGCGCCAGCACGGCGAGGATCCCGAGCTGCAGGACCAGTTTGTCGTCGGTGCCGAAGTTGCGGATCGCCCAGTCCTTCACCGCGGCGGGTGTGCGGTCGATCGCCGCACCGCCGACGGCCACCACCGGACCCGCCTGCGGGCGTACCCCCGCCGACACCAGCTCGGCGACGGCGAGCGCCGTGAATCCCGCCAGCGCGCCGCTGAGCGCGCCCAGCGCCGGCCTCGCCCAACTCCGGGAATTCCGTGGATGCTTCTCGTCGTCCGTCACGGGGGGAATCCGGGACCGCCCCCCGGCCCGGATTGGTCGATCACTCGAACGGACGGAATTCGGTTTCCGACCCATCCGCGCCGGCCTCCGCGACGAATGAAAAGCCGCGACAAACGAAAAACACCGCCCCCGCAGGCCATCCGATCCCGGTGCTCGCGACGAATCACCAGTGAGAGCGGAAGGGGCTGATGCGTTATGCGACGCTCGTACGGCAGCGTCCTCGGCCTGCCAACGACCTGCCTGAGCCGGGTACGCGGGGATGTGCGCGACCAGCTCGTCCAGTGGGGACGGACCGACATCGCCGACGATGCCGCCCTCGTCACCAGTGAGCTGCTCACCAACGCCCGTCTGCACGGCATGCCGCCGGTACGGCTCGCGCTCACCCTCCGCGGCGGCCGGTCCGGCGACCAGCGCCTGCGGATCGAGGTCACCGACAGCGGCCCGGCCTTCGACACCGATCTCGTACGGGCCAGGTGGCGGCACCCCTCCGCCGACCTGTGCGGGGGAGGCCGCGGGCTCCTCCTCGTCGACGCCCTCTGCGTCGGCTGGGGCGACCGGCCCCTCGGCCGGGGCCACACGGTCTGGGCCGAGCTGCCCGGCGCGGCGAGCCGGTGAACACCGCCCGGTGAGGTCCCCCGCGGGGCCGGGGCGGGTCCCTCCGCCCGCCGTCCCGGGAAGATCCCCGCCGGGCCGCCGATCCGCTCCCGGCGTGGCCGGGCCGACGACGGCGTGCGTGATCGGCCGGGCCCACCACATCAACCTCTACGAGGCCGACGACCTGCTCGGCACCAACTCGGCGGCAACACCCACCACCTCGCCACCTCCGACGGGGCGGCCCGCCACTGCGTCGACTCCCGGATCGTGCACAACCGGCGCGCCAACCCGCACCTGCCGCGCCTCTTCGACGAACTCGGCGTCTCCCCCCAGAAGTCGCAGACGAGCTGCGGACCGGAGCAGGCCGGTGCCCGCGGAACCGCCGGCCTGTCCGTACTTCCGCACCTACTTCATGCCCCCGGTCGCGGTCTGGTCCTGCGGCGCCACGATCGCTCTGGACCACCCCGCGACCCATCCGTTTCGCCTTCTGCGGGGGTGGCGGCCGGGCGGCCGGGTCCGAGACCGGCCCGCACGGGTGGACCCTGACGGCAGGCCCCCCGGGCGGAATGCTCCGCCGTCCAGCCCGGGAGGCCGCCCCCACCGTTCCGCCCCGGCGGGGGCTTCGGGAGAGGGCCCCGCCGGGACGAGCCGCCCGGATCAGGCGGGCAGGGGCATCCGGGCCAGGGGTGCGGACGTGGGCTGCTTCGAGCCGCCCGCCGGCTCCACGGTGACGCCCATGCCCGAGGCGCCGTCGACCGGTCCCTCCAGCAGGACGGCCTGGTCGGTGCGGCCGGGGTCCATCAGCCCGGCCGGCCGCATCGTGCCGCCGTCGTCGAACCACAGCTGGTACACCCTGCCCTCGGGCGGGGACGCCATCCCGGAGGCCAGGAAAACGGCCTTGTCCCGGCCGCGGGAGACGACGACGGTCCCGGTGGCCCCGTCGGCCAGCTCGGCGGCCCGGGTCCGGGCGTCCGGCGCCGACAGCACCGCGGCGATCGCGTCCGCCCCCTGCTCGGCCTGCCGAGCCTGCTCCACGGCGTCCTCGGCACGCTGGTGCTGCCACACCGCCGTACCGCCGAACGCGGCCGCGGCGGCCAGACAGGCGGCCAGCGCCCACCGGGACAGCGGGCGGGCCCGAGGGACCGTACGGCCCGAACGGAGCGACGGCGGGCCGCCGGGCGCCTCCTGGCGTACGCCGGTGACCCGGCGCAGCACCCGCTCCCGCAGCTCCGGGCGGGGCGTCACACAGACGGCCAGACCCAGCCGGGCGGCGGTGGCCGACAGCTCGGCGGTCTCCTGCGCGCACGCCTCGCAGCCCGGCAGATGGCGCTCGAACGCCTCGCGCTCCTCGTCGGACAGCGCGTGCAGGGCGTAGGCGCCGGTCATGGTGTGCAGATCTGCGCTGATCACGCGGTCACCCCCAGGCAGTCGCGCAGCCGGATGAGTCCGTCGCGCAGTCGGGTCTTGACGGTGCCCAGCGGAAGCGCCAGTGCCTCCGCCGCCTGGCGGTAGGTCAGCCCGCGGTAGTAGGCCAGCGTGACCGCCTGCCGCTGGATCTCGGTCAGGGTGCGCAGACAGCGCCGCACCTGCTCCCGCTCCAGACGTGCCTCCACCTGCTCGGTCACCTCGTCGTACTCCGGTGTCCGCTCCAGCAGGGCCGCCCTGTGGTCCCGGGCGGCCGCCGCCTCCACGGACCTGACCCGGTCCACGGCACGGCGGTGCGCCAGGGTGAGGATCCAGTTGATCGCCGTACCCCGGTCGGGGCGGTAGCGGGGCGCGGTGCGCCAGACCTCCACCAGGACCTCCTGGGTCACCTCCTCGGACTGGGCCTGGTCGCGCAGCACGGCGCGCACCACTCCCAGTACCGAACCCGCCACGGCGTCGTACACCGAGGCGAACGCCCGCTCGTCCCCGAGGGCCACACGGCCCACGAGCTGTTGCAGGTCGGGTTCGGCGGAAGGGTTTCTGCCGATATGTACCGCTTCTTGCACGGGGGTCCTCCGTGGTCGGGACTGCTCCGGACGTAATCCGGTCCCCGACCTGCTGCGGATTGGTCTCGGTGAGGATGAAATCGCAGGTGGGGCCCGACGGTCCGGCCATGGGTCACGCCCGGTACGGTTACCCGACCGATCCGGCGGCCGGGCGGCCACGCATCACCGGTACGGGGGCGCACCGCACGGGACTCCCGCACGGATTACGCACGGGACGCCGTATCGGATTCCGCACGGGACGCCGCGCCGGATTCCGCACCGGACGAGGAGCACGCATGACGCGGCATGTGGAAGAGAGCGTTCCCGGTACGTCCGGCACGGCCCGCCCCGCGCTGGTCACGCGCCGCGTGCCGGGTGTGCCGCGCGCCGCCGTGCTGTTCCTGCACGGCGGACGGGCGGACAGCAGGGCCCCGTCGAGGCCGTGGCACCCGGCGCCCCTGCGCATGCGGCCCTTCGTGCGCGCCGCGGTCTCGGCCCTGCGCGCGGAGGACGTCCTGCTCGGCGAGGTCCGCTACCGCGTCCGAGGCTGGAACGGTGCCGACGCCGACCCCCTGCACGACACCCGGCGCGCGCTGGAGGAACTCCGCGGCCTCGCCGGGGACGTACCGGTCGTCCTCGTCGGCCACTCCATGGGCGGCCGCACCGCGCTGAGTGCCGCGCGGGCCCCGCAGGTCCGGGCTGTGCTGGCGCTGGCGCCCTGGTGCCCCGAGGGCGAACCGGTGGCCCATCTGCGGGACAAGGACGTCACCGTGCTCCACGGCGACCGCGACCGGGTCACCGACCCGCACGCCTCCGCCGCCTTCGTGCGCCGCGCCCGCGAGGCCGGGGCGCGCGCGGACTTCGTCACCATGGCGGACGGCGACCACGCGATGCTCCGCCGCAGCGGCGTGTGGCACCGCAGCGCGACCGAGATCACCCTCGCCCTGCTCCCGTCCCGCCCGACGGCTCCCTGAGCCCGCCCCTGGTCCCGTGCTGCCGCCCGGTGCGAGACTGCCGATCATGACGGACCGTGAAGCCGAGGACAGGGTCGAGGCCAAGTGGCGGACGCTGCTCGCCGCCCCCTACGTCGACACCGCGCTGGTGCGCGCCGCCCACGCGGAGCCCCGGCTCCGGCAGCTCTTCCCCTGGTCCGGCCATGGCGAGCTGCACTTCAGCCGCCGTATCGACGATCCGTGGACCTGGGACATCCCGTTCATCCGGCCCCAGCCGGGCGGCCGGTTCCGTATCGAGGGCCCGTCCAGGAGCGAGTACGTGGGCGAGGTGCACAGCGTCGAAGCCGCGGTGGCGGCGGTCGCCGACCGGCTGCCTCCGGGCTGCGGTCCGGCGGTCCTCGGCCCGGCCGGACCCGGGGACGGCGGGACCGCGGGCTGACCCGGCCGGCACCGCCGCCGGCGGGGGCCGACGGCGGGTCGTGCGTTGCCCGCGCGGCTGCCCCGCCGGGGTGGGTCACACGTGCGCGAGGAGCTGTTGCAGCGGTGCCGGTACGGCTCGGAGGTCCAGGTGCGCGACGAGCGCCTGCGCGTAGAGCGCCTTGCGGCCGCTGTGCGTGCCCATGAACCGCCGCAGCTGGTGCTCCACGGGACGCTCCCGCTGGGCCGGCTGGCCGCGGAAGGTGTGGAACGGGCGCGACTCGCCCTGCGCCTCGATCACCTGCTGCACCTCCTCCGCGCCGAGGGCGCGGATCAGCTCGTCCTCCAGGTCGGCGACGCACACCTGGAACCCGAGCGGCTCCAGGTCCGCCCGTTCGAGACCGGCGCCGATGCCGACGCGTTCCAGATGGCGGCGGAAGTGCCGCTCCTCGCCTATGTCGCAGAGTCCGGCGAGGGGAAGTCCGAGCCCCGCGGGGCCGCACACGTCGAGGAAGTGCCCGATGTTCGTCGCGCCGCCCAGCGGCACCACGGCGACACCCTCCGCTCCGAGGTCGCGGCCGTGTCGCGCGGCCAGGGCTTCGAGAGCGACCTGGTCGCTGGCCCCCTCGACGAGGACGATCGTCCGCACCCCGCCGGACAGTTCGCGCGCCGACGCGGCGGCCGTCGCCGCCTGCGCCCCGCCGGCCGCCCAGGCCGTCAGCGCGACGCGGAATCGTCTCAACTCGTCCACCGGACCTCGCTTCCCGGCTTCATCGTGGCACGGCCGCGATCCCGCCCGCACATGTGTTTCCCGGTGCGACGACCCGATGTGCGAATCGACGGCGGGGGCATGTCCCGCCCCGGGAAGCCGGGCCGAGGCAGATGATGGGGTCCCGGACGAAGGAGGACACCATGAGACAGCAACCGGGCCGGGTCACCAGTGACCTCACCATCTCGGCCGACGGATACTCCGCCGGGCTCGACCAGACGGAGAAGCGGCCGTTCGGCGACGACGGCGGCGACGGCACGGGCGAGAAACTGCACGCCTGGATGTTCGACGCGCCCGACGAGAACCGGCCCGAGATCGAGCGCATGGCCGCCGCCCAGACCTACATCATGGGCCGCAACATGTTCGGCCCGGTGCGCGGCGACTGGGACCGCCCCTGGAACGGCTGGTGGGGCGACGAACCCCCCTTCCACGCACCGGTGTTCGTCCTCACCCACCATGCGCGCGAGCCGCAGCCCATGGGAGGCGGAACCACCTTCCACTTCGTCACCGACGGCATCGAGTCCGCCCTGGCGCAGGCCCACGCGGCGGCGGTCGGCGGCGATGTCGCCGTCCAGGGCGGCGCCACCACCGTCAACCAGTACCTCGCCGCCGGCCTCATCGACGAACTGCGCCTGCACATCGCGCCGTTCACCCTCGGCGCCGGAACCCGCCTCTTCGACGGCGTCCCGCCGCTGAACCTGGAGCAGGTGCACGCACGCGCCACTGGCCTGGTCACGCACGTGACTTACCGGGTCCTGTCCTGAAGCGGAGCCATGGGTACGAGAGATGACAGCGACGAGGCGTACGTCGTCGCCCTGTGCAACCGGATTCTCGGCGAGAACGCCTCCACCCAGCACAAGTTCGACTGGCTGCTGGGCGATCCCGGGACGGGCGGACGCCGTGCCAGGCTGCCCGTCGACGCCTACTGGCCGGGACACCGGCTCGTCGTCGAGTACCGCGAGATCCAGCACGACCAGCCGGTGCCGCACTTCGACAAACCGGACCGGATGACCGTCAGCGGCGTCCACCGGGGCGAGCAGCGGGCCCTGTACGACGCCCGGCGCGACACGGAGATCCCCGCACACGGGCTGCGCCTGGTCGTCGTCCGCCCCGCCGACCTCGACGCCGACGGACGTGGCCGGCTGCGCCGCAGCGAGGACGCCGACCTGGCCGCGCTGCGCGGGATGCTGGCCCGCGACAGCGACGAGGACCGTGTCACCGACGCGTTCCGGACCTGGCTGCTCGCCGAGGGCTGGACGCCCGTCGACCCCACGGACCGCTGGACCGACCTGGAAGCCGTACGGGGCCGGGAGCGGCTGATCTGCGAGGCCAAGGGCCGCACCCGGGAGAAGGGCATCGACGCCGACATCGCCTACGGGCAGCTGCTGCGCCGGATGACGGGCCGGGACCCGCACACCCGTTACGCGCTCGTCGTGCCGTCGTCGTCGGTGAAGGCCGCCGAACGCGTCCCGCCCGAGGTGCGCGAGCTGCTGCGGATCGACCTGTACGAGGTGACGGACGAGGACGGGGTGCGCCCGCTGTCGCGGTGACCGGCCTGCCTGGCGTACTCAGTCGCGCATACGCAGGTAGGCGTCGAGTGCGGCCGCGCCGCTGAGCATCGACCGTGCGCGGGCCGCCAGGCGGGCGTGCCAGTCCTCCAGGGCGGAGCGCAGCGGCTCCAGCCCGCCGGCCGCCCGCACCTGTGCGACGATCGGCGCGATCTGCTCCAACGGGTAGCCGCCTCGCCTGAGTTGATGGGTGAGCCGGGCGTCGCGTACGTCCGCGTCGTCGTAGACGCGATAGCCGGTCCGTGGGTCGCGCCGGGGCCGTACGAGGCCGGCCTGCTCCCAGGTGCGCAGGGTCGCCGGTCGGATGCCGAGCCGGTGGGCGAGCGGCCCGATGAAGGTGGCGCCCGTGGCGCCGGGCTCGGGGGCGCCCGATCCCAGGTCGCGCAGCGCGTTCTCGACCGCGCGGAGGGTGCCGCGGTCCTCCAGGAGCTGTGCGTGGCTCTCGTCGATGAGCCGGAACGCAGCCTCGGCCTCGCCCCGGTTCACGGCCCGCATGACCTTGGCCGCCGTCCGGTGTCCGTGCCCGGGGACCAGGGCGAGGAACGCGTCCAGGGCGCGGGTGTGCAGCGGGGAGTAGACGCGGTAGCCGTTGGGGGTGCGGGTGGCGGCCGGAAGGATGCCTTCCTCCTCGTAGTTCCTGACCGCCTGGGCGGACAGACCGTGCCCACGCGCCAGATCGATCGGCCTGAGCCGCACACCGCTTTGAAGGTTCTGCCCCATAGACCCAACGTACAGCGGGGAAGTATCGTCAAAAGTTTCAACCGAAGGTTCAACGATAGCTTCGAAGGTATGGCTACTGGCATCAAGGACACCGCGAGCGCCGTCGACGCGGCCGCTCTCATCCGACTGTTCCCCGCCCGCCCCCGGCTGCTCGCGCTGGGCGAGCCCACGCACGGCGACGGCACCCTGCTCCGCCTGCGCAACGACGTCTTCCGGCACCTCGTCGAGGAGGAGGGCTACCGGACGATCGCGGTCGAGAGCGACTGCCTGCGGGCGTCGGCCGTGGACGACTACGTCACCTCGGGCCGGGGCGGCCTCGACGAGGCGATGGAGCGCGGGTTCGGGCACGGCTGGGCAGGCTGGGCGGGCAACCGTGAACTCGTCGCGTGGATGCGGGAGTTCAACGAGGGCCGCCCCGCCTCCGACCGGCTGCGCTTCGCCGGGTTCGACGGACCGCTGGAGATCACCGGCGCCGAGAGCCCCCGGCGGGCGCTCACCCTCCTGCACCGCTACCTCGCCGACCACATGGACGCCCACCTGCTGCCCTGCACCGCCGAGACCCTCGACGACCTGCTCGGCCCCGACGACCGCTGGACCGAGCCCGCCGCGATGAGGAACCCGGCCCGTTCGTTCGGGCGGGCCCCCGAGGCACGGGAACTGCGCCTGCTGGCCGACGAGTTGACCGCGCTCCTCGACGAGCAGACCCCCCGCCTGCTCACCGCCGCCCCCCGCGCCACCTGGCACCGGGCCCGCCTCCACGCCCGCACGGCCACCGGCCTGCTCCGCTACCACTACGCGATGGCCGACACCTCACCCGCCCGCATGTCCCGGCTGCTGGGCGTCCGCGACCAGATGATGGCCGCGAACCTCCTCGCCCTCGCCGAGCGCGGCCCGGTCCTCGTCCACGCCCACAACGCCCACCTCCAACGGCGCGCGAGCAGCATGCGGATGGACACCGGCCCGGTGCGCTGGTGGAGCGCCGGGGCGCTGGTCGGCGCCCGCCTCGGCCAGGAGTACGCCTTCGTCGCGACGGCCGTCGGAACGATCCGGCACCAGGGCGTGGACACCCCGCCGCCGGACACCCTGGAGGGGCTGCTGTACGCGCTCCCCGAGGACCGCAGCCTCCTCGACGTGCCCCGCCTCGTCACCGCCCTCGCCGACACCCAGCCCGCGCCGCGTACGTCCCCCTGGTTCGGCTACGCGCCGCTCGACGCGGGCCACTTGGGGGAGATCGACGCCCTGGTGTTCGTCAAGGACGTCGAGGAAGCCTGAGCGGCGTCGAGGAGGCCCGAGGAATGCCGGGTCAGGGAGCCCCGCAGGGGGCACCGCCGCCGCGCCCGCCGTCCGGTTTCAGTGCCCGGCCCGGTCCGGCGGCCGGCTGAAAGCGGGCTGTGGCCGCGGTGAAAGCGGGCCGCCGCAAACTCTGCGTCATAAGGAAGCCGACGCCGACCCCGGCCCCGGGGAAGGCGGCCGACACAGAGGGAGCAGCACATCATGACGATCACCCTGACCGACCAGGAGAAGAAGACCCTGCGCACCGCCGCCTACGGCGCCGTCTCGCTGATGGCCGCCGCCGACGCGGCCGGTTCGCCGCACAAGGCGGCCACCCGGGGCTCCATCGCCCTGGCCTCGGCGACCGGCCCGATCGGGCACGTACTCGCCGAGAAGTCGAAGATCGAGGACCTCGGCGGCCGGTCCGTGGCCGCACTCGCCGACCGGGTGCTGCCCGCGCTGACCGAGGCGATGAGCCTGCTCAACCGGCAGGAGCCGACGGAGGCCGGCAACTTCCGCACCACCGTCCTGGTCGCGGTCGAGGCCGCCGCCCAGGCCGGCAAGGGCGAGCCCGGCCCCGTCCTCACGGACATGACCCGCAAGATCACCGGCGCCCTCGACGCCGCTTGACCGGACCCCGGGGCCGGGCACACTCCAGCCGGCCCCGCCCGGCCCCGCCCTGCCCGGAACCGACCCGGCCGTCTCGTCATCGACGACGCGGCCGGGTCCCGGCCCGCGCGGATCTACGTCAGCCGGCGCGCCCCCGGCCCCGGCCGTGCCGAGACCTCCCTGGGCGCGAGGGCCGTGTGCTCCTCGGCGCACTCGACGACCACCCGGACCTGCCCGCCGCATTCGGCGTGGTGCACGTCCAGGACCGGACCCGCGGGGTCCGGTTCGTGCGTCTCGCCCCACTGGCGGAGCGCGATGAGCACGGGCCACAGGTCCCAGCCCTTGCGGGTCAGCCGGTACTCGTTCCGGGCGCGGCTGCCCGGCTCCCGGTAGGGGACGGTCGTCAGGACGCCGGACGCGGTCAGCTTGCGGAGCCGATCGCTCAGCACCGCCTCCGACAGGCCGATGTGCCGGTGGAACTCGTCGAACCGCCGTACGCCGTTGACGGCGTCGCGCAGGATCAGCAGCGTCCACTTCTCGCCGACCAGGTCGAGCGTGCGCTGGACGGGACAGTTCTCCGTGCTGATCTCAAGCCACTCCATACCCCCATGCTAGGGCGCTGGCTTTTTCTTTGACAGTCAGCCGTACGGCCAGCTAGCTTCGATCGGAGAAGCCAGCGGGGAGGAACGCGGAACCATGGGACGGACACGTACGTACGAGTGGGAAGACCCCTCGATCACCGCCACCGCCGTGGGGAGCGCCTCGGGCCTGGAGCTGCTGCGGGAGATGATCGCGGGACGACTGCCCACGCCGCCCATCGCGGCGACGCTCGACTTCACCCTCGACGAGGTCGAGGAGGGCGGCGCGGTCTTCTCGATGACCCCGGGCGAGGAGCACTACAACCCGATCGGGAGTGTCCACGGCGGCGTCTACGCCACCCTCCTCGACTCCGCCGCGGGGTGTGCCGTGCAGTCCACGCTGCCGCCGGGGATGGGCTACACCTCGCTCGACCTGACCGTGAAGTTCCTCAAGCGGATCACGGCGGACACCGGCCGGGTCAGGGCCGTCGGAACCGTCGTCAGCCGTGGGCGCCAGACCGCCCTCGCCGAGGCCAGGCTGCTCGACGAGCGGGGGCGGCTGCTCGCCCACGCCACCAGCAGCTGCATGATCTTCCCGGTGCCCGCCCCGACACCCTGACCGGGGAGCGCCGTACCTCCGAAGTCCCGGGCACCTCTGCCCGGGACTTCGTTCGACTCCGCCACGCGCGGGTGACGTCGTTCACCTGAACTCGCGCACAGTCGAATGGATCTCCGTAAAAGGTATTCGCTCCGTTCCGGGGTGTTTGCCAAGTTTTTCGCGCACCATGAATCAGCCATGACCGTGAACCCGCCCTCCCGCTGCCGCCGAACGGCCGCGTGGAGCGCGGGAGTCCTCGTCGAGTCCCGCCGCGGCGCCGCGCCACCGCCGCCCCCCGCTCCGAGGCCCGGTCGGACCCATCGCCGCCCGCGCTCGCCACCGGATGCCCTCCGCGTCGTTACCCCTGCTGATTCCCCGCGTATTTCGGAGACCGTATGAACGCGCTGCGCATCGATGTCGTCCACCCACGTGACCTCGGCCCCAGGGACCTCGACCAGTGGAACGAGCTGCGGACGGCGACCGCCGCCGAGGCCAACCCCTTCATGGCCGCGGAGTTCACCCAGGCCATCGGCCGCGTGCGCCCCGACACCCAGGTCGCCACGGTCCGCCGGGGCGCGGAAGCCGTCGGCTTCTTCCCCTACCAGAGGGGGCGATGGGGGCACGGCCGCGCGGTCGGCCTCGGCGTCTCCGACTGCCAGGGCGCGGTGCTGCGCCCCGACACCGATCTGGACGCGATGCACCTCATGCGGGCCTGCTCGCTGCACGCCTGGGAGTTCAACCACCTCGAAAGCGGCCAGAGCCTCTTCCTGCCGTACGCCACGGGCGGGTTCGCCTCGCCCGTCATCGACCTGACCGACGGCTTCGCGGCGTACGAGAGCCATCTGCGCGCGCACTCGCGCGGCTTCCTGAAGGCGGCGCGCGCCCAGGAGCGCCGGATGGGCCGGCAACTCGGGCCGCTGCGCTTCGTCTTCGACGAGGACAACCCGCAGGCTTTGCGCGCGCTGCTGGACTGGAAGTCCGCCCAGTACCGGCGCACCGGACGGCGTGACCCCCTCGCCCAGCCCTGGATCAACCAGCTGATCGACCTCCTGGGCGCGACCCGCTCCCCGTCCTGCTCGGGCACCCTCTCCGTGCTCTACGCCGCCGACCGGCCCGTCGCCGCGCACTTCGGGCTCCGCTCCCGCACGGTCTTCTCCTGCTGGTTCCCCTCCTACGACCGTGCCGTCGCCGCCTTCTCCCCGGGCCGGGTGCTCTACCTGCGCATGATCGAGGCCGCCGCCGCGGCGGGCATCCGGCTCTTCGACTTCGGCCGGGGCGACGCCGCGTACAAGAACTCCTTCAAGACCGGGGAACTCCTGGTCCACGAGGGGGCGTTGCGCACCACCGGCCCGCGGGCCGCACTGCACTGGATGCGCCACGAGCCCAACCGCGCGGCCCACCGCTTCGTCCGTGATCACCCCGCCCTCAGGAAGGCGGCGCTGCGCACCGTCGATTCGTTCGGAAAACTGAGGGAACGTCTGATGACCGACCGCTAGCGTGGCGCGCGGTCGCTGAGGGCGTGGCGCGCGGTCGCGGAGAGCTTGGGCCGGAGAGAGCGGGGCCGGTGGGGCCCCGGGGCGTCGACCGGGAGAGGATCAAGGGCCTCCGCCTCGACGGCGGAGCCGGCCCCGGCCCGGCCGCTTGGCGGGAACACGTCCCCCCGGCCGGCCGGGGGAGCCTCGGGTCCGGTGCCTTGTCACTGCGGTGAGTGCGCCTGTATAACGTTGTAAAATTTACGGGGACTCGGCGCACGGCCATGGTGGCGACCCCGTAACCGCACCGGCCGCACTGGCCCGGACCTGGGAAAGGATTGCCGTGCGGGTCAGCCTCAAGGACGTCGCCGCGCACGCTGGGGTCTCCATCAAGACCGTCTCCAACGTGGTGAACAACTACCAGCACGTCACACCGGCCATGCGTGAGCGCGTCCAGCGTTCCATCGACGCGCTCGGCTACCGGCCCAATCTCGCCGCCCGGCATCTGCGCAAGGGGCGCACCGGGATCATCGCGCTCGCCCTGCCCGAACTCGGCAACCCCTACTTCGCCGAACTCGCCGCCGCCGTCATCGACAGCGCCGCCGCGCACGACTACATCGTGCTCCTGGATCACACCGGCGGCCGGCGCGAACAGGAGATCCTGGTCAGCCAGGGCTTCCGGGCGAGGGTCATCGACGGCCTCATCCTCAGCCCCATCGAGCTGGAGACCGAGGACCTGCGCGACCAGACCGAGAACGTCCCCCTGGTGCTGCTCGGCGAGCGCGACTACGACCTGCCGTACGACCACATCGCCATCGACAACGTGGCCGCGGCCCGTGCGGCGGTCCGGCACCTCGTCCGACTGGGGCGCCGGGAAGTGGCGTTCATCGGCGCGCGGCGCGGCCGCAGCGAGCCGGCCCAACTGCGGGTGCGGGGCTGGCGGGAGGAACTCTCCGCGGCCGGACTCCCCTCCGACGAGGGGCTGGTGGCCGCGACCGACGGCTGGGGCCACGCGGACGGGGCGGCGGCCATGGCCCGCATCCTGGAGTCCGGGCGCAGCCCGGACGCGGTCTTCGCCTACAACGACCCCATGGCCATCGGGGCGATGCGGGTGCTCCACGAACGCGGGCTCAGGGTGCCCGAGGACGTCGCGGTCGTCGGCTTCGACGACGTGGTGGAGGGGCGGTTCGGCGCGGTGACGCTGACCTCCGTCTCGCCCGACAAGGAGGCCATCGGCAGGCTCGCCGTCGAGTCGGTACTGGCCCGGCTCGGCGGTGGGGAGGAGCCGGAACCCCGTCGGGTGTGGGCGGACTACCAACTCGTCGAGCGGGAAAGCACGTTGGGCCGTGCGGCGCCGGGGCGGGGTGTGCTGGGCTGATCCTCGGTGGGGGCGTGGTGCCGGGGCGGGGTGTGCTGGGCTGATCCTCGGTGGGGGCGTGGGGCCGGGGCGGGGTGTGCTGGGCTGATCCTCGGTGGGGGCGTGGTGCCGGGGCGAGGTGTGCTGGGCTGACCCTCGGTGGGCGCGTGGCGCCGGGATGGGGTCCGCTGGGCTGACCCTTGGTAGGCGCGTGGCGCCGGGATGGGGTGTGCGCCGCTGATCCTCGGTGGGCGCGTGGCGTCGGCGCGGGGTCCGGGGGCGCAGGGCTGATTCGGGCGCGCGGCACCGGGTCGGGAGCCGGGTTCGCGGGGCTGTTTCCGACGCGCGGCACCGCGGGGCAGGCCCTCGGCGGGGTCGCTGCACCGGGCCGGGCGGCGGTGCGTTAGCGAACGTGTTTACGGCGTGGGCCGGGGCCCTCGCCCGGGTGTGCCTGCCCGCCGGCGCCGCGCGGGTCGGCCGTGGCTCCGGCGCGGCCGGGCGCGGGCGGCGCCGAGTGATGCCGCGGCGCCGGAGTTTCACCTGCGCACAACTCCGTGGCGATGCGGCCGCGTTGAATCGATCGACGGTCCGGTCATTCCGTTCCGGCCCGCTTCGTGGTGTGAACCATTGCCGCCCGGACAGCGGCGTTCGCAGTTGCCAGGTGTAACAGCCATGCCCAAAAGGGGCGTTGGCGCAGACCTTTGTTCCCCCTTCTCGAACGCGGCCTGTGCACAGGGGCTTTACAGCATCCTTCCAACGATGTAAAAACCTCTGTGCGGCGGGCCGAACGACCATTCCCGCCAGGGGAGAAGCGCCATCCTGCTCGACTTCAGCCCGATCCGTTCGGGCTGTCGCACGGTTCCTTGCTCGGACTCCTACTCGTTCCTCACCTCCCCAGTTCCCTTTCAGCGTCGCCCGGATCGGGGTCACCATGCAGCGCAGCACTCTCCGTCGTCGTCTCCTCGCCCGTCCTGTGGTCGTCTCTCTGGCCGCCGCGGTCGTCCTGACCGCCACCTCCTGCACGAAGTCGGAGGACGACGCGTCGAGCGACCCGGCTTCCTCCGCTGCCGGCGCAGGCTCCGAACAGAAGGTCGCCTCGCCCGCACCGGGCGGCGAGACCTGCACCGTCGACGCGTACGGCGCTGAGAAGATCGACCTCAAGGACGCCACCGTCGGCTTCTCCCAGTCGGAGAAGGAGGCCAACCCCTTCCGTATCGCCGAGACGCAGTCCATCAAGGACGAGGCCGGCAAGCGCGGCGTCAAACTCCTCACCGCCAACGCCCAGTCGCAGTTCTCCAAGCAGATCAGCGACGTCCAGGACCTCCTCGCCAAGGGCGCCGACCTGCTGATCATCGCCCCGCTGAACTCCGACGGCTGGGACCCGGTGCTCCAGGCGGCGGCCGCCAAGAAGGTCCCGATCGTCACCATCGACCGCAAGATCAACGCGACCGCCTGCAAGGACTACGTCTCCTTCATCGCCTCCGACTTCGTCGAGCAGGGCAGCCGCGCCGCCGACCAGATGATCGAGGCGACCGGCGGCAAGGGCGAGGTGGCGATCCTGCTCGGCGCGGCGGGCAACAACGTCACGACCGAGCGCACCAAGGGCTTCAAGGACCGCATCGCGGAGAAGGCCCCGGACCTGAAGGTCGTGTTCGAGCAGACCGGTGACTTCGCCCGGGAGAAGGGCCAGCAGGTCACCGAGCAGCTCATCCAGTCCAACCCCGACATCAAGGGCATCTACGCCGAGAACGACGAGATGGGCCTCGGCGCCGTCGCCGCGCTGAAGGGCGCGGGCAAGAAGGCGGGCGACGTCAAGATCGTCACCGTGGACGGCACCCGGAACGCCGTCCAGGGCATCGTGGACGGCTGGATCAGCGGCGTCATCGAGTCCAACCCGCGCTTCGGGCCGCTGGCCTTCCAGACCCTGGACACCTTCACCAAGGGCGAGGAAGTCGCGCAGGACATCGTTATCGAGGACGGCGCCTACGACCCGGCCAACGCCAAGAGCGACATCGGCAAGGCGTACTGAGCCGCCGGAGGGGGTCCGGTCCTGCCCGGGCCCCCTCCGCCCTCCCGCACTTCCTTCCTCGCACTCCTCGCACTCCTCGCACTCTGGAGGCACAGGTGGCACCCCCCGCCGAAGTCCTCGCCGTCCGCGGACTGAGCAAGACCTTCCCCGGCGTCCGGGCCCTGGACGACGTGGACCTCACCCTGCGTGCCGGTGAGGTCCACGCCCTGATCGGCGAGAACGGCGCCGGCAAGTCGACCCTCATCAAACTCCTCACCGGCGTGTACCGGCCCGACGCCGGCGAGATCGTCTTCCAGGGGAGCGAAGTCTCCTTCGCCACCCCGCTGGAGGCGCAGAAGGCCGGGATCTCCACGATCTACCAGGAGGTCAACCTCATCCCGCTGCTCAGCGTCGCCCGGAACCTGTTCCTGGGCCGCGAGCCGCGCAACCGCTTCGGCGTGCTGGACATGGGCCGCATGAACCGGGAGGCCGAGGAGACACTGCGCGGCTACGGCGTCCGGGTCGACGTCCGCCGGCCGCTGCGCACCCTGGGCGTCGGCGCCCAGCAGATGGTGGCCCTGGCCCGGGCCGTCGCCACCGACGCCCGCATCGTCATCATGGACGAACCGACCTCCTCCCTCGAACCCCGGGAGGTGGAGACCCTCTTCACCGTCATCCGCCGGCTGCGCGACGCGGGCATCGCCGTCATCTACGTCAGCCACCGACTGGACGAGCTGTACGCCGTCTGCGACACCGTCACGGTGCTGCGCGACGGCCGCCGCGTCCACCACGGCGAACTGGCGCACCTGGACCGGCTCGCGCTGGTGTCGACCATGCTCGGCCGGGACCTCGGCGAGGTCCGCACGGAGGGCCTGACCAAGTTCACCGGCGACCACGGCGCCCAGGACACCGAACCCGTCCTCCAGGCAACGGAGTTGACGGTCCCTCACCAGTTGCACGGGGTGTCGGTGAGCATCCGGCCCGGTGAGGTCGTCGGCCTCGGCGGGCTGCTCGGCTCCGGCCGTACCGAGACGGCGAAGGCCATCGCCGGTGCCCTGCCCACCCGTTCCGGCGGCGTGGTCGTCGCCGGGGTCCCGCTGCGCTCCGGCTCCACCCCGGCCGCCATCCGGGCCGGGATCAGCCTGCTGCCGGAGGACCGCAAGAGCGAGGGCATCGTGCCCGGCCTGTCGGTGCGGGAGAACATCGCCCTCGCCGTACTGCCGCGGCTGTCCCGCTTCGGCCTGGTCTCCGAGGCCCGGGTCGACGCGGTCGTCGACACCTTCGTCAAACGCCTGCGCATCAAGGCGTCCTCACCGCACCAGAAGGTCGGCGAACTCTCCGGCGGCAACCAGCAGAAGGTGCTGCTCGCCCGCTGGCTCGCCATGAACCCCAAGGTGCTCCTGCTCGACGAGCCCACCCGGGGCATCGACGTCGGAGCCAAGGCCGAAGTGCAAAAGCTCGTGGACGAACTGGCCGCCGACGGCCTGGGCGTCCTGCTCATCTCCTCCGACCTGGAGGAACTCATCGAAGGGTCCGACCGCGTGGTCGTACTGAAGGACGGCGCCGTCGTCGGCGAGTTGAGCGGCGACGACGTCACCGAGGAGAAGCTCATGCGGACCATCGCCGGCGGCGACCCCGCGCGGGACGCGACCGAGGAGGCCGCCGCCCATGGCTGAAGCCACCCTGCGCACCGTCCCGTTGGACCGCGACCGCATCCTGCAATGGCTCCAGACGTACGGCGTCTACGCCGGCGTCACGGTGCTGATGGTCGTCAACGTCCTGATCACCCCGCACTTCCTGTCCGCGGAGAACTTCCGCACCCAGGCCGTCCAGGTCGCGCCCGTCATCATCGTCGCCCTCGGCATGGCCCTGGTGATCGGCACCGAGGGCGTCGACCTGTCCGTCGGCGCCGTGATGGCGCTCGCGGCCTCCGTCACCGCCCTCTACCTCGGCTACGGACTGCTCCCCGCCCTGCTCACGGTCGCCCTGTTCGCGGCCGGGGTCGGGCTCGCCAACGGGACGCTGGTGGCCTTCATCGGAGTCCAGCCCATCGTCGCCACCCTCGCCCTGATGGTCGGCGGCCGCGGACTGGCCCTGGTGCTGCTCCCGCAACTGGAGGACCTGCGCAACCCGTCCCTGGCCTCGCTCGGCTCCGGCGACGTGCTGGGCATCCCCTACCTGATCCTGATCGCCACCGCCCTGGCGCTGCTGGTCGCCTTCGTGGTGCGCCGCACCACCTTCGGCCGTCAGCTCCTCGCCATCGGCGACAGCCGCCCCGCGGCCCAGCTCGCCGGACTGCCCGTACGGCGCGTACTGATCATCGTGTACGTCGTCAGCGCACTGCTCGCCGCGGTCGCCGGAGTGCTGGCCACCGCGCGGCTCCAGGCCAGCGACCCGACCTCGCTGGGCAACCTGATGGAACTCTCCGCCATCACGGCCGTGGTGGTCGGCGGCACCCCGCTGACCGGCGGACGCGTCAACATCGCCGGAACCGTGGCCGGCGCCGTACTGATCCAGCTCCTGACCGCCACGCTGATCAAGCACGACCTGCCGCCGTCGTGGACACAGATCGCGCAGGCCATGGTGATCGTCGCCGCGGTCTACGCGGCACGGGGACGGGGGAAGCGATGACCGCCACCAAGACGGAAGTGCCCATGACCATCCCGGGCGCCGAACAGGCGCAGGACACCGAGCCGGCGGGTGCCGCCCGCTCCGAGCGGCTGACCGCGCTGGTCCAGCAGCACGGCGCGCTGGCCGTGCTCGTCCTGGTCTCCCTGGTGGCGTCGTTCTCCTTCGACTCCTTCGCCACGACCGACAACTTCAGCAACATGGCGACCAGTTCGGCCTTCCTGGCGATCGTCGCCCTCGGCATGACCTTCGTCATCATCACCGGCGGCATCGACCTCTCCGTCGGCTCGCTCTTCGCCCTCGGCGGAGTCCTCGCCGCCTGGGGATCACGGCACGGCACCCTGGTGGCGCTGCTGCTGCCGCTCGCGGTGTGCGGGCTCATCGGCGTCGTCAACGGCCTCCTCGTCGCCCGCTCCCGCCTCGCCCCCTTCATCGTCACCCTCGCCGCCATGCTCGGGGCGCGCGGACTGATGCTGGCGCTGACCGACGAGGGCGCCGACACCTTCCTCATCGGCAAGGGCTCCGTCCTCGCCGAACTGGGCCAGGGCACCACCCTCGGCCTCGGCAACCCGGTGTGGATCACGCTGGCCCTGTTCGCCGCGGGAGCCCTCGTCCTGCGCCGGACCCGCTTCGGCCAGCACGTGTACGCCGTCGGCGGCAACGAGGACGCGGCGGCCCTGATGGGCGCCCCCGTCGCCCGCACCAAGATCCTCGTCTACGCCCTGTCCGGGTTGCTCGCCGGGCTGGCCGGGGCGCTCAACGCGGCCTGGCTCGCGTCCGGCGTGACCATCCTGGGCAACGGCATGGAACTGGAGGCGATCTCCGCCGTCGTCATCGGCGGCACCCTGCTCACCGGCGGGCTCGGCTTCGTCAGCGGCTCACTGGTCGGGGTCCTGCTCCTGAAGGTCATCCAGAACGTCATCAACCAGATCGGCTCCCTCGACTCCTCCTACCAACAGGTCGTCAGCGGCGCCTTCCTGGCCGTCGTCGTCATCGCCCAGACCTGGCTGGGCCGCAGACGGCAACTGATGTGACAGACCCCGGAAACGGCGGCAGGGCCCCACGGCCCCGCCGCCGCCCCCGGTTCCAGGCGGTCGGACGCTCGCGCGACGGCCGCCTTTCGCACGCGCACGTCTCCCACCCCACAACCCAAGGAGTCACGATGCGTCGAGTACCCGCACGCGGAGGGCCCAAGGACTGGCTCAGACGGCCGGCCCGCCGTGCGGCCACCGCACTGGCCGCGCTGGCCCTGCTCGCCGGCTCGGCCCTCGCGGCCACCGGCACCGCGGCCGCCGCACCCCAGGCGTGGACCCCCAAGCCCTCGCCGATGACCACCCCCTGGACCAACCAGGTCCCCACCGACACCCCGCTGCCGGAGTACCCCCGCCCGCAGCTGACCCGACCCGACTGGGCCAACCTCAACGGCATCTGGGACTTCGCGGTCACCTCCGCCGACGCCGGGCAGCCCGCCTCCTTCACCGAGCAGATCCGGGTGCCGTTCGTCGCCGAGTCCGCACTCTCCGGCATCCAGCGCAAGGTGACGCAGAACGACAAGCTCTGGTACAAACGCACCTTCACCGTGCCCTCGGGCTGGAACGGCCGACGGGTCCAGCTCAACTTCGGCGCCAGCGACTGGCGTACCACGGTGTGGGTCAACGGACAGCAGGCCGGAGCCGTGCACAGCGGCGGCTTCGACGCCTTCTCCTACGACATCACCGCCCTGCTCAACGGCGGCACCAACACCGTCGTCGTCTCCGTCTGGGACCCCACCGAGACCGGCGGTCAGGCCGTCGGCAAACAGCGCATCCGTGATGTCGCCCCGCACCCCGGCGGCGGCATCTTCTACACCGCCGCCTCCGGCATCTGGCAGACCGTGTGGCTGGAGCCGACCGCCCCCGCCCGCGTCACCCGCCTCGACATGGTCCCCGACCCCGTCAACGGCCGGCTGAAGGTCACCGTCCACGGCGCCGGCATCAGCGGCCACCAGGCCCGCGTCACCGTCTCCACCGGCGGCACCACCATCGGTTCCGCCACCGGGGCGGTCGGCGGCGAGTTCACGGTGCCCGTGCCGAACCCCCGTCTGTGGACCCCGGACGACCCGTTCCTCTACGACATCAGGGTCGACCTGCTCTCCGGCACCACCGTCGTCGACTCCGTCGGCAGCTACACCGGCATGCGCACCATCGGCCTCGCCAGCGTCGGCGGACTCCAACGCCCGGTCCTCAACGGCAAGTTCGTCTTCCAGACCGGCACCCTCGACCAGGGCTACTGGCCCGACGGCATCTACACCGCGCCCACCGACGCGGCCCTGCGGTACGACCTCCAGAAACACAAGGACCTGGGCTTCAACATGGTCCGCAAGCACATCAAGGTGGAACCGCAGCGCTGGTTCTACTGGGCCGACCGGCTCGGCCTGCTGGTCTGGCAGGACATGCCGTCCATGGACCTGCGCACCCCGGACAGCGCCGCCCGCACCCAGTGGGAGGCCGAGTACGACCGCATCATCGACCAGCACCGCAGCTCGCCGTCCCTGGTGGTGTGGGTCAACCAGAACGAGGGCTGGGGCCAGTACGACCAGGCCCGCATCGCCAACGAGGTCAAGGCCTACGACCCCTCCCGGCTCGTCGACAACATGAGCGGCGTCAACTGCTGCGGCTCCGTCGACGGCGGCAACGGCGACCTCGTCGACGACCATGTGTACGTCGGCCCGGGAACCACCGTGCCCAGCGCGACCCGCGCCGCCGTACTGGGCGAGTTCGGCGGCCTCGGCTACAAGGTCCCCGGCCACGAGTGGTACCCGGGCGGCGGTTTCAGCTACGAGGACCAGCCCGACATCGCCCACCTCAACAACCGGTTCGTGGGCCTGATCGACGCCATCCGGCAGGTGCGGATGCCACGCGGCCTGTCCGCGTCCGTCTACACCGAGATCACCGACGTCGAGAACGAGGCCAACGGCCTGCTCACCTACGACCGTCAGGTGGTCAAGGTCGACGAGGCCAGGGTGCGGGCCGCCAACCGCGCCCTCATCGACGCCTCCCAGGGCAGCACCGCCCCGATCACCCTGCCCACCGGCCTCAAGTCCCTGCGCGTCACCACACCCGGCTACACCGACCGCTATCTCCGCCACCGCGACGGTGCCGCCTTCACCGACGTCGTCGCCGGTGGCAGCGACGCCCTGCTGAAGAACGACGCCACCTGGCGGATCGTCCCCGGCCTGGCCAACAACACCTGCTACAGCTTCGAGTCCCGCAACTACCCGGGCCAGTACCTGCGCCACCGCGAGTACCGCGTCTACAAGGAAGCCGGCTCCGGCGACCTGTTCCGCGCCGACGCCACCTTCTGCCCGGTCCCCGGCGCGAACGGCGGCGTACGGCTGTCCGCCTACAACTTCCCCGAGCAGTATCTGCGCCACTACAACGCCGAGTTGTGGCTGACCACCCCGGGCGGTACCCACACCTACGACAACCCCGCCCTGTTCACCGAGGACACCACCTGGGCGGTGGAGTCGCCCTGGGCGCCGTAGCCCCTGAGAGACCGAACTGACCACGGGCCCTGTGCCGGGAGCGAACTCCCGGCACAGGGCCCGTACTTGTCCCCGCCGTCGGTCAGGGCTTCTCGGCGGAGTGGAGGCCTGCCACCTCCTCGTCGGTCAGGGCCTTGTCGAAGGCGTGGACCTCGTCGACGGCGCCGTTCCAGAAGTCGACGTTCGAGCCGTTCCAGTGGGCCCGGCCCACGGTCAGCGGGCCGGTGCTCGCCAGGGCCGCGCCGCCGGTGGCGGTCGCCGCGAGCTCACCGTCGACGTACAGCCGGATCTCGTTGTCGGCGGCGTCCCGGACGCCCGTGAGGTGGTACCAGCGGCCCGTCTCGGCGGCGACGGGCACCTGGGCGCGGCGTTCGCCGGGCGTGCTGAAGGCGAAGTTGCCGTGCCCGTACTGGAGGTAGAAGGAGTTGGCCGTGGCGCGGGAGTCCTGGCTGACCGCGGTGGCGTAGTTCCCGGGGATCTGGTCCAGGCGGACCCAGGCGGAGACCGAGTAGCTGCCCGAGGTGTCGAGGACCGGTCCGGCGGTCTCGGCGTACTGCTTCTGGCCGTCGAACTTCAGCGCGGTGCCGCTGACGCCCGGGATCCAGGTGGCGCCCTCGCGGACCGTCAGCGGCCGGTTGGCGGGGCCCGCGTCCTGGGCGGTGGTGCCGCTGCCCTCGTCCAGCTTCCAGCGCCCGCCTCCGGTCAGGGGCTCCGATCCCGCGGCGGCACCCGCGGCGATCACCTTGAGATTGATCTCCCGGACCTTCGCCGGGTCCATCTTGATCTCCCGACGGTCGTACGTGTACAGGCCGTTCAGTTCGTTCTCCAGGTCGGTGATCTGCGTGTACACCGAGCCGGACAGTTCCGCGCCGGCCTGGGCGAGGTAGAACCGCTCGGTGTTCTCGACGTACCTGCGGGTCAGCTCCTCCTTGGTGGTGACGCCGCTGTAGATCACGGTCGGCGCGCCGGGCCACATGTGCCCGGGGACACGCAGGGTGAAGCCGCCGTGCTCGCCGTCCATGGCGGCCCGCTTCTCGTCGGGGAAGGCGGGGTCGGTGTTGTTGTAGTCGTGGTGGTCGATGATGTCGCCCTTGCCCGAATCACCCTTGGAGTTGCAGCAGTTGACACCGCTGTGGGCGTTGACCACCCGGGACGGGTCGGCCGCCTGCACGGCCTCGGTGATCCGGCCGGTCTCCTCGCGGTTCCACTCGCCCCAGCCCTCGTTGAAGACGATCCAGCCGATCACGGAGGGCGAGTTGTGGTGCTGGCGCATCATCTCCCGGCCCTGGTCGACGAAGGCCTTCTGCCCGGTCTCGTTGGTGAAGTTCCCGGAGACGAAGTCCTGCCACACCAGCAGGCCCAGCTTGTCGGCGTGGTAGAACCAGCGGGCCGGCTCCACCTTGATGTGCTTGCGGACCGCGTTGAAGCCGAGCTTCTTGTGCGCCTCGAGGTCGAAGGCGAGGGCCTCGTCGCTCGGCGCGGTGTACAGGCCCTCCGGCCAGAAGCCCTGGTCGAGGGTGGCCAGTGAGAAGACCGGTTCGCCGTTGAGGACCAGCTTGTTGAAGCCGCCGACCTTCTCGATGCCCACCTCGCGCATACCGAAGTAGCTGTCGACCCGGTCGGTGGACCGGCCGTCGGTGAGGGTGACGTCGAGGTCGTACAGGTAGGG
This sequence comes from Streptomyces sp. NPDC000983, assembly GCF_040299205.1. NCBI lineage: Bacteria > Bacillati > Actinomycetota > Actinomycetes > Kitasatosporales > Streptomycetaceae > Streptomyces > Streptomyces sp. NPDC000983. The sequence continues at coordinate 152,216 of NZ_JBEPBM010000014.1, read as the reverse complement.
GTCGTCCGGGCTCCACAGATGCTGCCGGGCCACGGGGAGGGTCAGCGGCTCGTCGGCCGGACCGCTGACCTTGCCGACGACCTTCCCGCGGGCGTCGCGGGCGACGGCCTCGATCCGGGCGGCGGGGGAGGCGCTGGCGGAGTCGACCTTCACCGCGAGGGTGCCGGTGTCGATGTCCGGGGTGGTGACTACGTTGTCAATCGACGCGGCGGCGACCGGTTCCATCCACACGGTCTGCCAGATGCCGGAGGTCTGGGTGTAGAAGATGCCGCCCGGGTTCGTCGACTGCTTGCCCATGGGCTGGTTCGCGCCGCCGGTGTCGGTGACCGCCACGACGATCTCCTGCGGGCCGCTGCCCTTGAGCGCGTCGGTGATGTCGGCGCTGAACGCGTTGTAGCCGCCGGTGTGTTCGGTGACCTTCGTGCCGTTGACGTACACACTGGCCCGGTAGTCCACGGCACCGAAGTTGAGCCTGAGACGCTTGGCCCGGTCGCCGGTGCCGACCTTCCAGCCCTTGGGCACGTCCACCAGCCTGCGGTAGAACATGTGGTCCTCGTGCCGCTCCAGACCCGACAGCTGGGACTCGACCGGGAACGGGACGATGATCTTCTCGTCGAGGTTCTTGCCGAAGACCGGCTCCTCGCCCGCCTCGGCACCGCTGAACTGCCAGGGCCCGTTGAGGTTCTTCCACTGCGAGCGCGCCTGCTGGGGGCGCGGGTACTCCGGCAGCGGGTGCTTCTTGTCGACCTTGTCGCCCCAGGTGGTGGTGAGGCGGTGGGTGGAGGCGTTCTCGGCGTAGCGGATGAGCTTCGGCACGCTCTCGCCGCCGACGGTCAGGCCGCCCGCGCCGTCGTAGGAGACCCTGACCAGCTGGTTCTTCTGGATCGGCTCGGCGAGCGTGACCAGCACGGACGTGGGGTCGCCGGGGTAGGCGGCGACCGAGGCGATGGGCATCGCGGTGGTGTCCGCCTCGGCCTTGAGGTGGTCCTTGACCGCCCGGAGGTTGCCGACCCGGCCGTCGAAGCGCAGCCGCAGCCGCTTGCCGTCCGCGGCGACGGACGGTTCCACCGGGTACACCTCGAAGTCGGCCGGCGGGGTGAACGCCGACATCGGTACGACCTGCTTGGGCAGGTCCGGCGTGGACCAGCGCAGGTACATGTTGGCGCCGCCGGTGTCCTGGAACATCTCCAGGCGGAAGTCGTGCTCCTCACCGGCGGTCAGCCGCACCGGGGCGCTGGTCTGCTCGCGGTCCCAGTCGCCGACCCAGTGGTCGATGACGGGCTCGCCGTCGATGTAGAGCCGGAAGCCGTTGTCACCGATGGCGTGGAAGGTGTAGTCGCCGGTGGTCGGCGCGGTGATCCGCCCCGTCCAGCGGGCGGTGGTGTGCTCGGTCTTTCCCGTCAACTCCTCGAAGGTGCTGGTCAGTCCGGAGAAGTTGATCTGAGGGTCGAGGAGGGTGCCGCCGAGTTCGGCGAAGTCGCGGGCGCCGGGCGCCGACATGCTGAAGTACTCGCCCTTCAGGCCGTGCGTCTTCACGGCGGCCTGCGCGGCCGAGGGTGCCGAGGCGGCGCTCGGCAGCTCCGCGGCGGTGGCGGTGGGCATCAGCCCCATCGGGGGCAGGGTCAGGGCGGCCGCGGTGAGCAGGGCCCACATTCCGGCTCTGGGGCGGGTGCGGTGTCGAGTCATCGAACCTTTCCTCGTGCAGAGACCGACGGCGGGCGATGACGGCCGACGCCAGTCTTTTCAACGTTGGAAATCCTGCGACAGCGGTATGACAGCACGGGCCCCAGAGGCTGTCCAGACCTCGCGCACCACTCAGTTGGCCGACTGTCACATGACGAACCGTCAGTTCAGGCTTCCGGAACGGACTTGGGGACGATCACCGCTACCCTGACCGGGTGGTGGAGACCTGGGACGAGGAGCGGCTGATCGCGGACGGGTTCAGCCGTGTGTACGCCGAGTTGGACTGGTACGACGGCCCCCGCGCCGGTCTCGCCGACATCGACGGCAGCCCCCACTACTTCGACGGCTACGGCCAGTACCTCGGCGACGGTGCCGACGAGTACCGCGTCTGGCCGGCCGGTCCCGAGGCAGCGGCGTGGGAGCGCGAGCAGTGGGCGATCGCCGTCGCACGGAACGAGGCCGTGACCGCCGGCCCGGAGTGTCCTCCGGGCCGCGACGGGATCGACGCCCGCCATCAGGAGTTGGACGCGCTGCTCGCACCGCACCGCCGCATGCCGCAGGACGCGCGTCGGCTTCGCGGCGAGGTACGCCTCGAAACCGGGGCCCGTGACCAGGTCGACGGAGTGCGCTACTGGATCCGGTGGCGGGCCGGCGGTTGATCCACGTCCGGTCACGGCGGAGTCGTTCTCTCGTGGGCCGACGACCCCGGGAATACGACAACCGCCTTACGGCCAAGCCCTGTTCTACGGCTGGAAGTACTCCGACATCATCCGGCCGACCCACTCCGGCTGGGTGACCTTCACCGGGCGGAACTCCTCCATCGCCGGCTTCAGGTCGACGACCGGGGTGCCCGAGACCGCGTCGAGTCCCAGCACCGTCAGTTCCCGGCCCCGTACGGACACGACGGCGCAGGTCGTCACACCGATGCGGTTCGGTCTGCGGGGCCCGCGGCCGGCGAAGACACCCATGGGCGGAAGGTCGGCGCGCCCGCGGTAGGGGCGGGGCTCGCGGTGGTCGCCGGTCTCCGGGAACCGGTCGAAGACGAACAGCACCTCCACGTGCGAGAAGCCCTCCAGCCCCTGGAGGCAGGCGTCGCCGAAGCGTTCGTCGACGACGATCGTGCTGCGGACGGCACCCCAGTTGTCCGTGTGCTGGACGTCCGTACGGTCGTTGCGGACCGTGCCTATCGGTGTGATCTCGAAGCTCGCCATGGGCCGAGGCTATCCCCGCCGACCGGCCCGCCCCTCGCCGACGGGCTTTGCTTCAGACCGTCTTGGGGCCGATGTCGTCCGAGCGCGTCACGAAGCGGGTCGCGCCGTCCTTCACCCGGTACAGGAACGCGCCCCCGTCCTCGACCGTCTCGAAGAACCAGGAGTCGGCGTCGTAACTCACCCTGCGGGTGATGCCCTGCCAGGGAGCGCGCAGCAGTTCGGCGCGGAGGGAGGAGCGGGCGTCGTCACCGGCGGCGGCCAGCCCGTGGGCGAGGAAGCGGACGGCGTCGTAGCACTCGGCGGCCCAGGGTGCCGGAGCGGTGCCGTACCGGTCCCGGTGGGCCGCCGTGAACGCCTTGATACGGGGGTCGGCGACGGCGTCCGTGTAGGCCGTGCCGATCCACCAGCCCTCCGCCTCCGCGAGGAAGCGAGCGCCGAGGACGTGCTCGTCGGCCACGCACGGCCCCCGGTACCCCGCCTCCCGCAGGGCGCGGGCGCAGGACCCCGCCCGGTCGGGGTGAACGCCCGCGAACACCACCGCGTCGTCGTCCCGGTCCGCGATCCGCCGGGCCACCGTGGCGAAGCCGTCGTCCGCGGCGACCTCCTCGACCGTCGCGGCGCCGTCGAGCTTGCCGTGCACGACGATGATGCGGACCAGCCCCAGGCTGTCGTCGGCGTCCTTCAGGTCGTGGACCACCGTCGTACGGGCCGGCTTCACGACCCGGTTCAGATAGCGCAGGATCGCGGGCGGGCCGGCCGTGCGCGTGGCGCGCATCAGCAGGGTCGTGGTGATGTTGACGCCGTCCAGGTCACTGGTGTCGGCCCGGGTGACCAGCTGACCCAACTGTGCCCGCGTGCACGCCACCACGGTCGCCGGCGCGGTCACGTTGGTGCCCGCCCCGATCAGGGCCAGTACGTCCGGATCGGCGGCCAGCCGGGCGACCGCCTCGGCGGCCCCCTCGACGGTGCCCCCGTCGTCGGCGGTGCGCAGCACCAGGTCGAACGTGCGCCGCCCGCTGCCGTTGTGCTCGGCCACCGCCAGCCGGGCGCCCCGCTCGTGCGCGGTGAACACCTCGTCGGACCGGTCGCCGAGCAGACCGATCACCCGGCGCGGCAGAGCGCCGGCGCCGGTCGTCCCCTTCGGCTCCGGACGCCCCCAACGCCACCAGCCGCCCACGCTCGCCGCCCCGACCCCCAGGACGGCACCGCCCGCCGCCAGCACCCTGCGCCGCGTGGACGGCGCCGAGGGTACGGCCGCGCCCGCCTCCGTGTCCGGGGCGCCGGTGACCGGATGACCGTCGGTCACCGTCAGCTGCGGCACCGGAAGGTCCAGCACCCGCGCGGCCCGCGCCGCCACCAGCGCGGGCACCCCCTCCGGCAGCCAGACACTCTCGTCGAACCGGCCCAGCAGTTCCCGGAGTTCACCGATTCCGGGGCGCCGCTCCGGATCCTTTGCCAGACATCGCCGTACGAGCCCGGCGAGTTCGTCGGGGACCCCGGTCAGGTCGGGCTCCTCGTGCACGGTCCGGTACAGGACACCGGCCGCGCCACCCGTGCCGAACACCGGGCGTCCGGTGGCCGCGTGGGCGAGGACGCACCCCAGCGAGAAGACGTCGCTGGGCGGACCCACCGTGCGGCCGCGGGCCTGCTCGGGCGAGAGATAGCCCGGCGACCCGACGACCGAACCGTCCGTGGTGAGCGCCGTCACACCGACCGCCCGGGCGATCCCGAAGTCGATCAGACGGGGCCCGTCGGAGGCGAGGAGGATGTTGGCGGGCTTCACGTCCCGGTGGACGAGCCCGCAGGAGTGCACCCCCTCCAGCGACTCGGCCAGCGCCGCGCCCAGACAGCGCAGCTGCGCCGCCGGCCAGGGGCCGTGCAGTGAGACCGCCTCCGCGAGGGAGGGGCCCGGCACATAGGCGGTGACCAGCCACGGCGAGCGGGCCTCGGCGTCGGAGGCCAGCACCGGCACGGTCCAGCGGGCGCGCAGCCGCGCCGCCAGCTCCGTCTCGCGGCGGAAGCGGGCGCGGAACCCGGGATCGTCGGCGTGCTCGGAGCGGATCGACTTCAGCGCGCACCAGGTGCCGCGCGGGGAGCGCGCCAGGTACACCACGCCCATCCCGCCCGCGCCGAGCCGCGCCGCCAGCCGGTACTCACCGATCACGGACGGGTCGGACGGCAGCAGCCGCTCCATGCCAGGAACCTCCTCACGTCTGTCCGCCGGGCCCGCTGCGGGCGTGCGCCGGCGGTGCGCTGAGCCCGCTCGGGGCGTGCGCCGCTGCGCCGAGCGGGCCCGGACGATGTCGTCGTGCGCCCTCGGATCCGCCCGGCACCGTTTCCTTCACCGGCGCCGGGCGGATCCGTCTCAGCCGTCGGCGCTCCGCGCGGCTTGGAGGTCGGCGAGCGAACCCAGTTGGCGGAAGCGACCGTCGCGTACCTCGTGCGCGTAGGTGCAGGTCAGCCACTGGTCCCCGTCGCTCTGGAACTCGTGGAAGTCGCCGAAGGTGTAAGTCCGGTCCATGCCCTGGTACTTGACCTTCCCCATCCGCTCCCCGAGTTCGGCCCGCACCGGCCGGGCACCGGACTTGGCGGGCACGGTGCGGGCGAACTCGCCGAGCAGCAGACGGACCGAGTCGTACGCCTCCGCGGCATGCGGTTCCGGAGCCGCCCTGTACCGGGCTCTCCAGGCCGCGGTGAAGTCCCGTGCCGCCTTGGTGGTCAGCCGCGAGGGATCCGCCGCCGAGTCGACCACGAGCCAGCCCTCGCCCGCCGCGCCCGCCAGAGTCGGGAACTGCGAGCCGTACAGCAGGTGCTGCATCCACCGCGGTCTCTCGAACCCGGCGGAGGCCAACTGCCGTGCTGCCGCGGCGGTGTTCTCCAGCGGGCCGAGGTAGGCGAAGGCGGTCACCCCGGAGGCGAGCAGCTCACGGATCGCCTCCGGACCGTCGTCGGTCTCCTCGGCCACGACCCGGGGCACCACCTCGCCGCCGAGCGTGTCGCGCCACTGCTGTACGAGCAGCCCCGCCTGGTCCTGGATGGTCGTGCCGCCGGCCCGGTCCAGCACGACGCCGAGACGTCCGAGCTGGTCGGTGATCATGGCGTGCAGGGCGATCCAGCCGCCGAGCGCGATGTGCGCCATGCCGCTCTGGAACGACGAGTTGGGCGAGGTGACGAAGTAGTCCTGCTGGCCGGTGGTGCTCGACACATGGGCCAGCCCGGCCTGGCCGTAGACCCGGGCCGCCGACCGCATGGGGAGTTCCGCGACCGGCCCGAGCACCGCCACCACGTCACGGTCAGCGGTGAACCGGCGCGCCACCTCGCGCGCGCCGGGCGCATCGCCCCGGTCGCTCAGCACGCGCACCTTCAGGTCGTACCCGCGCTTGCGCACGGCGTTGTGCTGGGCCACGGCGAGCCGTGCGGCGCGCTCGGTGACACGGCTCGCCGCCTCGGCGGACTCGGAGACGTGGACGCCGAGCACGTACACCGGGCGCGCCGAGGTGGTGGGTTGCTCGTCCTCGTCGCCGTCGGCGAGCAGCGCGGCGGCGCCCGCACCTCCCGCGGCGAGCAGCAACGCACCCCCGGCCAGCAGCAGTCGGCGCCGGCTGGGCTTGCGGGGCGGGGCGTCCTCGGGGTCGGCGTCGTCGGCGGTGGGGCGGGTGCCGGAGGTGTCGACCTCGGTGGGCTCGATGTCGGGCAGCGCGAGCCCCTCGGCGGACCGCGCGGCGATCATGCGGGCGACCGCGTCGGGGAGGTGAACGGCAGTGTCCCAGGCGGGGAGCGGGATGTCGGGAGCCGGGTCCGGGACGCTCCCCGCCGTCCCGGTGCCCTCCGAAGGCGCCTGCTCCGGCACGGGCCCCTCGCCCAGCAGTCGCCGGAGTTCCACCGCCGAGGGCCGGTCCGCGGGCTCCTTGGACAGGCACCGGGACACCAGGGCCCGCGTGCCGTCGTCCTCGATGCCGTCGAGCTCGGGCTCGTCATGGACCGTGCGGTACAGCAGTGCCTCCGGCGCGCCGGTGCCGAAGGGCGGGCGGCCGGTCAGGGCGTAGGCCAGGACGCCGCCGAGGGAGAACACATCGCTCGCCGAGGTCGCCGTCCGCCCGCGTGCCTGCTCGGGGGAGAGGAAGCCGGGGCTGCCGACGACCATGCCGGAGGCCGTCAGCGCGGTGTCGTCCTCGGCCCGGGCCACACCGAAGTCGATCAGCCTCGGCCCGTCCAGGGCCAGTAGTACGTTGCCCGGCTTGACGTCCCGGTGGACCAGCCCGGCCGTGTGCAGGTCCGCGAGGGCGTCCGCCAGCAGGCGGCCCAGCGCGTGAACCGTCGCCGAGGGCAGCGGGCCGTGTTCGGCGACGGCCTCGACCAGCGAGGGGCCGGGCACGAACGAGGTCGCCAGCCACGGCTCGTCCGCCTCCGCGTCCGCGCCCAGCACCGGCACCACCCAGCGGTTGGTCACCCGGCGGGCGAGGTCGGCCTCCCGCGCGAACCGGGCCCGGAAGTCGGGGTCGCCGGCGCTCTCGCCGCGGATCACCTTCACCGCGGCCGGCGTGCCGGCGTCGTCACGCCCCAGGTACACCACGCCCATGCCGCCCGCACCGAGCCGCCGCAGCAGCCGGAAGCCGGCGATGCGGGAGGGGTCGGAGGGCCTCAGCGGTTCACTCATCGCGAAGCCTCCGCGTTCTCGTCGGTGCCGGTGCCGTCCTTGCCTCCCGGTGAGGCGCCCGGCGAGGTGCCGTCCTCGGCGGTGGAGCCGCCGATGCCGTCGATCTCGGCGGCCGTGTAGGCGACCCCCTGGGCCACGTCGGAGGCGATCGCGCTCGCCTCGTCATCGCTGTGGCCCGCGCCGACCCGGTCGGTCGCGGCCACCGTGACGGGGCCGAGCCGGTACTTGAACCAGTCGAAGGGCAGGGCGCCCTTCGTGCCGTCCACCAGGTACTGGCCGCTCTCGACCAGGTCGTCGTCGGTGACGCCGTTGCGTCCCTCGGCGAACGGATCGGCCCGCGAGTACAGACCGCGCACCCGCTCGGTGGCGTTGAGCCGCTGGTCGGGGCAGCGCAGGGCCTCCTCCAGGGAGACCGCCATGTCCCGGCGGGCGGCCGTGGTGTCCTGGTGCACGGTCACGGTCAGGGACACCTGCACCGGTCCCTTGCCCCCGCTGCCGGGTAACTCGAACCGCCGGGTGAGACTGGCCAGCACCGAGTCGGGCAGCGGCTCCCGCTGCCATACGCACTCCTCGTCCAGCACGGCCCACTCGGCCGGGTCGCTCTCGTACGGCTGCGCCTTGCGGAACCCGGAACCGAAGTGGTCCGGCCGCACGTTCAGCCCCCGCACGAAGGCGACGGCCTCGGCGCGGGTGCGTGGAGCCCGGTCCTCGGCCAGCGTGTACGGCTCGTCCTCGGGGACGGCGGCGGCGGACGGCGAGGGACTCGCACCGCCCGACGCGCCGGAACTCGTCGTGTCCTTGCCCGACTCGGGGGAGTCCCCGTCCGACCCGCCCGTACACCCGGCGAGCAGCAGTGTCCCCGCCACTGCCGCCACGACCGGTCTCCACTCGGCCATCACTGCCCCCACCCGTAGAGACGCGCTCCCGCCGCCCGGCGGTCACGTATGGCAAGCAGTCTGGCGCACCACACCACTCCCGAACACCAACTCGACTTGTCTGCAACGGACTTGGCACAACGAAGTCCGAACGGCGACTTCGGTTCAGGTGTGGTTCATGTCCCTTCGCGAGGCTTGACGTCACCGCCTCTCGTTCGGCACCGGGCGACCGGACGGCGGCTCATGGTTCAGCGACAGCGTGCGGTGAACCCGCCCGCCGCGAGCCCCGCGCAGAAGGACGCCTTGGCCGTCCCGTACCGGGAGAGCCTGCCGTCCACGAACCATGTGGTGTCCGGCGGGAAGTCGAAGGTGCCGTCGTCGATGCCGTCCCAGCCGTAGCGGAAGTCGAGGTTGATGCACTCGGCGGAACGGACACCTCGATGAACACGGAGCACCCGGATGCCTCCGGCAGGGTCACCCCGAACATGGTCGCGTCCGCGGCGGGTGTGTCCGTCTCCACCGTCTCCAAGGTCCTCAACGCCCGCGCCGACGTCTCCACCGACACCAAACAGCGCGTCGAGGCGGTCATGGACGAAATCGGCTACGAACGCCGTCCCGCCCGCCGCCGCGGAGCCGTCATCGACCTCGTCCTCAACGAACTCGACAGCCTCTGGTCGGTGGAGATCATCCGCGGCGTCGACGAGGTACTCCACCAGGCCGACGCCGGCATGGTCCTGTCCGCCGTCCACGGCCGCAGCGCCGACACCCGCGAGTGGCTCGACCAGCTCGCCGGTCAGTAGACGTCGCGGACGTAGCGCTTGTCCGAGGCCAGGCGCCTGACGTACGCGGACGCCTCCTCGGCACCCAGCCCGCCGTGCGTGGTCGCGATGTCCTTCAGGGCCTGGTCGACGTCCTTGGCCATCCGGCCCGCGTCGCCGCAGACGTAGAAGTGGGCACCGTCCTGGAGCCACTGCCACAGACGCGGGCCGTGCTCGCGCATCCGGTCCTGTACGTAGACCTTGTTGCGCTGGTCGCGGGAGAAGGCGAGGTCGAGGCGGTCGAGGTGGCCCGAGGCCAGGTGCGCCCGGAGGTCCTCGCGGTAGTAGAAGTCGGTGTCCTGACGCTGTTCGCCGAAGAAGAGCCAGTTGGGGCCGGTGTGCCCGCGGGCCCGCCGGTCCTCCAGGAAGCCGACGAAGGGCGCGACGCCGGTACCGGGCCCGACCATGATCATGGGGGTGGCCGGATCGGCGGGCGGGCGGAAGTGCGGCGAACGCTGCACGAAGACCTGGACCGGACCGTCGTCCGCGTGGTCGGCGAGGTAGGTCGAGCACACCCCCAGCCGGTCCCGGCCGCGGTCCCCCGGGTAGCGGACCACGGACACGGTGAGGCGGACCTCGCCCGGATGCGCGAGCGGGCTGGAGGATATGGAGTACAGCCGCGGCTGGAGGCGTTTGAGGACGCCAACCCACTCCGCCGCCGAGGCGCGGAACGGGAACTCCGCGACGACGTCGGCCGCCTGGCGCCCCCAGCACCACTGCGCCAGGGCGTCCTTGTTGTCGGGCCGCAGCAGCCGTTTGAGGGTGTGGCTGCCGGTGCGCTCCGTCACGAACTTCAGCAGGTCGGTGCTGATCCGGGCGATGTCCAGCCGGGTGCGCAGTGCCTCTTCGAGGGGCAGCACCGTGCCGTCGCCGAGCGGGACCGGCTCGTCGGGGTCGAGGCCGGTGAGGGCCAGCCACTCCGCCACCAGCGGGGCGCCGTTGACCGGCCACACCCCGAGCGCGTCCCCGGCCTCGTAGGCGAGTTCGCCGTCGCGGGTGTCGAAGGCGAACTGCCTGACCTCCTTCTGCGAACCGGGCAGGCTCAGCAGCCGGTTGCCGACCAGGAGGGTGGAGAAGGGCGAGGACCTGGTGTACTCGGCCGGCGCGGGCGCCCAGGACGGCGCTGTCTCCACCACGCCCGCGGTCACCGTTATCCGGTCGCCCGAGGCGGTGAGGGCCGTGACGACCTGGCCGAGCCAGTGCCGGGCGGGTTCCTCGAAGTCGGGTTCGCAGTCCGCGCGCGGGGCGACGCGGGTGGCGCCGAGCGCTTCGAGGCGTTCGTCGAGGCGGCGGCCGTAGCCGCAGAAGTCGTCGTAGCTGGAGTCACCGAGGGCCAGGACGGAGTACCGGACCCCGTCCAGCCGGGCCGCGTCCGGCGCGCACAGCGCCCGCCAGAAGTCGGCGCCGTTGTCCGGGGCGTCGCCGTCGCCGAACGTCGAGGTGACGAGGAGGACGTCGGTGTCGGCGGTGAGGTGCGCGGGGGAGACGTCCGCCATGGGCAGCACCTCGGCGCTGCGGCCGGACTCGGTGAGCCGGGCGGCCGTGGTGCCGGCGACCTCCTCGGCGTTGCCGGTCTGGGAGGCCCATACGACCATCAGGCGCCGGGCGGGTGTGGCGGGGGCCGCATGTGGCGTGCCGGCCGGAGCGGTGGTGCCGGTGGCTCCGGTCGGCCCGGTCGTCCCGGTCGTTCCGGTCGAGGGGCCGGTGCCGGTCGCGGGGGCGGTGTCGGGCGGTGCGGCGGCCCGGGAGAACATGCCGGCCAGGACTCCGTCCACCCACTGGGCGTGTTCCGGGGTGAAGGGCGCGTCCGGCGGCAGGACGGGGACGCGTCCGTCGGGCGGGGCGAGGGCGAGCCCGGTGAGATAGCCGGAGAGGTAGCGGCGCTCGGGCGCGGCGAGGGCGGCGGGGGCGAGGTCGTCGATGCCGAACAGTCCGGCGAGGGCGTGCACGGGGGAGGCGTCGGGGACGGCCGGGGCGGGGGCGGGCTCCGCCACGGGTTCCGGGGCGGCCGCGGGTGCCGGCGCCGCGGTCCTGGCGAGGGCGACCGCGCAGACCTTCAGCTCGGGCTGGAAGGAGAGCGGGTCGACTGCGTCGCTGGTGACGGCGTTGATGCTGAGGTACTCGCCGAACAGGTCGTTCCAGTGGAACGGGGCGAAGCAGCTGCCGGGGCTCACCCGGTCGGTCACCACGACGGGCAGGACGGCCCGGCCGCGCCGGGAGGCGACCTCCAGAAGGTCGCCGTCGGCGACCCCGAGGTCACGGGCGTCCTCGGGGTGCACCTCGACGAACGGACCCGGGTTGAGCTTGTTCAGCTTGGCCACCTTGCCGGTCTTGGTGAGCGTGTGCCACTGGTGTTGCAGCCGGCCGGTGTTGAGGACGAACGGGTAGTCGTCGTCGGGGAGTTCGGCGGCGGGCAGGTGCGGGCGGGCGAAGAACCGCGCGCGTCCGCTCGGGGTCGGGAAGACCAGTCGGGGACGGGTGCCGTCCGCACGCTCCAACAGCCTCTGGCTGACACCGTCGTTGAGGTAGCGGATCGGGTTGCGGTCCGGGCCGTCGGCGGTGGGCGCCGGCCACTGCACGGGCGTGGCGCGCAGCCGGTCGTAGGTCACCCCGCGCAGGTCCCAGCCGGTCTGGGGGTTCCACGCCTGCTTGAGCTCCTCGAAGACCTCCTCGGCCGAGGCGTACGTGAACGCCTCGGCGAAGCCCATCGCGCAGGCCACCCGGGCGATCAACTGCCAGTCGGGCAGGGCCTGTCCGGGCGGGTCGAGCACCCCCTGGACGAGGGTGAGGTTGCGCTCGGAGTTGATCATCACGCCGTCGGACTCGGCCCACAGCGTCGCGGGCAGGACGACATCGGCGTAGGAGTTGGTCTCGGTCTCCGCGAACACGTCCTGGGTGATGACGAGTTCGGCCGCCTCCAGACCGGCGATGACGGTCCTGCGGTTGCCGACGGAGGCGACGGGGTTGGTGCAGATGATCCAGCACGCCTTGATGTCCCCGGAGGCCATCCGCTCGAACATCTCGACGGTGCCGCGTCCTGTCTCGGCGCGCAGGGAGCCCTCGGGGATGCTCCACAGGTTCTCGACGAACGCGCGTTCCGCGTCGACCAGGACGGACCGCTGGCCGGGCAGTCCCGGGCCCATGTAGCCCATCTCCCGGCCGCCCATGGCGTTGGGCTGGCCGGTGAGCGAGAAGGGGCCGGAGCCGGGACGGCAGAGGGCGCCGGTCGCCAGGTGCAGGTTGACCAGGGCGTTGGTGTTCCAGGTGCCGTGCGTGGACTGGTTCAGGCCCATGGTCCAGCAGCTCATCCACTCGCCGGCCTCGCCGATCCAGCGGGCGGCCTGCCGGAGGTCGGCCTCCGGGATGCCGGTGATCTCCGCGACCTTCGCCGGCGGGTAGTCGGCGAGGAAGTCGGGCATGTCCTCCCAGCCCTCGGTGAACTCGCCGATGAACCGCTCGTCGGTGTGCCCCGCCTCGACCAGCAGGTGCAGCAGGCCGTTGAGCAGGGCGAGATCCGTGCCGGGCCTGATCCGCAGGAACAGGTCCGCCTTGTCGGCGGTGGCGTTGCGGCGCGGGTCGACGACGATCAGCCTCGCGCCCGCCGACTTGATCCGGTCCATCATGCGCAGGAACAGGATGGGGTGGCAGTCGGCCATGTTGGCGCCGATCACGAGGAACACATCGGCGCGGTCGAAGTCCTCGTACGAGCCGGGCGGCCCGTCGGCCCCCAGCGACAGCTTGTAGCCGGTGCCCGCGGAGGCCATGCACAGCCGGGAGTTGGACTCGATCTGCGTGGTGCGGACGAAGCCCTTGGCGAGCTTGTTCGCCAGGTACTGCGCCTCCAGGGACATCTGCCCGGAGACGTAGAGGGCGAGGGCGTCCGGCCCGTGCTCCTCCAGGACGGCCCGGAGCCGCTCCGCCACCGAGTCGATCGCCGCGTCGACGTCGGCCGCGGCCGGCTGGGTGCCGCGCCCGGTGCGCACCAGGGCCGTCGACAGCCGCCCGGGAGCGGCCATCATGTCCGCGCTGGTGGACCCCTTGGTGCACAGCCGCCCGAAGTTGGTGGGGTGCTCCTTGTCCCCGGACGTCCTCGCCGCACGGCGCCGGCCGTCGACGGGGTCGCGCTCGACGTCGAGGACGATGCCGCAGCCGACCCCGCAGTACGAACAGACGGTGCGGACACTGCCGTCCTTCGAGTCAGCTCCCACGAAATCCACCCCGTCGCGTGTGTAGCGTCCTGAGCGGGGACGCCCCCGACCGCGGCGGGGCTCCCCTCCCCTGAACGGTAGGAAGATCGAATTACCGGACCGTCACACCACGGGATCTTGCCGGGTTACACCGCCCGCACAGCTCGTAACGGTGCAATGTGAGACGAAGGACATGCCGTCACGGCGCCGGACGCAGCCGGTCCAGCTCCCCGCCGATCGCGGACCGCAGCGCCCGGTGCCGGGGCCCGAGCCGGAAGCGCTCATCACGCCATCGGTCACGCGGATACCACCACACCGGCCCGCTCCGCAGCTCGTCCGGCTCCCAGTCGAAGCGCGGCCAGACATGGGCGTGCAGAAACGGGTCGGCGTTGCCGAGGATCTCCAGGTTGATCCGGCGGAACCCGGGATCCAGCCGTCCGCAGACCCGCTCGACGGCTTCACCGAGCCGCTCCATGTCGGACAGGAACGCCAGCCGCCGGGGCCGGGGCAGGTCGGACAGCCGCTGCACCCCGGGCCGGTCCACGAGCAGGACCGAGTACCCGGGCAGGAACTGGACGTCACCGATGACCGCGAACCCGGCGTCCAGCCGCCGCAGCACCGTCGGATTCTCGCCCCGCGACGCGGCCCCGATCCGGTCCGTCCGCCAGTCGGCGCTCATCGCCCCGACGCGCCCGCGTCCAGGGCGACCGCGCGCAGGAAGGCGTCGGCGAAGGTGTCGCACACCTCCTCGATCGGCGGATACGCAACGTCGGGGACCTGCTCCCCGGCCGGCCGCAGGAGGAGGTGCAGGGTGATCGGGCTCATCATCTGCTGGAGGAGCAGCAGCGGCGGCAGGTCACGGACGCGGCCCGCCGCGGCTTCGTCGCCGAGCCACTTGCCGACGCCCTGGAACAGGCGCGGGAGGACACGCTGGACGAGCCCCTGCACGGAGGCGCCGTGGGGGCGCGCCAGGAACTCGGCGAGGACGGCGGGGAAGACCCGGGGCTCCTGGGTGAGGGCGGCGGCCGTGGCCGCGTAGATCTTCCGGACCGTCGTCTCCAGGTCCCCGGAGTGCGTCGCCACGACCACCTCGACGTCCACCAGCGGGCTGTACCGCTCGAAGATGGCCAGGAGCATCTCGTCCCGGCCCCCGAACGCGGCGTAGAGGCTGTGCACCGAGCAGGAGGCCGCCGCGGCGACCCGCTCCAGGGACAGAGTGGCCAGCCCGTTCTCGCTGATCAGCCGGGCCCCGGCCTCTATGGCACGGTCCCGTACCGGGCGTTGGCCGCCCGGGTCGACACCGGCGGCCCGCACGGCCTCGTCGAGGGCCTGCCGGCCGCCACCGAGGCGGCGCAGCAGGGTGCTTCGGGAGATGCCGGCCTCCTGGGCCACGGCCTGCAGGGACACGTCGCCGACCGGGACGTCGCGGGCGTCGGCCGCGCGCAGCGCCGCGTCGACCAGGGCGGGCGGCACGGGGGCGGGGCGTTCTTGCTGCGGCACTCGAATCGACCGTCCCTTTCGTGGTGGTCAGGCCCGCCGACGGGGCTGCCGGGCCAGGTAACCACCTCCCCGCGCCCGGTGCCCAATCGCCGCCGTGTCAGGCGACGGCTTCCTCGACGCTCGCGGTGGCCGGCGTCGGCGTGGCGGCCCGCTCGGCCCCGCGCCGGCCGGCCAGGGCGACGAGGCTCAGGGCCAGCAGCACCCAGGCGGCGAGGACGAGTACGGGGGTCGTCGCACCGGCGCCGTCGAAGTAGGCGTTGGCGCGCAGCAGGCTGCCCGTCGCCCCCGGCGGAAGGAGCTGGCCCAGCTCCGCCCAGCCCGAGGGCAGCCAGTACGGGCCGGAGGGGAGGCCGGAGAGCGGGTTGCCGAGGAACATGAGGACCGCTCCGCCCAGCCCGAATCCGGGCATGCCGAACAGGGCGTGGAGTCCGAGCATCGTGCCGGAGAGCCCGGTGACCCCGAGGGCGAGTCCGAGCGAGGTGAGCCAGTAGTCGCCGTCCAGGGAACCGGTGCCGAACTGGAGGAAGGCGGTGATGGCGGCGCCCGCGGCGAGGGCGTAGAGCAGGACGCCGAGGAGCCGGGTGCGCAGTTGGTCGCGGCCGGGGAAGAGGCTGCTCAGGGCGATGACGGGGAGAAGGCCGCCGAAGAGGATCGGCATGGCGGCGGCGGTGAGGCCGGACCCGCGGGGGTCGTCCTCGGGGAAGGGCACCAGATCGTGCACGGCGGCCTCGGTCCCCTGCTGGGCGGCGACGCCGTCGCCGAGGGCGGTCACCGCGCCGGCCGTGCCGGAGCCGCCGGCCGTGCCGGTGTAGACGTCGACGCCCTCGGGGGTGAGGGCGAGACCTCCGGTGATGTCACGGTCGTGGACGGCCGCCTCGACGGCGTCGGCGTCCTCGTAGACCCGTACGTCCCACTCGTCGCCGTCGAGTTTCGCCTCCAGGGCCCGCGTGAACTGAGCGGGTCCCGTCACGCCGACCGGGATGTCGTGCGGTCCGCTGTTGACGGAGGGCAGGGCGAAGGCGCACAGCATCACCGTGACCAGGGCGGCCAGGCCCAGGACGAGCGCGGCGAGTTTGCGGCCCGCTCCGGTGGTCGTGGTGGGAGAGGTCGAGTCGGGCATCGGAGGCCGTTTCTATCGGCCGCCTCCTGGATCGGTGCGGGGGCGGCGGCGAATGTCATGAACCATGATTACAGGGTACGCGTATTCAAGTGTCAAACGCGCGGAGGTTGCGACGGGGCCCGGGGGAGGTGTTCGGGGCACGCGCCGCGGGGCCGCCGCCTCAGCGCCCGTCCGCCGCCAGACGCTCGCCGACCCGGGCCGCCGTGTCCCGCAGCCAGATGTGGGACACGGCGTGGGTGTGGACCGGGTGCCACCACAGGGCCGTTTGAAGGGGCACCGCCTCGTACGGCGGCGCCTCCTTCTTCGGCTCCGCCCTGTCCTTCGGCATGATCCGCGGCGGACACATCGACACCGCCGTCCTCGGCGCCATGCAGGTGTCCGTCCGCGCCGACCTGGCGAACTGGACGATCCCTGGCAAGACGGCCAAGGGCATGGGCGGCGCGATGGGCCTCGTCCGCGGCGCCCGCAGGGTCATCGTCCTCATGGAACACACCGCCAAGGGCGACCGCGTAGCCCCGAGCCCGCCCGGACTACGGCGGCCCACCGCACGACCGTCCGCGCGAGCACGTCCCGCGACCGGCGCACCACGCCGTGCGCCGCTCCGGGCACGGGTGCAGCCTGGGTGCATGGCCGCCGCACACCCCATCGTGATCTACCCGCTCGCCTCGGACGGCGGCCGCCGGGTCCGGGTGAACGACCACTTCATCGGCATGGCGTACGGACTCCTGGACATCGTGGAGTTCCTCCGCCTGGCCGGCCTGTACGCCACCGACGACGACTGGGTACGCAAGTCCGACCTGATCGAATGGCGAGGCGGCGGCCCGGACGCCTGGAGACACTGAACCCCGGGGCCTACGCCACCGGCGGACCCGCGCTGCTCCAGTACAGAGCGGTGTCGACGTCCCGAGCGGTCCACGGGTCGGCCCGATCCCCTCCGTGCCGGAGCAGGTCGTCGAGGAGTTGCAGATACCGGCCGTAGCGCCCGGGGGCGGCGGTGAGGGTGAGGCCGAGGGCGTCGAGGGTGTGCTGGACATGCCGGTCGTAGACGGCCATCCGGGAGGGCGCGGCCGCGGTCAGGACGGCCGAGGCGAGCGCGTCACCCGTCCGGAAGCCGGGCAGCCCCGCGAGGATCGCGCGCCCGGCCTTGGCGGCTTCGCCACGGGTGAGGTCCGGTTCGCGGACCGCGCTGACGGCTCGCTCGGTCACCTTCCGCACCTCACTGTCCGCCCGGGACATCAGCTCCCTCGCCCACCTGGTCCGGGCGTCGATGCGTTTCCACACGACGAGGGCCGCGAGGTCCGCCTTCCCGAGGCTGCCGCTCTCCTCGGCGCGCCGCGCGACGTCGTGGAGGACCTCGTCGTAGTGGGGCGTCACGGCCTCGAGGTAGGCCGCGCGGGCCGGTACGAGGGTGTTCCAGGCGCGGCCGAACACGGCGGCGGAATCCGGCTCGTCCGGAGCAGGGTCGATGGTCGTCACGCCCGTATCGTGCCGGACCGGACGGGCCGGCGTGGCCGTCCCGGAGACGTTGGCCGTCCGGCTCGTGCCCGGGTCCGCTGCGGGCCGGGCCGGACGAGTAGGGTCGGGGCCGTGACGACCAGGCGCAGGAGTTCCCCCGGCGGGGCGCGGGCGGCCGCCGCTGCCGCGGCGTTCCTCAATACGCAGGAGATCACCACGACGGACTGCCGCGGCTGCGGCGCCGAGGTGTCGGGCGTCAACGGACGCTACGCCTGCGGTGTCTGCGGCTGGGCGAACCACTGGTCCGAGGGCCACAACACGTTGCCGGGCGCCGAGGAGGACCCGGACGCACGGGCCTGACGAGGACCGCGCGTGCGGGGGCGTTGTCAGTGGTGCCGCATACGATCCCGGCATGCGAGCTTCAGGAACGTTCAAAGTCGCCGATTTCACCCCGGCGCCCGTGCCCGGCAGCAGCATCGAGACCGCGCTGCCCGTCGGTGTCGCCACGATGGAGAAGCTGTTCCAGGGCGAGATCACCGGGCGCTCCACCACCCTGTTCACCTCCGCGTTCGACCCGGACGCCGGGACGGGGACCTATGTCGCCATGGAGTCCTTCACGGGGACGCTCCACGGCCGGGCCGGCGCCTTCAACTTCGCGCACGCCGCGACGACCCTGGGCGAGGGGAGAGAAGCCGAGTACTTCGTCATCGTGCCGACGAGCGGAACGGGCGCGCTGACGGGCATCACCGGGACCGGAGGCATCGCGGTGGAAGCCGACGGCACCCACCGGATCCGGCTGGATTACGAAATCGCCCCATAGGGCCGCCCACCGGGGTGTGCAATGGGGTCGGACCGGATCCGTGGTCCGACCGAGGGCGGGGAGCGCATGACCGATGACCCGGTGTTCGTCCTGGGCGAGGAACTCCGCGCCCTGGAACTCGCGGGGTTCGACACCGAGGAGGAGTTCCAGACCCTGCTCGCGCGTCACCCACGGGTGCTGGACTTCGGCTCGCTGTCCGACGGCCGGCCGCTGAGACTGGTGCTGGTGGCGCGGGAGATGGGCGTGCCGACGGGCACGGAGAGCGGCTCGGCGTACTGGCTGGACCATCTCTTCGTCGACGCCGACTGCGTGCCCACCCTCGTGGAGGTCAAGCGGGCCACGGACACCCGGATCCGGCGTGAGGTCGTCGGGCAGATGCTGGACTACGCGGCGAACGCCGCCCGCTACTGGCCCGCCGCACTGCTCCGGCGCTCCTTCGAGGACACCTGCGCCGCGGACGGCCGCTCGGCGCAGGAGGCGTACGACGAACTGCTCGGCGACCGCTCCACGGACGAGTTCTGGACGACGGTGGAGGAGAAACTGGCCGCCGGGCAGATGCGGCTGCTGTTCGTCGCCGACCGCATCCCGCTGGAGCTGCGGGCCGTCGTGGAGTTCCTCAACCGGCAGCTGCGGCAGACCGAGGTGTACGCCGTCGAGCTGACCCAGTACCGCGGCGAGGGTGATCTCAGGGTCCTCGTCCCGCGTGTGCACGGCGAGGTCGCCACGGCCGCCAAGTCCCCCTCCGGCCGCCGTACGGCGCAGCGGACGACGCGCGCCGAGATGGACGCCTCCATCCGGACCCACCCCGACACGGAGGTACGACGGGTCGCGACCGCGCTGCTCGACCACGCGGCCGGGACGGGACGGCTCGAAGGCGGAACGGCCAAGTACCCCAGCATGTCGGTCCATTACCCGGTGGCCGGGCGGCCGGTGCCCGTGTGGACCCTGTCCTTGCAGGACTCCCCGCTGCGGGAGGACCTCTCCTTCTCCTTCGGTTCGATCTCCCACCACCTCGGCCCGGAACGGGCGGCCGCGTTCGCCGCCTCGCTGCCGCCCGTACCCGGACTGACGGAACGGCTCCAGGCCCTGCCCGAGAAGGGCTACAACGCCTGGCCGTCGGTCTCCCTGACCCTCCTCGCCTCCGAACCCGGCGCACTGGAGGGCATCCTGACCGCGCTCGAGGTGTTGATGGAGGACCGGTGAGGCCGAGGAAACCCCGTGTACGGTGATCGGCCCCGCCGCTAGGGTGGCCCGATGCCTTCGGTAAAGAAGTTCCAGGTCACCTTCGACTGCGCCGATCCCGTGCGCGTCGGCCGCTTCTGGTGCGAGGTGCTGGGGTACGTCCCGCCGGCGCCCCCGGAGGGGTTCGACACCTGGGACGACTTCGACCGTTCGCAGGCACCCGAGGACCGCGGCTCGTGGTTCGCGTGCGGTGATCCCACGGGGGAGGGGCCGCGGCTGTTCTTCCAGCGGGTTCCCGAGGGCAAGACCGTCAAGAACCGGGTGCATCTCGATGTGCGGGTCGGCACCGGCCTCGTGGGCGAGGAGCGGCTGGCCGCCCTGGAGTCCGAGTGCGCCCGGCTCGTCGCACTCGGCGCGGTGCGCGGGAAACTGCTGCTCGCCGACGAGGAGAACGAGTCCTGCCAGAACATGCAGGACGTCGAGGGCAACGAGTTCTGCCTCGACTGAGCAGCCGTACGGCCGCGGGGCCGTACGGCTGAGCGGCCGTACTGCGGCCGCCGTGCCGTGGTGGTGACGCCCGTGTGCCCCGTGCTCCGAATGGCTCGTCCGTGCGACAGACTCACCCGCCGGGGTTTCGATGAGAACATGATCCTCCCCGTCAGCCCCCGCCCCCTGCGCACCGCCGTAGCCCTGGCCGTGACCGCGGTCCTCGCCGGCGGCTGCACCGACGCCGGAACCTCCGCCGTGAGCACCGGCGCGACCGCGGGGGAGTCGCCGCTGCCCTCCGTACCGCCCGCCCAGCCGGCGCCGCAGATGAGCGACGAGGACGTCCGGCGGGCGGTCGACCGCCTCGACGGCATCGTGCGCGACGCGATGCGCCGGACCGGGGTGCCGGGCGTCGCGGTGGGCGTGGTGCACGACGGCGAGGTGCTGTACGCGAAGGGCTTCGGCGTGCGCAGGGTGGGCGCGGAGGGCCGGGTGGAGGCCGACACCGTGTTCCAGCTGGCCTCGCTGTCCAAGCCGCTCGCCTCCACGGTGGTCGCCAGGGCCGTCGGCGAGAAGACCGTGGGCTGGGACGACCCGGTCGTCGAGTACAGCCCGGAGTTCGCCCTGAAGGACCCCTGGGTGACCCGGCACGTCACCCTGGCCGACCTGTTCTCGCACCGCAGCGGTCTGCCCGACCACGCCGGTGACCTGCTGGAGGACCTCGGCTACGACCGCTCCTCCATCCTGGAGCGCCTGCGCTACGAGCCGCTGACCCCGTTCCGCGCCGGCTACGCCTACACCAACTTCGGACTGACCGCGGCCGGTGTGGCCGTCGCCCGGGCGGCCGGGACCAGCTGGGAGGAACTCTCCGCGGACAAGCTGTACCGGCCCCTGGGCATGGACGACACCAGCTCCACCTTCGCCGACTACGAACGGGCCGGGAACAAGGCCGTCACCCACGTGGAGTCCGGCGGCACCTGGAAGGCCGCATACGTGCGCGACGCCGACGAGCAGAGCCCGGCGGGCGGCGCCAGCTCCACGGTCGACGACATGACCAAGTGGATGCGGCTCCAACTGGACGACGGCCGCTTCCAGGGACGGCAGATCGTCGCCGAGGAACCCCTCCAGCAGACCCATCTGCCGCACATCGTGTCCGCGCCCCCACCCGCCCCGGCCGGCCGGACCGGGTTCTACGGGCTCGGCTGGAACGTCGGTTACGACGACCAGGGCCGGCTGAAGCTCGGACACTCGGGCGCGTTCGCGCTGGGCGCGGCCACCGGGGTCCACCTGCTGCCCTCGGAGGATCTCGGCATCGTCGTGCTCACCAACGGCCGGCCGGTCGGTGTGCCCGAGGCGATCATGGCCGACTTCATCGACACCGCGCAGACGGGCCGGCCCACCGTCGACTGGCTCGGCTTCTTCGGCCAGTTGATCGAACAGTCGGTGGAGAGCGAGCGATCGCCCGTCGACTACGCCAAGCCCCCGGCCGACGCGAAGCCCGCCCGGGCCGACAGCGCCTACACCGGCACGTACACCAACGACTACTACGGCCCGATGAACGTCACCGTGCGGGACGACGAGCTCACCATGCAACTCGGCCCGAAGAAGCAGCGGTTCACGCTCACCCACTTCGACGGCGACACCTTCAGCTACCGCACCACCGGCGAGAACGCCGTCGGCCTCTCGGGTGTCACCTTCACCGTCGCCGCCGGGGGCCGGGCCGAGAAGGTGCGCGTGGAGAACCTCGACGACAACGGTCTGGGCACCTTCGTGCGGAAGTGAGCCCCCCGTGCTTCGACGCGCTCATCGATTTCACCGTTTTCGCTGAGTGTCCGAGCGGCTCCGCCGTCAACAGCGGGCCATAATCGGTGATTTGCGCCCACCTGACGGTGGCGCTGATCACGCGATGACGGAACGTCGAAGGGAGTGGCCGAGGTGAGCCGGACGGGGGAGACGACACGTCATGGCGGTGGCCGTGGGCGGCACGCGGTGGTCGTGGGCGGAGGGCTCGCGGGCATGCTCGCCGCCCATGTGCTGGCCGGGTTCGCCGACCGGGTGACCGTGGTCGAGCGGGACCGGCTCCCCAAGGACGAGGAACCCCGCCCCGGGGTGCCGCAGGGACGGCACCCGCACGTACTGCTCCAGGGCGGGCAGACGGCCCTGGAGGCCCTGCTCCCCGGATTCCTCGCGGAGTTGACGGCGGCCGGGGCGCCTCGGGTCGGCATGCCCTCGGACCTGGTGCTGTGGCAGAACGGCCGCTGGTTCCGGCGGCTGCCCGCCACGACCCACATCTACACGGGATCCCGCGCCCAGCTGGAGGGCCTGGTACGGCAGCGGGTCCTGCGCGGCCACTCCATCGACACGGTGGAGTCGACCGACGTCGTCGGGCTGCTCGGCGACGCCCGGCGGGTGCGCGGGGTGGCGGTACGGGAGCGGTCCGGGACGACGAGCCGCGGCAAGGAGGAGATCCTCGACGCCGACCTGGTCGTCGACGCGTCCGGCGCCGGCACCAGGGCCGCGCGGTGGCTGGCCGGGATCGGCGCGCGGCCCCCGCACGAGGAGACCATCGACACCGGCCTCGCCTACGCCTCGCGCGTGTACCGCGGCCCCGAGGGCGTCCTCGGCGACGGCACGGCCGGCTACTACGTCTACCCGAACCCCGAGCAGGTCCACGCCGGGGGAGCGCTGCCCCTGGAGGACGGCAGCCACCTGGTGATCGTCTCCGGGCTGCGGGGCGACGAACCGCCCACGACCGAGGCCGAGTTCGAGGCGTACGTGAACCGACTTCCGCACCCCCTCCTGCACCGCTGGCTGGAGCGGGCCGAACCCCTGTCGTCCCCCTTCGGCTTCCGTCGGACCGGCAACATCCGGCGCCGCTACGACCTTGCGGGCGCCGCGCCCGCCGGGTTCCTCGCGACCGGGGACGCGCTGTGCACGTTCAACCCGATCTACGGGCAGGGCATGGCGGTGGCCGCGATGAACGCGCTCGCCCTGCGCGACTGCCTGGCCGACCGGCGCCGGACGCCCTCCACGCGCCGCGTGCAGCGGGCGCTCCTCGCGGCGTCCAGGCAGGCGTGGGACATCTCCGCCGGCGCGGACCGCGCCATGCCGGGCGCGACGGGCAACGCGGTCACCGGAGCCCCCGCCGACCGGGTCGCCGACTGGTACCTGGCCCGCGTCCAGGAACGCGCCCCGGGCGACCCGGTCGTCGGCCGGGCCTTCCGCGCCGTCCTGACCCTCGCCGAGCCGGTGGGCGCCCTGTTCGCCCCACCGGTCGCCCGAGCAGTCCTCTTCACCCCACCCGCCCCGACCCCGACCACCCCACCCCCGAACCCGGAACCCTGAGCCGCGGCCGTCACGCCGCCAGCGGCGTTGATGTGCCTGTGGGGCTCGTGTGCGGTGAACCTCTTCAGGTGCCGAATGGCATCTTTTGGGAGTTTTCGTCCGGTGGTCCGGGGGACTCGGCACCTGAGTCGGCGGAGGTGGGCAGATGAGTGGTGCCGAGAAGGCCAAGGCCAAGGCTGAGCAGGTTGTTGGGAAGGCCGTGCGGAAGGCGGCTCACGCGGTGCACAAGGAGCAGCTCGCGGCGAAGGGGGCCGCCCTGGAGACGCGGGGCAGGCTGCGGGGCGAGAAGGAGAGGGCCAAGGACGTCTTCAAGGGCTGACGAGGGCCGCGGGCCGAAGGGAGGCTCGCCGTGGACCCGGCCGCAGCCCCCGGCCCGGAGGAGCACGCCCGACGTGAGCGGGACGGCTTTCCGGGTGATCCTGGACGAATGGAGTACGAGCGACTCCGGCGCACGGACGGCGCGCGCCACCGGCTGCGGCTCTGCGCGGCGTCCGCGCTGCTCGCGCTGGCCGTGCTGCTGGCACCCGTCAGTGTCGTCGCCACCTGGGTGAACTCCCAGGTCAACGATGTCGACCGCTATGTGCGGACCGTCTCTCCGCTGGCGCGGGACCCCGCCGTTCAGAAGCTGCTGATCGATCGTGTCACCGATGGGCTCGTCAAGGACGTCGATCTCAGCCGGATCACCGACGCGCTCGCCGACACCCTGGACGACCGGGACGCACCCCGCTTCCTCGTCGAGGCGGCCCGCGAGTGGGACGAACAGCTCGAGAGCGGACTGACGGCCGGCGTCCGCTTCGGCGTCGAGAAGGTCGTGACCAGCGAGGCCTTCGCCACGGCGTGGGACAACATCAATCGCGGCGCGCACACCGTGGCGACGAACGTGCTCACCGGAGAGGGAGACGGACCGCTCGCGGTCAGGGGCGACACCGTCGTCCTGAACGTCGGCCCGGTGGTGGAGGAACTGCAGGAGCGGCTGATCGGCACGACCCTCGTCCAGGGCGAGGACATACCCGGGGCCGACAAGTCGATCGTGCTGGCCCGCAACGACAACCTCAGCGAGGCGCAGGACGGCGCCCGCTGGCTCGGCGCCCTCGGCCCGTGGCTGCCCCTCACGGTGGTCGTGCTCGGCGGGCTGGGCGTCTGGGCGGCACCGAACCGGCGCGTCGCCCTGATGGCCGGAGCCATCGGCACCGGCGTCATGATGGGCGCACTCCTGGCCGGCGTCGCCGTGGCGCGCCAGATCTGCCTGAACGCGGTCGCGCGGGACGCGGAGACGCAGGAGGCCGCGGCGGCCGTCTACGACACCCTGGTGAGGTTCCTCCGGCAGGCCGCCCTCACCTCGCTGCTCACGGCCCTGCTCGTGGCGATCGCGGCCTACCTGTACGGGCCCGGGCGCGGTGCGGTCGCGGTGCGCTCGACCGTGGCGCGGGGCACCGGTGCCGCCGGGCACGCCCTCGCCCGGACGGGTGCGGCGACCGGGCCCGTCGGACCCTGGCTGCGCACGCACCGGCCCCTCACCACGGGCGCCGTCATCGGCGCCGGGGGACTCGCCCTGCTCCTGTGGAGCTACCCCACGCCCGCCGTCGTGGCCCTGCTGCTCCTGCTCGTCGTCGTGGCCCTGGCGGCCGTGGGCGTCGTCGCCGACACGGACGGGGCGGAGCGACGATTACGGGCGACGCCCACCGGGACCGGCCTCCACGCGTACGGCCGTCCGGCGTGGGCGTCACTGTCCCCAAGTCCGTTGATCCACTGTCCCGTTGGGGTAGATTCGGATCCCGGTACCAGGGAAGCGGGGGCGCATGGACAGGGTGGACACGCCGGACGGGATCGAGCTCGCCGACGCGATCGAGGTCGTCCGGGACCAGCTCATGCTGGCCACGGCCCGCGGCAACGGACAGGACGTCCGCTTCGAGGTCGGGGACATCCACATGGAGTTCACCGTCGAACTGCGCACGGAGGCCACCACGGGCGCGAAGGTCCGCGCCTGGGTCGTCGACGCCGGAGCCGACGGCACCCGGGCCCGTACCCGCACCCACCGCGTGGCGTTCACCCTGACCCCGAAGGACACCCGCACCGGAGGGTCCGTAGAGGTCGGCAACCCGGACCAGGGCGGCACCGGCCGCTTCGGCCGCGGCACGACGTCCTGAACGCCATGGTCGGGGCCCAGTCGCCCGCGGACCGTGTGGTGCTGGTCAGGGGCGGCGCCCAGGGCACCGGAGTCCTGCTCGGGCCCCGGCACGTCCTCACCGCGGCACACGTCGTACGCGAGCGGCGGCTCGAGCGGCCGGACGCGGCCGACGGCGCGCCCGGCGCGGCCGCCCCGGACGCGCCGCCCCGGTTCGCCCCCGCCGGACAGCACACGGTCGCGGTGATCCACCCGAGCGGTTCGCAGTGGGTGGCCTGCGACGTGCGCTGGAGGGACGAGAAGCGGGATCTCGCCCTGCTGGAGGCACGCGCCGAGGTGGTGCGCCCGGGCTACCTCAAGCCGCTCGGCAGGCCGCGCTGGGGGCGCGTCGCCACCGCGCAGCCCGTCCAGGACTGCCAGATCGTGGGCTTCCCGCAGGTACAGCGGGACCCGCTGACCGGCGAGATCGAATGCGACCAGTTCGAACTCACCGTGCTGCCCATGGCGAGCCGGCTCCGCCCGGACGTCCTGGTCGGCGAGTTCACCCGGCCGCCCGCGGCTCGGCCGCAGGACGACCGTTCGCCGCTGGCCGGACTCTCCGGAGCCCCCGTCCTCGCGGGCGGTGTGCTGATCGGCATCGTCACCCGGGTGCCCGCCGGGCGCGGCCACCTGCGGATCGAGGCGGCGTGCCTCGACGACGGCGTCACCACCGCCTTCACCCTGCCCGAGGACCACCGGCCGCGGCACCTGGAACCGGTCACCGAGTTCCACCGCCACGACGACCTGTTCGAACAGGAGTACCGGGACGCCGTCAAGGCCCGCTTCCACAGCATCGCGATCATCGGCATCGACGAACTGGGCAGCCACGAATCACGCTGGAACCTGGACACCGCCTACCTCCACCTGGAGGCCGAGAACGCCCCCGCCGGCCGGCGGACGCACGGCGCGCCCCCGCGCGCCCGCCGCGTCGACGAGCAGCTGCTGGCCGCGGCGCCCCGCGTGCTGCTCAGGGGAGAGGCGGGCGCGGGCAAGACGACGCTCGTCGAGTGGATCGCCTCCCACTCGGCCTCGGTCACCCTGGAGGGCAGCCTCGGCGCCCTCAACGGCCTCGTGCCCTTCGTCGTCCCGCTGCGCAGGCTGCGCGCGCACGGGCACGGCTTCCCCGGGCCGAGCGCGCTCTACCGGGTGGCCGGCCTGATGACGGGTGACGCGCCGCGCAACTGGGCACGCAGGGTCCTCGACGCAGGCCGTGCCCTGCTGCTGGTGGACGGCCTCGACGAGGTGCCGCAGGAGGACCGCGAGGAGGCCAGGCAGTGGCTCAGCGCGCTGCTGGCCGCCTTCCCCGCCAACCTGTGCCTGGTGACCGTCAGACCGCTGGCGGTGGAGACGGGCTGGCTGGCGGAGGAGGGCTTCAAGGAGCTGCACCTGCTGCCCATGCGGGACACGGACATCGAGACGTTCGTGCACGCCTGGCACGACACGGCCCGCCTGGAGGACTTCGTCACCGCCGAGGAGCGCGACCAGCTCTCCGAGCTGGAGGCGTCCCTGAAGGCGAAGTTCACCTCCAACCCCGCCCTGCGCAACCTCGCCCGGACCCCGCTGCTGTGCGCCGTCGTGTGCGCGCTGCACCGCCGCAGCGGCGGCGACCTGCCCGTCAGCCGCCCCGAACTGTATCTCGCGGCGCTGAAGATGCTCCTGGGCCGACGGGACGCGCGCCGGAAGATCCAACGGCCGGAAGGGGTCGAGCTGACCCCGGAGGCCCATCAGGCGCTCCTCCAGCGCATCGCCGTCTGGCTGGTGCGCAACGGACAGTCGCAGCTCTCCCACGAGCAGGCGGTCAAACAGCTCACCCCGGCCCTCGAAGGCATGCCCAAGGTCCGCGGCCAGGGATCCCCGCAGGCCATCCTGGGCCATCTCCTCAACCGCAGCGGTGTCCTGGAGGAACGCACCGCGGACAGCATCCAGTTCATCCACCGCACCTTCCAGGACTACCTCGCCGCCGCCGAGTTCCGGGACAGCGACTGCCTCGGCGAACTCCTGCGGCACGCCTCGCAGCAGGAGTGGCACGACGTCGTACTGCTCTCCGTCGGCCACTGCACGACCGCCGAGGTGCGCGCGGTCATCGAGGACCTGATGCGTCAGGGCGACGAACTCACCGGGCACGAGCGGTGGAACCTGCACGTCCTCGCGGCGAGTTGCGCGGCCGAGGCGGTGTTCCTGCCACCGAGCACGCTCCAGGCCGTCGAGGACCGGGTGAAGGCGTTCATGCCGCCGAGGAACGACGTCCAGGCGACGGAGGTGGCCAGACTCGGGACGTACGTGCTGCCGATGCTGCCCGGTCCGAGCGGACTCACCGAGGACGTACAACTCCTGGTGGTGACCACGCTCCGACGGATCGGCACCCCGGAGTGCCTGCCCCTCACCCTCGACTTCGCGTCCCAACCGAGCCGAGTGATACGCCAGTTCGCCGTCTCGGCCTGGCGGGACTTCCCGGTCGAACGGTACGCGCGCGAGGTGCTGGCCCGCATCAGGCTCGACGACGTCGAGGTGCACGTCGACCGCGACCACATGATCCGCAGCCTGCGTCATCTGGGACCGCTGCGTGACGTCGTCGTCAGCGGCGCCTTCCCCGCGCTCCAGCTGGACCGCGAACTGCCCCGCACCGAACTGGGCACGCTCACCGTGAAGGACAACCCCACGCTCGGCCATCTGTCCTTCCTCGCGAGGCGCCCGGGCATCACCCGGCTGTGCCTCGGGGAGGGGACCCTGGTCCACGACATCTCGGCCCTGAACGGCTCCGGCCTGACCATGCTGGCCCTGGACGCCACCCTGCTCGACCCGGTGGAGACGGCCGTCATCCCCACCCTTCCCCGACTGCGCGAACTACGCCTGCGCGGCCTGGGCCGCGACATGTTCCCCCCGGCGCATCCCGGCGTCGCACGGCTCTCCGTCTCCGCGGACGGCGGACGACTGGACTCCCTGCGGCACTGGAGCGGACTGCGCGGGCTCGCCGTACGGCACGAGACCTCGCTCCCCGAACTCTTCGAACAGCTCGCCCACCTGTCAAAGTTGACGGCGCTTCAGATTCAGGTGCGCGACCCGGCGTCGCAGCTCGCCGGGCTTCCGGTCCTGCCCGGACTGCACGCGCTCACCCTGCCCGCACTGGACGACGAAGCCGATCTCACCGGCCTCGCACGGACCTTCCCGGGCCTGCGGCGCATCACCCTGGGCGCGCCGGCCGAGCTGGACCTCACCCCGCTGCACGACCTGCCGGGGCTGTCCGTCACGCTCGTCGCGGACGGACAGCCACCCCGACTCAAGGGCCACGAAGCGCTCGGCGGACGCCTGCGCATCAAGGCCACGCCGGACCTGCGCTGACGCGCACAGTCCCCGGCTCAGAACGGCATCCGGCCGCGGGCCCGCCGCCCGGCACCCCCGCTGCGGCCCATCGCCCGCGAGCTGGAGCTGAACGGCTTGCTCAGCAGCCGCCCCAGGGCGCCGGGCGCCTTCGAGCCGGCCCGGGAACCCGCGCCGAGGCCGCGCTGGGCGCCGTTCTGCGGGTGACGGGACAGACGGGGCAGCAGGAACGCGAGCACGGCCAGGACCACGCAGGCGGCGACGACTATGCCGATGACCATCTCGGACTCCAAGTCTCGGTGGCGGACCGGACCTTCCGGCCCCTGCACCACCGACTGCCCCGCACTCCGCCGCGCACACCCCGCGACCGGAGCCGAGGGGTGCGCGGGGCGGTCAGAGCCCGCTGACCTTGCCGCTCGCCGAGAGCTCGTACACGAGGGTCACCGTGCGGCGGCCGCCCGGCGGCAGGGCGACGTCCCAGCGGGCGATGCCCTCCTCGTCGAGCGCGTCGGGGGCCGGCGAGCAGGCGTCCTTGCGCAGCCGTACCTCCACCGCCGACACCTCGGAGACCGGGACCCGCTCCCGCACCACGACCGTCCGGTCGCCCTCGGCCCCCGGTGCGGTGAAGCGCGACAGGTGCAGGCGCACCGTGCGGGTGACCGTGGTCCGCTGGGTCAGCCCGCCGACCTCGCGGGTCTCGTCCGTCTGCCGCACCACCCGGTAGTCGTCGTGGCTGCCGAAGGCGAGCTCGACCGGCGCGCCCGGGGCGGTGAAGTCCAGCGCGCCCCGGCCTGCGAACCCGCTGCCGCGCACCAGGTCCACGGGGCCGGCCAGCAGCGCGTGCCCCGAGGTGTTGTCGAACCGCACGACCTGGGTGACCAGTTCGGACAGCTCGGGCGAGCAGGCGTACTCGCTGCTCGCCGGCGTGGAGACGGAGGAGAGGGGTACGCGGTGGGCGCGCCCGTCGGAGGGCACGGAGACCGGCGCGGGGGAGCGCAGCACCCGGGTCTCGCCGCCGTCGTCCACCCCGGGCAGACCGAGCACGGGGGCGGGGCCCAGCTCGGTGATCTCCTGCTCGCGCAGCTCCACCTCGACCGTGCGCCGCTCGGCGGGCGAGCGGTCGGTGAGCGTCAGCCGGTCCTCGGTGAGGCGCGGCGGCTCGTTGGCGAGCGCGGAGCGGGCCGTCGACAGGGTCAGGCGTACGCCGGACCAGTCCTCGCCGGTGCGCTGCCACACCATGGCGTCGGTCTCCAGCGTCACGGTGTCCGCGTCGAGCACCGCCCGGTAGGCGGGCCGCCACAGGGCGCAGGGCACGAGGTGGCTCAGCCTGAGCCGGGCGGGCCCGGCCTCGGTGGCGCGCAGGGTCACCTCGACGTGGCCGAGGAGTTCGGCGGGCCGCTGCTCGGACAGGACGATCGCGTGCGCGGTCTCCTGCAGCTCGGTGCCGAGGACCGAGAGCCGGGCCTGGGTACGCCGCAACCGCTCGCTGTGCTCGTCGCGTTCACCGTCCACCCGGTCGAGTTCCTCGGTCCAGCGGGCCGTGTCCGCCTCGCCCGATCCGGCTCCCTCGCCGACCTCGCGCAGCAGATCGGCGGCCAGGCGGCCGAGCAGGTCGAGGCGGGCGCGCAGCCGGTCGGCGCGCTGCTCCAGCGTGAACCGCTCCTCCTCCAGGGCGTGCGCACGTCGGCGCAGCTCGGAGTCGTCGTCGGCGGGCCCCGGGCCGCGGGGCGTCCAGGCGCGGACGATCCGGGCGTCGAGGACGCGGGCGCGGCTGCCGTCGTCGAGTTCGGCGTGGAGGGTGCGGTCGACGGCCAGCGCGCTGACCGGTCCGAGGCGCAGCCGCGTCACACCGGCGGGCAGGTCGAGGTCGACGGTCCGCTCGACCTGGGCGCGGTCCTCCAGGCAGGTGACGGCGGCGACGGGGGCGGGGATCAGTTCCGGATCCGTGGGCATCGTGTGTCTCAGCTCCTGCGGTTGCCGCCGACCAGGGCCTTCGCGGCCGGGATACGGATCTCGTGGCCGCCGCGCAGGGCGGCGGTGCCGCCGGGCGGCAGCTCGACGCGCCACAGACGGGTGCCGGGTGCGTGCTGGTCGGGTCCCTCGTCGTCCGGGACGGTCCAGTCGGCGCGCTCCTCGATCCTCACGTCCGGATCGGAGGTGACCGGCACCTGCTCACGCACCTCGACGGAGACCGGCCGGGCGAGCCGGTTGGCGACCTCCACCTGCACCCCGTGCTCCAGCACGGTGACGTTGTTGCGCAGGCCCGCCGTGGACTCGTTGAGGTGGGTGCGCCGGGTGACCCGGATGCCCTCCGCGGGCCCGAGCCCCATCCGGCGCACTCCGCCGGGCGCGAGGGTGGGCAGCGCGGCGGTCAGCAGGAAGTCGTCGTCGACGGTGACCTCCACCGGCCCCGCGAGCAGTGCCTGGTCGGTGGCGTTGGACAGCACGAGCGTGCCGTACACCCGCTCCTCCACGGACGGGACGCACAGGTACTCGGTGCGCAGACCGACCGGGATCTCGCCGATGGTGAC
This sequence comes from Streptomyces sp. NPDC000983, assembly GCF_040299205.1. Lineage (NCBI taxonomy): Bacteria > Bacillati > Actinomycetota > Actinomycetes > Kitasatosporales > Streptomycetaceae > Streptomyces > Streptomyces sp. NPDC000983. Next base: position 120,864 of record NZ_JBEPBM010000014.1, on the reverse strand, counting down.
GGTGTGCCAGACGCCGTCGGAGGGGATGTCCGCGCGGGCGACGGCGTCGTAGCGGTGGTCGAAGGAGCCCGCCGAGACCCGCGGCCGTACGGCGTGGCCGGGCAGCGGCAGCGAGGCCACCGTCTCGGCGCGGCGGCGGTGTTCGACGGCCACCAGGTCCTGGGTCGTGCCCGGGAACAGCCGGCCCCGGCGGTTCGCGGGCTCCTCGGGGCCGCTCAGCGCGAGCGCGGCGTAGTCGAGTTCGTCGCCGGTGGGCTGCGGCGGCCCGGTCACCGGGGCGGGCGGCGCCGGGGGCGGCGGGGCCAGTGGACCGGAGGGCGGCGGCGGAGCGGTGGGGGCGGCGCCGCGGGGGCGGGCGGGGCGCTGCGGGGGCGCGGCCGCGAAGACGGGCATCGAGCGGTCCACGGACTGCGCCTGCGGCGGGGGACCGCCCGGCTCCGCGGGGCGCGGCGGCGCGCCGCTGTACGACGGCGCCACCGCGGGCATGGGCGCGGGAGGCAGCAGGGGAGCGCCGCCGACGGCCGGGGGCACCGGCGCCCCTCCGCCGGCGGACGGAACGGCGGCCGTGCGGGACCGAGGCCGCGCGCCGACCGAGTCGTACCCGGTGAACAGGTCGGAGAGGCCCGCCGGAGGCTCGCGCCAGCCGGACGGCGCGGGGACGGGCTGACGGCGCCCGATCCGCAGCGAGCGCAGCTTCGGCAGATCGGTGCGGCGCCGCAGATCGGCGGTGGCCAGCGCGATCCGTACGCCCGTCCAGTCCTCACCGGTGCGCTGCGCCACGGAGGCGCGCAGGACGAGGCCGCCGGAGTCCGCGCTCTGCCGGTAGGCCAGCCGGTACGCCGGAACCCAGACGGCGCCGGGAACCCCGTACTCCAACTCCAGTTCCACCTCGCCCGAACCGTCGAGCGTCAGGACGGCGCACACCGTGGTGTCGACGTGCGCGGCCGGGGCGTCGCTGGAGCTGCGGGCCAGCCGGTCGGCGGCGACGGTCAGTTCGTGCTCGGCCCGGTGCAGCTCCGTCTCCAGCTCGGTGAGGCCGCCGTGCAGCGCCGTCAGCCGTGCGTCGACGAAATCGGCGAGCGTCAGCCACGCGGCGGCCGGAGTCCGCCGGTGCGGGGGGTCGTCACGTCTGCGCGGGGGCGGCACCGGACGCAGCTCCGAGACCTCCCGGATGCGGGCGAGCATCCGCTCGTGGCGGCCCTGCACCGCGGCGTGGGCGTCGCGCAGCCGCTCCACCTCCCGCCGCAGTTCGTCGGAGGAACCGGTGGCGGCGGGCTCGGCGTCCACCTCGACCCGTACCTCGGTGACCCGGACACCCGAGCCGCCGAGCACGCGGGCCCGCAGGGAGCCCGGGTCCATGGAGCGGGGCAGACCCGCGACCCGGACCCGCCCCCCGTCCGGCACGGTGCCCCGCGCCAGCCGGCTGCACATGGCGCCCTGCGCGTACACCACGACCCCGTCCAGGGTCGAGGTCCAGCGCGGTGTCCCCTCGGAATTCATACGTTCAGCCCCCGTCATGTCCGTACCGGGCGAAGCCTAGCGTCCACCGCGGTGGCCGAAAGCGTTCCCCGGGCATCCCGAGGGCGCGTACCGGCTCGCGCCGCACCGGCATGTGCCTCCGCCCGCGGTCAGATTGGTCGGTTCCGCTGTGAACGGACCGGGCCCGGGAGCCGTATCCTTACGCGATCGAGGTGTGTATTCGGCCGAAATCCTCGATCTTCAGGGCATTTGTGCACATGGGTCCGCGCGTGCCGCGCGCGGCCGAGGGGGATCGGGGGACAGTCATCATGACGGCGAGCGGCACGGTGCGGACGAGCACCATGGCTCCGGTGGACACGGCGCGTTGGGTGATGTGGGGCTTCGTCCTCGCCAACGTGGCCGTCGTGGAGGCGCTGTTCTTCAGCGCCGGTGAGGGCAAGAACGGCATCCTCACGGTCGCCAAGTTCTTCGGAGTGCACGCGGCCCTGCTGATCCTCTTCCAACTGCTGCTGGTGGCCCGGCTGCCGTGGCTGGACCGGCGGATCGGGATGGACCGGCTCACCGTCTGGCACCGCTGGAACGGCTTCCTGCTGCTGTGGACCGTCCTCACCCACGCCACGCTGGTGGTGCTCGGCTTCGCGACGCTCGACGACACGACCATGGCGAAGACGTTCGTCGCCCTGAGCGGCGTCACCGCCTCCCTGCTGGGCATGCTCGCCGCCGCCCTCATCGTCGTGATCGGCGCGATCTCCACCCGCCCGCTGCGCCGCCGCCTGCGCTACGAGGTCTGGCACGGCCTGCACCTGCTGCTCTACGTCGCCCTCGGGCTGGCGTTCGTCCACCAGTTGGAGGAGACGACGACCTTCGCCTCCTCCACGTTCGCCACCGCCTACTGGTGGTTCCTGTGGCTGTTCGCGTTCGGCGCGCTCCTCGTGGGACGCGTCGCCGTGCCGGTGTGGCGCAACGCCTACCACGGCTTCCGGGTCACGGCCGTCGTACCGGAGTCCCTCAACGTCGTCACCGTCCACGTCTCCGGCCGCCACCTCGACAAGTACCCGGCCCGTGCGGGCCAGTTCTGCGTCTGGCGCTTCCCCGGCCACAACAACTGGTGGACGGCCAATCCCTTCTCCCTCTCGGCGGCGCCCGGCCCCGGGGGCCTGCGTCTGACGGCGAAGGCGGTCGGCGACACCAGCGCCGGCCTGCGCAACATCCCGGTCGGCAGCCGCGCCTTCGTCGAGGGCCCCTACGGCGCGTTCACCGCGCTGCACCGCAGCCGCCCCGGCCTGCTGCTGATCGCCGGGGGCGTCGGCATCACGCCGGTGCGGGCCATGCTGGAGGAGGACACGGCCGGCGAGGTCGTCGTGGTGTACCGGGTGCGCAGCGAGGCCGACGCCGTCCTGCTGAACGAGGTGCGGGACCTGGTCGCGCGGCGGGGCGGACGGCTGCACCTGGTCACCGGCCGGACCGGCGACGCCGCCGCGCCGCCGCTCGGCCCGGGCGCCCTGCACCACCTGGTCCCGGACCTCACCGACCGCGACGTGTACGTCTGCGGCCCGCCGGCCATGACCGAGACCGTCCTGGCCAGCCTGCGCGAACTCCGCGTCCCCGCACGGCAGGTGCACTCGGAGCGCTTCGGCCTGGCCTGACCGGCGATCACGAGCTTCACCGTATGCCGGTCAGTCGTCGCCGGCCGGAGGGAGCAGTGTGCCGAGCGGACCGAGATCGAGGTTGAGGTCCTCCATGGTCAGGCCGTAGTCGGCGCACAGTTCGGCCATGCGGTCGTGGAGGAGCAGCAGAGTGGAGCCGAGCCGTTCCTCCTGCTCCTCGGTGAGATCCCCCTGGTCGACGCGGTGCAGCGCCTGGCGCTCCATGAGCTGCCGCAGCAGTTCGACCAGCGTGAGAACCAGTCTGACCAGGCCCCGCTCGACCGAGTCGGGGTCGCTGCTGATACGCCGGACGGCGTGCGGCCCGGGAGCCCGGCAGTCCTCCGCCACCGCGGGCAGCAGCCGGAAGGCCTGGGCCGCCGCGTCGGCGACCTCGGCCAGGCGATCCGGCCGACCGGGACGCCGGCCGGCGTCCGGGCCCGTCACGAGGCGTCCTCAGGGAGCGCGGGCGTCGCCCACGGCGAAGGGTTCTCGGTGCTCACGGAGACGATCAGGGCCCGCAGCGAGACCCGTACCAGGTCGATGTCGGCGATCGACAGGACCACGTCCCCCGTGATGACCACCCCGCCACTGAGCAGCCGGTCGAGCAGGTCGATGAGCGCCACCTGGCGCTGCGCCAGCGGCTCGCTCCCGTGCATCGGCTCCATGCCCGTCATGGCGCACGGTCCGTCGCCGGGGCCTGCGCGCCCGGTGGTGCGGCGAAGGAGTACGGCGCCCAGGGGCCGGTGACGTCGACCCGTACGCCGGACAGGCCCTGGACGGCTTCAAGGACGCGCGTACGGAACTCCACCGCCGCTTCGTCCGGCACGAGGTAGGCGTCGTTGACGACGTTCTCCCCGGTGCCGACGGCGAGCTGCCCCTGCTGCACCCGGTGCCGGACATGGCCCGCGGCCATCACGGCGCCGATCGCCTCGACACGTTCGGCGGCATGCCGCGCCGACTCGTAACTCTCCTCACGAGAGTGCCGCTGGGAGCGACGGGCCCGCAGATAGGCCCGGCCCGGACTGAGCCCGTCCGCCGCGTCGGCCGCCGACGGCGCCTCGGTGTTCCCCGTGTCCGGCCGCGGCTCTACGTAGATCTTCACACCCCACTCAAGGTGTCCGGCCAGTCGCCGCAGGGCGTGCGACAGGTGGTCCGCCTCCTGTTCCAGCATCGCCGCCACCCGGCCGTCGTCCAGGTACACCGTGGCGAGTCGCAGCGGAAGCACGGTGGTGTGCGGGGCCAGGGACTCGATCACGGTGTGGTGGGCGCGGGCGACGACCTCCAGCCAGTCCAGGTCCTCCAGCCGGCGCCGTAGGGCGCTCTCCTGGAAGTCCCCGGCGGGGACCGAACTGACCGCGGCCGTCAGGGCGTCACCGGGGCCGCCCGGGACCAGCCGAACGCGCGCTCCCGCCACGCCTGCGACGCCTTCCAGCGCCGTGGTGAGTCCCTCCGCGGTGCCCATGACGGCGTAGGCGTAGGAGACCTCGTCACTCATCGGTGGCCCTGTTCGCTCGTCGAGTGTTGGAGTTGCGCGGTGGACGGCGGCGTCCGGCCGTCGACCCCGTCCCGTCGGACGGCAGCTCCCGTTCGCCCGTCAGGTTCTCGATCTCCGCGCGCAGCCGTCTGTTCTCCTCGGCCAGAGCTCGGTCGTCGGCGCGGGAGGAGAGCGACGGATCGTGCTCCCACCAGTCGATGCCCATTTCCTTGGCCTTGTCCACGGAGGCGACGATGAGCCGGAGTTTGATGGTGAGCAACTCGATGTCGAGGAGGTTGATCCGGATGTCCCCCGCGATGACGATGCCCTTGTCCAGAACGCGCTCCAGGATGTCGGCCAAGTTGGACGTGGAGCCGCGTTCGGGGCCGTAGGGAGCCGTTGCCCGGGAGGGGTACGCGCTCAGCCGGTTGGCTGGGGAGTCCGACACCGCAAGCACCTCGGTTCAGCTCAGACAGTGGGGTCGCCCCGCCGGTAGGCCGCGATCTCTTCGAGGCGGTCGAGGAGTTGGTCCTCGCGCTCGTCGAAGGCCGCCTGGTCGATGCGCCCTTCGAGCAACTCGCGCTCCAGCGCGGCCAGTTCCCGCTCCACGGTCTCGGGGTCGTAGTACTCCCGTTCCGCTGCCTCGACGACCTGGTCGACGACCCAGGTCACGCCCCGCACGGGCGCCAGCGGAAAGGTGAGGAGTTGCGTCAGCAGGCCCATGAGCCGTACCTCTCAGACGAAACTGTACGGGGGCAGCGGTCCGCGCAGTCGCAGCTCGAACTCCTCGCCCAGTTGGTTGGCCAGGCTGATCTCGGTGGCCAGGAACATCTCCTCCTGGTCGGCGTCGACCAGGAAGGACACGTTCAGGAAATCGTTGCGGCCAGGTGGTGAAGGGCGACTGTCACGCGTGTAGGGGCGCATCGCCTCGACGATGCCGTTGGCCAGGGCCTGTTCCCGCGCCTCGCTCTCCTGCGCGACGAGTTCACCGAGCGCGAGCGACATCTCGTGCGAGCCGGAGCCGCCACGGATGGCCGTGTTGAGTTCCCGGGCCTCGTCGTTCTCCAGCAGGATCCGGCGCAGCAGCGCTTCCTCCTCCCACGAGCACTTCAGGTTGTACTCGGTGGAGCCCTCCAGGCTCTGCAACCGTTCCTGGTATTCCCCCGCCCGCTCCTCCAGGACCGTGCGGACGTCGTCCTCGCTCTCGGCCGTCATGCCGAAGCGGAGCGGCAGCACGGCGCCGTCGGCCATCAGCCGCTCCTGGACTTCCTGATGGGCCAGCACATCACGCCGTTTGGCGCGCAGGCCCTCCGGGGCGTCGCTGACGACGGCGGAAAGCACTCCGGCACTCACCGTGCGCAGAGTGGCGGGAGGATCGCCGACACCCTCAACGCCGTCCAGCTTCATCGGGTGGTCCTTCGAGGTGATGGAGTACACGTAGACGGCCATGGTCACTCCCTCTGCCGCCGGGAAGCCCTGGTGGCCGGTCGACGCCGCCGCTGTCGGGGCTCCTCCTCGGGCTCCTCCTCGCCTTCGGCCGCCCCGGTCCCTTCCTCCTCGTCCGTCGCTTCCTCTTCGTCGTCGCCACCGGTCAGGGCGTTCTTGACGCTCTTCGCGGCGCCGCTCAGGACCCCGCTGGTCTTGCCTTCGGCCCCGCTCTCGGTGATCTCGCCGACTATGTCGGTGAGCTGGCTGGGCTGTTTGTTGCCCGATTCCAGATCGAGGCGGTTGCACGCCTCGGCGAAGCGGAGGTAGGTGTCCACGCTGGCCACGACGATACGAATGTCGATTTTGAGAATCTCGATGCCGACCAGGGACACCCGGATGAAGACATCGATGACGAGACCGCGGTCGAGAATCAGATCCAGGACGTCGTACAGACTGCTCGTGCTGCCGCGCGAGACACCGCCGCCGCCCTGTGGCACCACAGTCATGGCGCCTCCCTTCACCCACCCCTAGGTGCCTTTCAATGGCGTCGGTCGATCTGGCCGCGCGTGTAGCGACGAGTCCGTTCGTACGCCAGCAGTTCGCCCCTCGCACTCAGCGTCACGTGATAGGTACCGAGCACGCTGGTGGTTTCGGGGATCCGCTCCAGTTCGAGTACCTCGACATCCGCTTCCCACCCGTCATCCGTCGGTTTGATTGCCGAAACCGACTCCGGGGTGCGCCCGAGCAGTTCCTCCAGCTGCCCCGCGGCCGAGCGCATGGCCCAGGCCGCCGAGCGTGTCGCGGGCTTACTGGTGCTGTTACTGCGGGCGCGGCGTGCGCTGCCGTCACTGCGGGAGGGGCGCTTGCCACTCCCCGTGCCGTTCTTGTCTGACGCGGGCATATTCCCAACTCCGTCGCTGGAGCGGCACCTCACTGTCACTCGAATGTACTATTTCACCATATACATCTTGAAATTGTGCCGCGATGGGCCGTTGGCGGCCGCGAGCCGCCGGCGATGCCGGAGCGGCTCGCGGAGGGAATGATCGATGAACGATTCGACGAAGATCGCTCTCGCTGCCGCCCTAGCCGGTGGCTACGTTCTTGGCCGGACCAAGAAGGGCAAACTCGCCTTCGGCCTCGCCACCTACCTCGCGGGCCGCCGGTTCGGGCTGGAACCCCGGCAGCTGGCCGCCGAGGGGCTGCGCAAGCTTCAGGAGATCCCGCAGGTCGCGGACCTCGGAGAGCAGGTGCGCGGAGAGTTCAAGGACGCCGGCCGCAAGGCCTTCATGGCGGCCGCCGACCGCAAGCTCGCCGACCTCGCCGACGTCCTCCACGAGCGGACCGCACGGATCGGCAGTGCGGAGGGGGAAGGGGCCGGCGAAGAGGGGGAAGAGCAGTACGAGCCGGACGAGGAAGCGGAATACGAGGACGAGGAGGAGGAGGAAGGGGAGTTCGAGCCTGAGGACGCGGGGCCGGAGGACGAAGGCTTTGAGGACGAAGGCCCCGAAGACGAAGGACCGGACGAAGAAGAGGAACCGGACGAGGAGGAGCCGGAACAGGAAGCGGCGGCGGAGGAAGAGCCGGAAGAAGAAGAGCCGGAAGAAGAGCCCGAAGAGGAAGAGGAGGAGGAAGAGGCGCCGCGCCGCCGTACGGCCAAGCGCTCGCCGTCCCGCTCCGGGCCCCGCAGGCCCTCGGCACGCAAGACACCGGCCGAGAAGTCGCCCCCGGCGAAGAGGCCGGCTGCGAAGAAGTCCGCTCCGACCAAGAAGACCGCGGCGAAGAAGGCTCCGGCGAAGAAGAGCGCGGCGAAGAAGACCACGGCGAAGAAGGCTCCGGCCAAGAAGGCCGCCCCCAGGAAGACCGCGGCGAAGAAGACCGCCCCGAAGAAGACGACCGCGAAGAAGACGACGGCCAAGAGGGCGTCCGCGCGGCGGAGGTAGGCCATGGCCAAGACGGCAGAGCAGACCGGCCGGGATGAAACCTCCGGCCTTGACCGGTTGCGCGAGGAAGTCGTCGACTTCCTCGGCGCGCAAGTGGAGCGGCTCGCGGACGCGGCGGGCGACAAAATGGAGGGCCTGACCGACCAGTTGCAGGACGTGGCGGAGAACGGCGGCGTGCTGCCGAAGGTCGGCGCGCGAGTCCTCAAGGGGGACAATCCGCTGAAAGCCCTGATCGGGGAGAAGGCGAAAAGCATCAAGGACAGCGCCACCGAGAAGGTCTCGAATCTGTTCGGCGGCGGCAAGGGCAAGAAGTCCGGCTCCGCCAAGTCCATGAACATCATCGAGCACCTGGACGTGGGCGTACCCGTGCGCGTCGCCTACGACCACTGGACCCGGTTCGAGGCGTTCAGCTCCTTCACCAAAGGCGTGCGCAGTGTGTCCCAGGGGGGCGAGGGAGACAGCGACTGGAAGGTGAAGGTGGGCCCGTCCACACGTTCCTGGAAGGCCACCGTCCAGGAACAGATTCCGGACGAGCGCATCGCGTGGACTTCGGAGGGTGCCAAAGGCAGCACCCGAGGGTGCGTCAGCTTCCACGAAGTGACGCCCACGCTCACGCACATCGTTCTCGTCGTCGAGTACTACCCCTCGGGATTCTTCGAGAAGACCGGCAACATCTGGCGGGCTCAGGGACGCCGGCTGAGGCTCGACGCCAAGCACTTCCAGCGCTATGTGACGCTGTCGGACGAGACTCCGGACGGCTGGCGCGGTGAGATTCGCGACGGTGAGGTCGTGCGCACCCACGAGGAGGCGGTGGAGGAGGAAGAAGCGGAGGAGTCGGAGTACGAGGACGAGGAAGGGGCCGAGGACGAGGCACCCGAGGAGGAGTCCGGCGAGGACGAGGAAGAAGCGCCGGAGGACGAATACGCCGAAGGGGAGGACGAGTACGAGGACGAGGACGAGGACGAGGACCAGTGAAGCCCGGTCGACCGTCGGCAGGCGGCGAGTTCGTGCTGCCAGGCCGTCGTGGTGACGAACCCCTGCGGGTACAGCTGCGCGCAGGTACCGAGATGGTCGCGGAAGGCGGCGTGCAGGCGGGCGGAGTAGTGGGCGCACAGCCGCTTCGCCCGTGCCCGCGGCGGCGGAGTCGATGACGGCGATGGCAAGGGCGGCCGTACGCAGTGCTTGCGTGGTGCCGGTGCCACTGAGGGGGACGTAGCGGATGGCGCCCGCGCCGACGTGGAGCAGGCCGGGGCTCCGGCCGGTTGGCGGGGTGGCCGGGGTGTGGTGGAGCCTTGCCGCGTCGATACCTTCAAGGCGGGCCGTGGTGTCGTCCTGGCCGGTTGCGCACGGTGCCGTACGGGCCAGCAGGTGGCGGCGCCCGGCCGTCCGGTACGCGCCGTCGTGGCCGGGTGGGCCGGCTGTGACGGTCCACCGGGGGTCGGCCGACTCCGACCGTGGGAGTGGTTCGGGCTCCGCGCCCGCCACCGCGTCCGGGTACCGCTTCATGAGCCGGGTCAGCAGTCGTTCCGCGAACCGGGCGCAGTCCACCACCGTCGCCGGTCGAGGAAGCGGCGGGTCGGTGTCGCTGGCGGTTGTCCGGCGTGCGTGGCGGTGGGTGAGGCGGTGGCAGTCGGCCGTCGGGCCGTCCGCCTCCCGGTATCCCCGCAGGGCGTGGAGCAGCGCGAGGGTGTCGTCGCCCGGCAGCAGCGGGCGGGGCCCGCTCAAGGGCCGGGGCCGGGGCCGGACCCGGTGACCGCGCGCCAGGAGGAGCCAACCGCAGGTCAGTTCGGCGAGTTCGGATCCGGCGATCGTGACGATGGCCGGTGTCGCACGTCCTCACAAGGATGAGGTCGGCGATCAGGGCCTCGGTGGCCGCCCGGTGACGGGTCATCATGGCCCGCAGGTCGGTGCCGTCGAGGGCGGCCATGGTCTCCTGCAGTTGCCGCGCGGACCGGGCGGCGGCGAGGGTGGCGCGGCCGTCGGCGAGTTCCGGGACGGGTGGCGGTGCCGGGAGCCGGAAGCGGGGCGCGACGTCGCGGGCGGCGAGACGGTGGTTGACCTTGCGGAGGTTGGTCATGGCCCGCCGGGCGTGTTCGATCAGCACTCCGCCGGCCCGGTTGCCGAGGGCGAGGGTCTCCTTCATCGTGTCAATCAGCACGGCGTAGTTGAGGTCCGCCAACTTCAGGAGCCGCCGGTCGACCGGGTCCGGAGTCCTGTCGAGCTCGCGCAGGTACTCGTCCTCGGAGAACCCCGCGAGGTGTTCCTTGACCGCCTTGAAGCGCTCGAAGTGGTTCACGACCTCGTCGATGATGAGCTTGATCAGGTGGGCGTGCCGCACGGACATGCCGCCGACGCCGTCCGGGTTGAGTCCGTCGCTGGTCTTCTCCACCTGGACGAACCAGTCGAGTTGGGCGGCGGTGAGCCGCTGCAGCTCGAAGGCCCGGCCGGGCTGCGGCTGGATGACCATGCCGAGCGGCGGCGGGTCGAGCCGGTGCGGCCGGCCGAGCACGCCGAAGATCTCGTTGACCCACCTCAGGTGGCGCATCTCGTCCACCGCGATGGCGAGCACCTCGGCCGCGGCCGCGTGGAACCGGGCCACCGGCGACTGGGGTTGGTGCCGGGGGCGAGCCGCTCCAGTTCCCTCGACGCAGATTGCCCTGTGGGTCGGGGGCGGTGACGACGGCGTACTCGCAGTACTCGTTGTGGAGTGCGCGCCGTCCGCGCACGCCCCAGTCGGAGAGCCGGCGAGCCGTCGTCTGGTCGAAGCGGAACTCTGGCTCCGCGGGGATTCCGAACCAGGTGACGGGCACGCGCTGGGCGTTGGCGTCACCTGGTTCGAGCGTGAAGTACGGGCTTCCGTGGAGGGATTCGAGGCTGCTGACTCCTCCTCGATGACCTGGTTCCAGCGGTCGAGTCCACCGGGAGTCAGCTCGTCGGCGAATCCGGGTGCGGAGCACGATGCGGGCATGTCGGCACCTTCCGGCGGGTCGCGGGACCCGCAGGCTGCGTAGGACACGAACAAGATTGTCGCGCAGAGTAACGGATCCGCTTGCGCAGAGTCGCCAAAGGTGTGCCAGGGATCACGGCGAGCGTGGGCGGTGCCATGGTTCCGACCGGGAACTGGCTCTGGATCACGGGAGGTCGACGGCCGCACGTCGGGCGCGCCGCATCTCGCGTGCCGTGTGCGGGCGCGGTCGGCGTCACGCCGGCGCGGGCACGTCGTTGCGTGCCGCGCGCCGACGCCGGGAGGCGGTGTCAGATCTTGCAGAAGCCCGAGGACTTCAGCGCCTCGTTGATAGCCGTCGCCTGTTCCTCCGTCGTGATCACATCCTTGTAGGTGAACCGCTGAGCGGCGAGGCGGTCGAGCATCCCTGCCCCGCCGTTGATGGCGGAGCACTGGTTGCGTGCGGCGGTGATCGCCTCGGCCTCGTGCTCCACGACGTCCGGGGACGCGGCGGCGAGGGCGTCGAGGAGGGCCTGGCGGTCCGCGCCGGTCGGCTCGGGCGGAATGCCGGCTTCTGCGAGGGCCTGGTCCTTCTCCTGCTGGGACACCTCGCTCTGGGTGGCTTCGGGCTTGGCGCTGGGTTCTTCTGTACTGGAACAGGCGCTGAGCGCGCAGGCGAGCGCGCTGATGGCTATGGCGGCGGTGCGGGTGCGCATGATCCCCCTTGGTCACGGTTACGGAGGGGCATCATTGCGCTGCTCGGCGTGTCCGTGTACCGGAAGTGTCGATTCTGTGACTTCCCGCTTTCGGATTGTGAGCCAACCGTGAACACGACGGACGCCGGGGCTCCGGATGAAGTCTCAGGAGCAGGCGTACGTGAACTGCGCGGACGCCGTTTCCCGCGCCGGGGAGATGATCTGGAGCTCGGCACGCGCCGCGCGCAGGCCCTTGCCCTGGAAAGTCCACTTCAGCTGAAGCCGTGCCTGGTTCTGGCCGGGGACCATCACTTCACGGAGCACACCGGAGGACGTGCCGTCGCTTCTCGTCCAGCGGTAGGAGAGCGTGCCGGGCCGGCCGTTGGTCCTGACCACGGCGATGACGTCGGCCGTGCTGTCGCAGCCCAGAGCCGTGGGCCGGGCCGTGACCGCGACCGAGCGCACCTCGACGGACGGTCCGAGGCGCTGCCAGGCGAGGAAGGCGAGCACGCAGAGCAGGACCACGGCGGGCAGGGCGTGTCTTCGCCACCGCGCGGGTGGTGGTGGCGCGGGTGGCGCGGTCACCACGGGCAGCGTCGTGTGCGTGCGGTGGGCGACGGCCGCCGTGACGCCGGGACCGAACCGCAGCACGGTGCCCTCGACCCGGTCCGGCGGGGGCGAGGGCCGGGTCGCCGATGAGGGGTCCTCGACGAGCGTCGTCTCCGGTTCGGGCCGCTGGATCCAGTGGCTGCCGAGCACGGTCGCGCTGTACTCGGCGTCGGCGTCGGCGCCCGGGACGGAGTCGGCGGGCGCGTCGGCCTGGTCCGCGGCGGGCGGGAGGACCTTCGTGGGTTCCCCGGCCGGTGCCATGACCTTCGTGGGTTCCTCGGCGGGGGTCAGGTCCAGGGTCGGTTCCCGGTCCTCGCCTGCGGGGAGTGTGCGGTCTGTCATCCGATCGTGCACCTTCTGGTCAGGAGCTGGTCGAAGGCGCCTCCGTCGGCGGAGGCCGGGGAGGTGGTGGCCTGGACCGCCCAGTAGCAGCCGGTGTTCTGGAAGGTGTGGTCGACGCTGAGCGAGTACTGGGTGGACCCGCTGCGCGTGAACGTCTGCGACGCGCCGTCGGGGGACCCGAGCCGCCCACTGACGTCGCTCGTGAACCACGAGACGGTGATGGTGATCGGCCCGGTGCCGTCCGTGACGACGGTGATGCCTGCCGACGCCGTCGTGGACCCGGTCTGGGTGAACGCCGTGACGGCGACGTCCTTCACGGCGGGCGCGGCCGGCGACGGGGGAGCGGTGGTCGTCGTCGGCGGATCGGCGGTCGGCGTGGTACCGGGCGGGGTCGTGGTCTCCTCGCCCTCGGGCGGCGTGGCCGAGTCGGACGGCTCCGCGGACCCGGTGGCGGGGGAGCCGGAGGGCGACTCGCTCGGCGACGCCGACGGGCTCCCCGACACGGAGGACGACGCGGACGGCGACCCCGAGGACGTCGGAGCGCCGGTGCCGTCCGGCCCGGTGACCGGCTGGGCGCCGGTCGTGGCCAGCGCCTCGGCCGACTCCTGAGCGGCGTTGCCCGCGTCGAGCGGAATGCCGTACGTGAGGAGAATCCCGAGGACGACGGCGGCGATGGACACCAGGACGCCGGGCCTGCCGGGCCGCCAGGACCGCGCCGGGACCGGACCCGGCCCCTGGGGCAGCACCGTGCGCGCGGCGTCCGTGGTGCTCCGGGGCGCGCCCCGGGACGAGGGCAGCAGCAGCGGCAGCAGCGCCACGAGCGCGGCGAGCCTGCCCCGGCCGCGCTCCTCCCAGCCCGCGCCGAAGGCGGCGCCGGCGACCGCCTCCAGCTCCGTCACGAACTCGGCCGCCTGCGCGGGCCGCTCCTGCGGGTCCTTGGCCAGACCCCGGCGGACCAGCTCCTGTACGGCCTCGGGCGCGTCCCCGGCCGGGATGGGCGCCTCGACATGCTGAAGGGCCAGCTCGGCGAAGTTGTCGCCCGTATACGGTTTGCGGCCCGTCAGGCACTCGAAGAAGGTCGCGGTGGCGGCGTACACGTCGGCGGCCGGTGAGGCGGGCGCACCCGTCCACTGCTCCGGCGACATGTAGGACGGTGTGCCCGCCACGCCGGCCGCGGTGCCCGAGTCGACCGCGATGCCGAAGTCGACGAGCTTGGACGAACCGTCCGGTACGACCAGGACGTTCTCCGGCTTGTAGTCGCGGTGGACGACTCCGACACGGTGGGCGTCGGCCAGGCCGAGCAGCGAACCCTTGAGGAGGACCAGCGCGGACTCGGGGTCCAGCGGCCCGTTGCGGCTCAGCAGGGTCCGCAGGGAGATGCCGTCCACCAGCTCCATCACGATGGCGGCGCCGTGCGGGCTCTCCACGTACTCGTACAGATCGGTGACGTACGGGCTCTCCAGCCCGCCGAGCAGCCGTGCCTCGGCCCGGAAGTCGGACACGAAGCCGGGCCGGGTGCGCAGTGACTCACTGAGGTACTTCACCGCGACCGGAACCCCGGTCTCCTCGTGCACGGCGAGGACGACCCGCCCGCTCGCTCCGGACCCCAGTTCGAACGACTCGGTGTATCCCGGTACTTCCCATGTACTCATCGCATCCCCCAAGCGCAGGAGCCCCCGTGTGCTCCACGGCGACCACGCCACGCGGTCAGAGACACATTTTCGACCGCCCCGGTTGCGGCGCCAGAGGCTTCGCCGAGGTGTACCCCGACCGTGACCCGGCGGCCCCGGACGCCGACCGCGCCGCTCCAGGGGGTACCGCTGCCCCCGATCCGCCCGGGACACTGGCAGGCGTGCACTTCGTCTTCTTCATGACCCTGCCCGGCCTGGTCGTCCTGCTGACCCTGCTGGCCTTCCTCGACCAGCTGCTGCTGCGCGCGGGCCGGGCCGGAGTGCTGCCGTGGCGCAACGGCGCCCGGCAGGGTCAGATATCCGCGACTGGATTCGAACAACTGCACGCCACCCTCTCCGCGGGCAAGCAGAACGAACTCAAGGAACGGCAGTCGGCCCTGATCCTCCCCGACAACCAGGACGACGGAGCCCCGCCCCACACCACCACGGTCGACCTGACCGCCGGCACGGCGGTCGTCCGGTTGCCCCGCGCTTAGGGTCCTTCTGATGGATCTCCGCGGCGTCGCGACGCCCGGCACGCACTCTCGACGCACGGCGTGGAGGGACAGGTGGCTCCGCCACCTGTCCCTCCACGCCGCACGCCGAGCGCACGCACCGAACGCCGCTCCTTCTGCCACGGAGATCCATCAGAAGGACCCTAGCCTCCGGGGCTCTCGCCGCGCCGGCGCCGAGGGTGCGCGCTCAGTAGGTGAGCGCGTCCTCCGCCGTGCCGAAGAAGCTGGTGACCGCTGTGTCGTTGACCGTGACGGGGCCGCCGTTGACGGTGACGGTCGAGGGGGACTCGGCGGCGGTGAGGGCGATCTCCACCTGGGTGGCGCTCTTGCCGCCCGGGGTGTCGGCGCGGGAGAAGAGGATCCCGGCGTAGGCCTTCTCCCCGGGGTTCAGCAGCCAGTCCTCGCCGGTGGGGCCCATGTGTTCGGCGGCGCCGTCGAGTGCGGGGATCGTGATCACCAGGTCGTTGGCCGGCAGCAGGCAGGGGCCGCCGCCGTTGTTGGACGCGGTGAGCAGGGCGTGGTTGACGGGCTTGGAGGCGACGGTGACGTTGTAGGCCAGGTCGGTCGTCTCGCACATGCCGACCCCGCCGTCCTGGTCGTCGCCCGCCCCGTCCGCCGTC
Source organism: Streptomyces sp. NPDC000983 (assembly GCF_040299205.1). Taxonomy (NCBI): domain Bacteria; kingdom Bacillati; phylum Actinomycetota; class Actinomycetes; order Kitasatosporales; family Streptomycetaceae; genus Streptomyces; species Streptomyces sp. NPDC000983. The sequence goes on along the minus strand of NZ_JBEPBM010000014.1, from coordinate 105,502 downwards.
GGCGTCGCGGTACCGGCGCCGCTGTCCGGGGAGGCGGCCTCGCCGCCCCCGTCGCTCGGGGCGGCCGTCGAGGGTCTGGGGGAGGCGTCGTCGGTGTCCCCGATGGCGGAGGGGCTCGCCGTCGCGCCGGGCGCGGACGAGTCCTTGTCGGTGCCCTCGTTGCAGGCGGTCAGGGCCAGGATGCCGAGCGAGAGCGCGGCGAGGGCGGCGGTGGTGCGGCGGGCGGTGGCGGTGCGAGCCATGAGCGAGTCCCCCGGGGAGTCGGAATGTTGCGGTGATCGTGCCGTACGCGGGCCCGGATTTCGCCTGCTCAGACGGATCGAGATCTGTTTGCGGACAGGTCTGTGACACTGCGACAACGCGGCACGGGTCGGTGCGGGTCGCCCGGATGTCGGGGCGAGGCCGGGGAAAGGGCGGTGCGACGGTGGCTGCTCGTCCGTGGTGCCCCGCGTCCGTAGGATCACCGCATGAATCCCGACACCCCGCTGACCCGGGAGACGTTCCGGCGGCTCCACCCCATCAGCGCACCAGCGACACTCTCCCAACTGCCGGACCGGGTCTGGACGGAGGGGGAATGGGAGCGGATACGGCACGGGTACCGCGCTCAGGACATGGACGAGAAGTGGAACGTCTTCGCCGAGGGCGACGCCCTGTTCATGCACCGGAGCTGGACCGGGCGCGGTGTCTACGAGGCGACCTTCGCCGAGGTGCCCGGCGGCGGGCGGAGGATCGTCGCCGCGGTGGTGGAGGGTGACGGGACCGTTTATCGCCGCAGGAGCGACGCGTACGACTGTCTGACGCTGGAACTCGTCATCAGCGCGATCCTGCTCGGTGAGCCCGCGGAGAGTCTCCGGGCCGGGCTGCGCGAGCTGACCGCGCAGGCGACGGGGGTGAGTGACGCTCCCGCGGGCGTGGTGGAGCACAGCGTTCTGGGGCTGCGCTCAGGGTCGTAGCGCGCCGCCTGTCCGGTTCTCCGACAGTTGTGTCGACATGTCGCCGGCGCCCGGCGTGAGCGCGTACTTCGACTGGCTCTTCGACATGGACGCCGTCGCCGGCTTCAACCACCCCGGCCGGGAGAGTGGCCGAGTCGACGACTTCGCCCACGACTCCGCCGTCCACGACCGCATGGTCGGCCTGGAGATGTCCAACCGGGGGCGCCGACTGGGTCGTCCTCAGTGTCTCCGACCCCGCCCAGGCCGAGGCCCCTGCAATGACCGGCCCGTGGCCCACAGCAGCCGGTGATGGCTCCGGGGCAGACCTCGGCGGGAGAGCCGCTCAGGTCCTGCCGCCGGAGAACCGGTAGCCGGTGAAGTCGGCCCGGTGGACGAAGCCGAGGCGCTGGTAGAGGGCGTTGCTCGTGGCGTTGGCCGGGTCCGCGTACAGGACCACGTCCGTCGCGCCCGCCGCGAGCGACGCCCGGCTCACCGCCGCCGTCACGGCCCCCGCGTAGCCGTGGCCCCGAAGTGGGGCCGGGGTGTAGACGGGGTCGACGCGGATCACGCCGCCGACGAGCGAGGTCCTCGCCGCCATTGAGGCGGGGGTGCCGTCCTCGGTCGTCCAGATGGTGAAGTGCCGGTCGCCGAAACGGGATTCGGACCAGGAACCGGCGTCGATCAGATCGAGGGAGATCTGTTCCCCGACCTCCACGCAGAACTCACGGCACCAGCGCACGACCTGCTCCGGGTCGGCCGCGGGCGCCTCACGGCCGTTGCTCCGGGGCGAGTCGAGGGTGCCGAGACGGTACAGATGGGTCCGCCAGAAGGGCACCGGCTCGGCGCCGGTGTGCCGCTGCCATGCCTCGGCGAAGGCGGTGGCGGTGGCGTGTTCCGCGATCACGCCGGAGGGATCGTGGCCGAGAGCCGTCAAGTGGGCCGCGAGCGTGTCGAGTTGTCCGGCCGGCAGGGGAGTGATGTTGAGGTAGCCGCGCAGGGTGCGGTAGAAGACCGCGCGCACCTCGCCGTCCGCCTCCAGCCGGCCGAACAGGGCCGCGCCCTCGGCACGGCGGGCGTCCGCGGCGCGTGTGCGGATCTTCTCGATCTCCGTCAGCGGGGTGTTGTGCAGGGCGGGCCGCGAGCGCAGGAAGTCGCCGGCTCGGGCGAGGAGGTCGTCGACGTCGTCGGTGAGATGCCAGTCGTCGGAGTGCATGCCTTCATGATCCCCGATGCGTGTGGCCCACGGCAGTCCACGCGCGGTGAGGGGATGGGGAAGGCGGAAGGCCGCGCCGGGGACAGCCTCGCGAGATGTCGACGAGAGCGGTAGCGGGCGGAACAGGTCCGGCCAGGGTGCTGGCGAAGTGCGGGGGCGACCCGGCGGCGGCCGTGCACTACCTGGCGGGTGCCGTCGCCTCGTCGCCCGAGCACCCGGAGCCCTACGCCGTCCTCGCCGAGCTGTGGCGGGACCGGCCGTCGGAGCCGGCCGGAGTCCTCGAAGGGGCCGACACCCTTGCGGACGGTGCCGGCGCGGGCGTGCGTCAGCTTCCTCGAAGGCGACATGGACGGAGCCGCCCTGGCATCGGGTCCGTCACGCGCGAGCGGCCGGACATCGCCTGGACCGAGGCCCCGTGGTTCGGCGACGCACGCCTTCTCGGCGCGGTCGGCGCGTACGCACTCGCCGAGGCCGGGATGCGGATCACGGACTACGGCCACGACCGGGACACCGACGGCGCGCGCGAACGGCCCTGGCCCTGGTTCCGGGCCGTCGACACGGTCGCCGCGGACCGGCCGACGCCGGACGCGCCGGCCAGGATGGCGATCCTGCTGCGGACCTGCGGCCTCGCCGACAGGTCGTTCACCCTCTGCGCTGACGGGCTCCGCCACGGCCCTGGACGAACCCGGGGAACCGTCCCCGGACCTGCCGAACGACTCGTACCGAGCCCTGCTCCTCGATCACGTCTGCGCCGGCCGCGGACTGCCCGCCGAACCGGTGGCCGCGGCCCGGCGTGTGGAGAACGGCTGGGCAGAGGGCAACTCGCGCCTCGGCGCGGGCACTTGAGGCGCCCCGACCCGACATGCGAGCCGCTCGCCCCGGGCGTAGCGTGGAAGAGGAGGGGGATCCGAGCGGCTGGGCCGCACCTCTTGCAAGCACCTCGACGGGAGGAACCGTCGTGTCCGCCACAGGTACGCGCCGCGGCGCCCACCGATCCGCGCTCCGCAAGGCGCTCGTCCTGCCCGTCGTGGCCGCCCTCGCGGTGCCCGCACTGGCGACGAGCGCCGAGGCGAACCACCAGCGGACGGTCGGCGGGAACGCCGCCTTCCGCACCATGGACTACGAGAGCGTTGGCCGGAACGAACGCTGCAACGGCAGCCTCCCGCTGAGCCTCGGTCCCGTCGAGGTCGGCAAGCCCAGGGACTTCACCATCTCCGCCAAGTGCGGCGGCGAGATAAGGGTCGAGGTGCACTTCCGCCTCACCCACCAACAGGGCGGCTTCATCCGCGTGACCCACGGCTCCGTCGAGCTGTACGAGGGGACCAGCGCCAGCACCACCGACCGGGACGGGGTCGCCGCCTTCGGGAACGAGTTCCTCTTCCCGGGACAGAGCACGACCAAGAACGTACATGTGCAGAACTGGAACGAGGGACAGCCCGACGACAAGGCCGACGTGACCCTCACCCTGCGCAACCCCTGAGCCGGGGGGCCCGCGGACGCGCATATCCGGTGGAGACCGGAGTGGCTCCGCGCGATCATGGCGGCCATGGACGCTCGTTTCCTCGGTATCCCCGATCTGGCCGAAGTCCCCACCGTCGCCGTCGTGGTGGACGTCATGCGGGCCTACACCGTGGCCGCGTGGGCCTTCGCCCGGGGAGCCGAGCGGATCGTCCTCGCCGGGTCCCTGGAGGAGGCCCTCGAACTCAAGGACCGCCATCCGCGATGGGTGGCGCTCAAGGACGGCCCGCCCGCGCCCGGGTTCGACGCCGTCAACTCGCCCGGCCTGCTGCGCTCCGCGGACCTCGGTGGGCGGACGGTCGTGCAGAAGACCACCGCGGGGACCGTCGGCGCGCTCGCGGTGAAGGACGCGTCGCTGGTCCTGTGCGCCGGGTTCGTGGTCGCGGAGGCGACGGCGCTCGTACTCAAGTCCGTCGAGGCCGACAGGGTCACCTTCGTGGTCACCGGCGAGGACGGCCGGGCCGAGGAGGACCTCGCGTGCGCCCGGTACATCGCCGGGCGGGCCGGTGGGACGGAGGCGGACGCCTCCGAGTGCCTGCGGCGCGCCGCCGCGTCGCGCGCCGCCACCGAACTCACCGAAGGGGTACGGCAGGGCGCGCACCCCGACGACGTGGCACTCTGCCTCGAACTCGACCGGTTCCCCTTCGCCATGGTGGCCGGCCAGGAGGACGGGTCGACGGTGCTGCGACCGCATTCCGTACCCCGTAGGTGAGTTGACCGGGCGCGTCCTCGGACATCCGCTCAACTTCGGCCAGGACTGGGCTGTTTGAGCCAGCGAAAGATCATTAATCTGGTTGACGAGCGCAAGCACCTACCCCGAGGAGTGCCGTGTCCGCTGCTCAGCAGCTCCCCGACATCCTGTCGCCCCAGTTCGCCGAGGATCCTTACCCGATCTATGCGGCGATGCGGGAGAACGAGCCCCTGATCTGGCACGAGGCCATGCAGAGCTACATCCTCTCCCGCTACGAGGATGTCGAACGTGTCTTCAAGGACAAGAAGTCCGAATTCACCACCGACAACTACAACTGGCAGCTGGAGCCGGTGCACGGCAAGACGATCCTCCAGCTCAGCGGACGTGAGCACGCTGTCCGCCGGGCTCTGGTGGCGCCCGCGTTCCGCGGCAGCGACCTGCAGGACAACTTCCTCCCGGTCATCGAGCACAACTCGCGCGAGTTGATCGACGGCTTCCGGAAGACCGGTTCCGCGGACATCGTCAGCGACTACGCAACCCGATTTCCGGTCAATGTCATCGCCGACATGCTGGGACTCGACAAGGCCGACCACGCCCGCTTCCACGGCTGGTACACGGCGGTCATCGCCTTCCTCGGCAACCTCTCCGGCGACGCGGAGGTGACCGCGGCCGGCGAACGCACCCGGGTGGAGTTCGCCGAGTACATGATCCCGATCATCCAGGAGCGCCGCGAGAAGCCGGGCGACGACCTGCTGTCACGCCTGTGCGCCGCCGAGGTCGACGGTGTGCGGATGAGTGACGAGGACATCAAGGCGTTCTGCAGCCTGCTGCTCGCCGCCGGCGGCGAGACCACCGACAAGGCCATCGCCAGCATCCTCGCCAACCTGCTTCTCCACCCCGAGCAGTTGGAGGCGGTGCGCGCCGACCGGAGCCTGATACCGGCCGCGTTCGCCGAGACCCTGCGCTACACCCCGCCGGTCCACATGATCATGCGGCAGTCGGCGACCGAGGTCGAGGTCAGCGGCGGCGTCATCCCGGCCGGAGCGACCGTCACCTGCCTCATCGGCTCCGCCAACCGGGACGAGCGGCGCTACAGCGAGCCCGACCGGTTCGACATCTTCCGCGAGGACCTCACCACGACGTCGGCGTTCTCCGCCGCCGCCGACCACCTCGCCTTCGCCCTCGGCCGGCACTTCTGCGTCGGCGCGCTGCTCGCCAAGGCCGAGGTCGAGGTCGGGATCAACCAACTCCTGGACGCCATGCCCGACCTGCGTCTCGCCGACGGCTTCGACCCCGTCGAGCAGGGCGTGTTCACCCGGGGCCCGCAGTCGCTGCCGGTCCGCTTCACCCCGGCCGCCGACTGACGCACCGCGAGCCGATCACACCGCCGCCTTCGCGGACCGGGGCCCTTGCACCCGGCCCGCGAAGGACGCGATCCGCTCCGCGCGGGACGCCATGAGCTCCGCGCAGGACGCCATCAGTTCCGCGAGGACGGGACCCGCTCTGCGAGGACGCCGACCGCTCTGCGAGGACGCCGACCGCTCCGCGCAGGACGCCGACCGCTCTGCGAGGACGCCGACCGCTCCGCGAGGACGCCGACCGCTCCGCGCAGGAATCGATCAGCGCGACGCCGGAGTGAACTGCACCGGCAGCGAGTTCAGCCCGCGCATCCAGATCGACGGCCGCCAGGTCAGCTCCTCCGGCTCGACGCCCAGCACGAGGTCGGGCAGGTACTCCAGGAGCGTCTCCACCGCCGTACGCGCCATGACGTCCGCGAGCAGCGGGGCCGGATAGGGGCAGCGGTGCTCGCCGTTGCTGAAGGACAGGTGCGCCGAGTTCTCCGCGCCGACATGGGACTCCGGCCAGATCTGCGGATCGGTGTTGGCCGCCGCCAGGCCCAGCACCAGGCAGTCGCCCTCACGGATGAGGCGACCGCCGAGCTGGGTGTCCCGCACCGCCCACCGGCCGATGAAGTTCTGGGTCGGCGTGTCCAGCCACAGCACCTCGTTCAGCGCGTCCCCGACGCTGACCCGGCCGCCCGAGACGTTGACCGCGAAACGCTCGTCGGTGAGCAGCAGACGCAGCGTGTTGCAGATCCAGTTGGCGGTCGGCTGCTGCGCCGCGGCGATGACGGAGATCAGGTCCTGGACGATCTCCTCGTCGGTCAGCCCGGCCGGGTCCAGCAGCATCCGCGAGGTGACATCGGGCCCGGGCTGCTCCCGCTTCTCCTTCACCAGCTGCAGGATGCGCGCGCCGACCCGGCCGTACGCCGCCACCGGGTCGTCGCCCTCACCGGCGTCGAGCGAGATCCGCAGGTCGTCGACGAGCTGCTCGGTGTCGGCGCTGCCCTGGACCATGCCGCACATCCACAGCACGGCACGGGCCGGCAGGGCGTGGGCGTACGAGCTCATCAGCTCCGCCTGGCCGCTACCGGAGAACACGGCGATCAGCTGTTCGGCGATCAGCTCGCACTCACGGGCCAGCTCGAACTGGTCGACACCCTCCAGCGCCTGCGTGATCACGCCCGCCCGGACCCGGTGCTCCTCGCCCTCGGTGAACAGCACCGAGGGCTGGTACCCGACGAACGGCAGCAGGGGCCAGTCGGCCGGGATGTTCGGCCACTGGTTCCACCGCCGCGAGTCCCGCGCGAACAGCTCGTCGTGGCTGGTCACGAAGGAGACCTCGGGGTAGCCGAGGACCAGCCAGGCGGGGATGTCGTTGTCGAGCAGCACCGGTGCCACCGAGCCGTGCTCGCGGCGCAGCGAGCGGTACAGCTCCGAGGGGGTCTGCTGGTAGTGCAGTCCGCCGAGCGGTACGGCGGAGGCGTGCGCGGGACAGCCCGGGGGCGGGGTGGCCGAGGACGGCGGGCCGGAGGTGTCGCTCACGGTGTCTGCTCCTTGGACAGGGCCAATGCGTACAGGTGGTCCACGAGCGCGATGAGGACCTCCTTGCCCGACGACCTCAGCCGCGCGTCGCACTCGACCATGGGGATGTGGTCGCCCAGGGCGAGCGCCTGGCGGATCTCGTCGAGCGAGAACTGGTTCTCGTCGCCGTCGAAGCGGTTGACGGCCACCACGAACGGCGTCCTGTGGTGCTCAAGACGGTCGATGGCGTACCAGGAGTCCTCCATCCGGCGGGTGTCGACGAGGACGACCGCGCCGAGCGTGCCGGAGAACAGCCGGTCCCACAGGAACCAGAAGCGCTCCTGGCCCGGTGCGCCGAACAGGTAGAGCACCATGCGCTGGTTGAGGCTGATCCGCCCGAAGTCGAAGGCCACGGTCGTCGTGGACTTCTGCTCCACGCCCTCCGTCTCGTCGACCCCCTGACCGGCCTGCGTCATCACCTCTTCGGTGTTGAGCGGCCGGATCTCGCTGACCGAGCGCACCAGCGTGGTCTTGCCGACACCGAAACCGCCCACGACGACGATCTTCAGGCCGGTCTCGGCGGCATCGGCCAGCGGCATGCGCTGGGAGGGCAGCTCAGAGGTTACGGAGCCCACTTAGCACCTCCTGGAGCAGAGCGGTTTCGGGGAGGCCCGCGACGGACGCGGCCGCGCGGGGGTGACGGGCGCTGATCTTGCCCATGGCGTGGAGGTCGCCGAGCAGGATCCGTACGACGGTGACGGGCATCTTCAGCTCGGCCGAGACCTCCACCAGCGCCGTGGGATGCCGGCACAGTTCGAGGATGCGGACGTGCTCGGACTGCATCCCGGCGGAGGGCTCGCTCTCGCTGACGATCAGCGTCACGAGGTCGAAGGCGTCGTCGGCCTCGCTGCGCCCGCCCGTGACCATGTACAGGCGGTCCGGGTCGCCGATGTCCACGGGCCTGCGGATCATGTGGAGACACCCCGGCCGAGGGGCGTGCGCGGCTCGGCGCGCAGATGTTCGCCGATCTGCTCGACCAGCTCGGTCATCTGGTGGCCGACGACGCCCGGGTCGGCGCTCTCCTGCGCGACGACGGCGAGGTGCGCGCCCTCACCCGCCTCCACGATGAACAGCAGTCCGCCGTGGAACTCGGTCATGGAGTGCCGTACGCCGCCCGACCCGTCGCCGAACTCGACCGAGGCACCCTGGGACAGGGCCTGGATGCCGGAGCAGATGGCGGCCAGCTGGTCGGCCTGGTCCAGGGTCATGTGCTCGGTCCAGCACAGTTTCAGCCCGTCCCGGGAGAGGACGAGGGCGTGGCGCGTACCGGGAGTGCGCTCGAGGAGGTTGGTCAGGAGCCAGGTCAGGCTCGTGTCGGTGGTCTCCATGATGGGTGGGGCGAGGCGACCGGTGGAGGGTCGCCCGACCCGTACCTCCATTCAGGCGAGGTGTGGCGATCGGTGCGGGGAGCGGCGGGCGGTACGGTCCGCCGCCGGGAAGTCGGGGTCAGTCCTCGGACGGGACCTGCTGCGGGCTGTCACCGTCGGCGGCGCCGGGAACGCCACCGCTCTGCCGGCCTCGGTGGAAGGCGCCGAAGCGGCTGCCCGCGTCACGCGCGGGGCTCTCCTCAGCCGCCGGGGCGGGCGGCGTCGGCGCGGCAGGGCGCTGCCGGTCGCGGTCGGCCTCCGCCATGGTGCGGCCCGGAGCCCGGACGGGGAGTCCGCCCGGCGTGGCCCCGCCGCGGGCGCGGGAGGCGGCCGTACGGCTGCCCGGCGCCGGGTCCTGGGCGGTGGGGCGGGTACGGACCTCGGTGGGGTCCTCGGCACTGTCGGCGGACACGGCGGGTACCTCCTCGGTGCGTCGGGGACGGTCGGGGACCACGGGCTCCCGCTGCTGCGCCACCAGCTGGGGCGGGAGCAGGACGACGACGCCGGTGCCGCCGCGGGAGGAGGGCCGGTAGTTGACGCTCATGCCGTACTTGGCGGCCAGCCCGCCGACGACGGCGAGACCGAGCCGGGTGCCCTGGAGCGAGGCGAGGTCGGTGACGGAGCCGGACACCGCGTCCTCCGCCCGCCGCATGGCCGCGTCGGACATCTTCAGGCCGCTGTCCTCGATGGTGACGACGAGCCCGGCGCTGCGCTCCTCCACGTACACGTGGACCTCGTCGATCGGCGGCGAGAAGTTCGCCGCGTTGTCCATGAGTTCGGCCAGCAGGTGCATCACGCCCTCGGCGGCGTAGCCGGAGATCGAGGCCTTGCTGGAGTTGTGCAGCCGCACCCGGCGGTAGGCGGCGATCCGGCCGACGGCGCCGCGCAGGATGCTCTCCATGACGATCGGCTTGTTCCACACGCGGCTGGAGCGGCCGCCCATGAGCAGGGCCAGCCGGTCGGTCATCAGGCCGAGCTGCGAGGTGCTGTGGTCCAGGCGCAGCAGGTCGCCGAAGACCCCTTCGCCGTGCCGGTCCTGCATGTCGCGCAGATCGGCGAGCATGCTGACGGTCTTGGCCTGCACCCGGCTGAGCGCCTTCGCGGAGGCGGCCTGGGCGGCGGCGGAACGGCGCTCGCTGTAGGCGAGTTCGCGGACGAACCACTCGGCGGGGTCGCGCAGCAGCGCGCTCTGCGGCCACTCGAACTTGGTCAGGACGGTGTCGGCCGAACTGCCCTGCCGCAGCAGGGCGACGGCGGCGGGGAGGATCTCCTCGGTCAGCCGCCGCAGTTCGGCGGTGCCCTGGGCGAGGCTGTTCCGCATGGCCTGGAGGTCTGACTCGGCCTCGGCGGCACGCCGTACCGATTCGGCCAGTTCGGCGGCGAGGACCTCCAGCACCTGGCGCAGATGCGGGTCGGACGGCGGGGCGACCCGGGCCAGCGCGTCCTGGGCCCGCGCACCGCCCTTCACCTGCTGGACGACGCCCGGCAGGGCCACGTTGACCAGTTGGGAGGTCTCGGCGCTCTGCTGGCGCCAGTTGTTGCGGGTCGCCTCCAGCTCGCCGCCCCGCGCCTCGGCCTCCCGGCGGGCGCCGTTGAGCAGGGAGCGGGACAGGACGACGACGGCCGCGAGGCAGACCCACGCGACGGCCGCCGTGCCGGCCACCCAGGTGCGGGCCCCGGAGGGGGCGAGGCCGGTGACGGCCCCGGCACCCGCTGCGGTGACCAGGAGAGCGGCGGTGAGTACGGCCGGCGAGGACCGCGCCCCCGAAGCGCTTCGGCGCTGGCGGGGGCGAGCAGGCACTGACATTCCGTGGTCCCTCGGTCCTCGAGAACAGGGGCTGTTGCGACGCCTGGGCGTCGTCGGCGATCCGCAATGCCGGGGCGAACTTCACCCGTACGGATCAAGCACGCCGCTCATGCTAGTCACCGCGCAGGGTGCAGTGACCCGGCCGATGACCCCTGTGCGTACGCCAGTTGAGTTCGTCGGGAAAGGGTCACCTCTGTGGACGCGTGTGATAGAGGCGACGGGAGTGTCGTGTGGGGTGTTCATGTGGAGGTGGTGTGCGCATGGGCGGTATGACGGTCGCTTCGCCGTATGGAATGCTCCGGTTTCGGGCGCGGGACCGAACATTTTCAGCCAACTGTGGTCGCGAAATATCGATCGGCGATACGCGTGAATCGCATAGTTCTGACGAATCGGCCAGGGAAGGGGGCGCGCCGACTGTGCCGGTGGAGATGACCGCCCCGGGACCGTCGGGGAGGTGGGGCCGGCGTTTCCCGGCTGTCCCGGCCCCCCCGCGTCCGCTCCACCTTCGTCGACGGAATCAAGAAGCTCCCGGTCGAATCACCTCCACCTGACCGGCGAACGCCCCGGGCCGGCGCCCTTCTCACGGGCCCCGGGCCGGTGCGACAGTTCCCCCATGGAGCGAACACCGCTGGACAGCGACGGCACACCGCTGTCGCGGGAGGAGTACCAGGCTGTCCACAGCGCGGTGGCCGTCGGCGTCGGTACCTGGCCCGGCGGACAGCCCTGCACCCTCAACTCCCTCTTCGACCGATGGTGCAGCGTGGTGGCCGAGGTCGAGGAGGGCTATTCGTGGTGCGCGCCGGAACTCGACAACGACATCTGGTGCCGAGGCGCCTTGGCGCGCGTCTGGCCCCTGCTGCCCCCGCGGGTCCAGTCCCTCCGCCAACCCGCGCTCCACGAACTCGACGAGCGATTCCGCACGGCGACGATCCCGTGGCCGGGACGACCCGAGGAGGCGGGCCGGTGGTGGCACCGGCGCATCCCCAGACGCCTTGAGGCGGAGGCGGACGACCCACGGGACCGGGGCTGGCCCTCGGGCTGGGCCATGATGTGCTTCCCCAAGCCGGACGAGGTGCATGTGATCGACTGACGGGACGAGATCGCCCGGCCAAGCCCTGAGCGAGTGCCGCTGCCGAACGGCGAAATCGGCGGCCCTGGAGCCTTCGCCCATCGTGCCGTACGCGGCTTCCAAGGGCCCTCGGCCGCTCCCCGGCGGCGGTCCGCGACCCCGGTGCCGACCACCTGCGGACAGTCGCCCACCCATCCGCACACGCCCTCGCCAAAGCGGCTCTGAACTGGTGTTTTCCTGAGATTCCCCTAGTCTGGCACCTGCTTGCCGAAGACGGTCGGAGGGGACATCGTGACTGAGGAAGCGACCACGTACGACGCCAGCCACATCGAGGTACTGGAGGGGTGGAAGGCCGTTCGGAAGCGGCCGGGGATGTATGTCGGCTCGACCGGCGAACGCGGTGTACGGAACATGGTCTTCGACGTGGCCGACCGGCCGGTGAACGACGTTCTCGCGGGCCGCGCCCGCACCGTCGGCATCACACTCCTGTCCGACGGCGGCATACGCGTCGCCGACGACGGACCCGGTGTCGACGGTGCCGGGCTGGAGGACCTGTTGACCCGGTTCCAGACCGGTGCCCGGTCACCGGAGGGCCGCCGGGAGGTGGCGCTCAGCTTCTGCGGGGTGGGGCCCGGCGTCGTCAATGCCCTGTCGCGGCGGATGACCGCCGAGGTACGGCTCGACGGGGTCCGCCGGGTCCAGGAGTACGCGCGTGGCGTGGCCGTCACCCCGCTCACCGAGGCGGGGACGGCGAACGGAACCGGGACCGCAATCGCCTTCTGGCCGGACCCCGACATCTTCGGCGCCGCGGAGTGCTCGTTCGACGCGCTGGTGGAGCGCTTCCGGGATCTGGCCTTCCTCCATCGCGGCCTGGAGGTCTCGCTGACCGACGAACGCGGACCGGGCGAACCCCGCTCGGAGCGGTTCCTCTTTCCGGGAGGTGTACGGGAGTTCGTGAGGTTTCTCGACGGCGGCACCGTCGATTCCGTCCCCGCGGACACCATCGCCTTCGAGTGCGAGGCCCCACGTATGGCAGGCGCGATGGAGGTGGCCTTTCGGTGGACGGGCTCTCACGAGGAGCGGGTGCGGGGGTTCGCCAACGGCCTGCCCACCCTCGAGGGCACGCATCTGGAGGGCTTCCGCGCAGGACTGGCCGCCGCTCTCACCGCGTACGCCCGGGCGCACCGTGAGCCCACGGCGAACGACATCACCCTCGACCGGATCGGCGTCGGACTGACCGCGGTGGTGTCGGTGAAGCTCGACCACCCACGGTTCGAGGGCGCCACTTGGGGCGTGCTCGCCAACTCCACCGTCCGGGACTGCGTCCGGCAGGGCGTGCGGGAGCACCTCTCCCGGTGGCTGGAGGAGCATCCCGAGCGGGCGGCGGCCCTCCTCGACCGGATGCGGTGAGGACGCTCTCGTGGGCGGGCCGCTCGGGCTCGCCCACGAGACCTCCCGTACGGGATCAGGGGCGCGCGGCGACCGCCTCGACCTCGAACAGGACATCCGGGGTGGCCAGACTCGCGACCCCGAGCAGGGTCTGCGTGGGCGGCTTCGCGCCCCAGTGCTCCCGCACGGCCGCCGCGATCGGCCCGAGCCTGCCGACATCGTGGTTCACCACGTACGTCCTCAACTGCACGACATGGCCGAGATCGAGCCCGTGCGCGGCGAGCGCGACGCCCACGTTGTGGAACGCCCGCTCCACCTGCTCGGCGAAGTCGGCGGAGACCACCGCGCCGTCCGGGCCCGACCCGTACTGCCCCGAGACCAGGACCAGTTCCGTGTCCACGGGCACGGTCGCGGTGTGGCTGTAGCCGAACGGGACGGGGTCGTGCAGGCCGTCGGGATTGACCAGGGTGTGCGCCATACGAGGTCACCTCTCGTGTGTGTGGGGCGAGTTCGGTGAGGTGAGCCTCGCAGCACATACATGACACCCTCTGTCATGTATCTCGCTAGGGTTTTCGGATGCGCGCCGATCGGCTGGTCTCCCTGGTCCTGCTGCTGAGGCAGCACGGCCGGCTCTCCGCGACCGCGCTCGCCCGCGAGCTGGAGGTGTCCCCCCGCACCGTCCTGCGCGACATCGAGGCGCTCTCCGTGGCCGGTGTCCCCGTCTACGCCGAACGCGGCCGGCACGGCGGTTTCGAGCTCCTCCCCGGGTTCGGCACCGAACTCACCGGCCTCAGCCATGACGAGGCACTCGCCCTGCTGGTCGCCGGATCACGGCGCGGCGCACAGGTCTTCGGGCTCGGCTCGGCGCTGGCCTCGGCGATGCGCAAGGTGGTCGACGCCCTGCCGGACAGCTACCGGGCCACGGCGGCCGGCGCGGCCCGGCGGCTGCTCGTCGACCCCGAGACCGACCTCCTGGCACGCCGACTGGACACCGACGAGATCCCCGACTCCGTCGTGGCCGAGGTACGGCACGCGGTGTTCGCCGGCCACAGACTGCGCATCCTCTACGCGGCCGTTGAACAGCCCCCGAAATGGCGGACGGTGGACCCGGTCGGCCTGGTCACGGTACGCGGGCACGGCTATCTGCTGGCCACCCGGTCAGGCGCGGACCGCACCTACCGACTCTCCCGGATCCGGGCCGCCGAGGAACTCGACGAACCGGCACAGCGCCCGGACCGGGTCGACCTGGACCGCGCCTGGCGCCAACGCAGCGCGGAGTTCAGGGCGGGCGGCGACCAGGTCACCGTGCTGGTACGACTCGACCCGTCCCGGCGGGCCGAGTTGGCGGGCACCGCCCTGGCCGTACTCGCCGAGGAAACAGGCCCGGACGCCCGACTGTGCCTGGAGGTGACCTTCCAGGACGCCAGACACGCCGAATGGGCCCTGTGGAACCTCGGCCCGGACGCGGAGGCCGTCACCCCGCAGTGGCTGCGGGACTCCCTCCGCGAGCGAGCCGCCGCGATGGCGGGCCGTTACGACACCTCAGAACCGGAACCGAATACGGGAGAACCGATGAACGAGCAAGCCAACTCCGGCGGAGCACCGGCTTTCGGTGTCTTCGCCGTCGACGCCGACTGGCCGCAGTCACGGCAGGTCACGGGCCACGGCCATGACCGGATCAGCGGCGACCGGCATGTGTATCTGTGGTTCGGCTCCCCGTACTTCGACGCCGATGTCGAGCATGTGACGGTCCTCAGCGCCTCCTTGGGCAACGAAGAGGCCGACTACGCCCTGGAGCAGGCGCAGGAGACGTACCTCCACTCCGATGAAGCGGAGGAGGGGTCTCCGATCAGCCTTCCGGTTCCAGAGCCTGTCACCGTCACCGTGGACGGGGAAGCCGTGCCCTTCGAGGTATGGCGCGACACCGGCAACCGTTCCTGGGTCGCCCGCGGTCGCGTCGAGGGCACCGACGTGGTCGTGTCCGGCGCCGGGACCGAGCCCGGCGAACTGCGCCTGGTGCGCGTACACGACACGCCCTAGCCGTGCCCGGGATCAGGTGAGTTGCCCGAGGAACTCGGACAGCGCCGAGTTCAGGGTGTCCGGCTGTTCCAGGTGCAGGTCGTGCCCGGTGCCGGGGATGCTCAGGGAGACCGTGGCGGGCCCCTGCCGGAGCATCTCGTCGGCTTCGTCCGCCGGGACGAAACCGGACTGCGCCAGCACGACCAGGGTGGGGCACGTGACCCGCGTCCACTCGGGCAGGAAGGAGCGCTCGGCGCACTCCGTCAGGGAACGCACCATCACGTCCCGGTCGAAGCGGGGCCACCAGCCGTCCTCGCGTCGCTCCAGCCCCGCCGCCCAGCCCGCGCCCACCGGTCCGCCACCGAGGAACGCGGCGGCAACTTCGCGGGAGGGGAACGGAGTCGGCCACGAGTCCAGCCAGGCCCCGATCCGGGCGGGGCCGTCAGGGTTCGGGCGGCCCGGGCTCGCCTCCACGAGGACGAGCCCCCTGACCAGCGCGGGGTGCGCGGCGGCGGTGAGCATCGCCGTGTGGCCGCCCAGCGACTGGCCGACCAGGACCGGCCGCGCCAGCGAGAGTTGCTCGATCACGGCGGCGACGTCGGCGACATACGCGGCGCGTGAGACGTCCTTCGGGAGGCGTTCACTGGCGCCGTGTCCGCGCTGGTCGACCGCCACGACCCGGTAGCGGGGGCCCAAGTACCGTGCCGTCGCATCCCATTCGCCCACATGACCGGCCAAGCCGTGCAGCAGCACGACGGGTTGGCCCGGCCCGCCCCAGTCCCGGCAGACGAGCCGGACGCCGTCCCGCACCACCGCGTGTTCGGTCCACGTCACTTGGATTCCCCCGGAGTCGACTGGCACCGATCATGCCCCTCTCCGACTCCGGGCACCCAATCAGCGCCGCGGCTCGGAGTCGAGATACGCGCGCCACCCCCCGTACGACGTGATCTCCCGTGCCCCGCGCACCGCCTCGGGCTCGCACAGGAAGCCGGTGACGAGGCTGCCGTCGGCCAGTTCGACGGTGCCCAGGGTCATCGGGCGGGGCAGGCCCGCCAGGAGCGTGCCCAGGCCCTCGGCGGGCAGCCGCCACACCTCGGCCTCGATCGCGGCGCCGCCCTCGGCGGTGCGGACCAAGCCGGGTTTGGGCGGGTCGGTGTCCAGGGCGTACAGCCGGTACTCGGGCGCGGTGGTGGTCGAGGACTCCAGGCGGGCGCCCAGGGCGAGGAGTTGGTGGTTCAGCGGCCGGCCGGTCAGATGCGCGCCGACGACCGCGAGCGGCAGCGGCGGGGAGGTGAGCGCCTCGGCGATGCGGGCCAGGCGTTCGTCGGTGTGGGCGGGTCCGACGAGCATGACGCCGAAGGGCAGGCCGTCCACCCGGTCGGCGGGGACGGCGACCGCCGCCAGGTCGAAGAGGTTGGTGGAGTTGGTGAAGCGGCCCAGCCGGGCGTTGGCGCCCAGCGGGTCGGCGGCGACCTCGGCGAGGGTCGGGTGGCCCGGGGTCGTGGGCAGCAGCAGCGCGTCGGCGTCGCCGAGCGAGGTCATCGCGCGGGCCCGCAGGTCGGCCAGGTGCCGTTGGTCGGTGAAGAGACGGTGGGCCGGGATGTCACGGGCCCGGGAGATGATCCCGGCGACGGTCGGATCCAGGTCGGGGGAGCCCGTGTGCGCGTCGACGAACGCGCCGACGGCCGCGTAGCGCTCGGCGACGAACGCGCCGTCGTAGAGCATGGCGGCGGCCTCGGTGAAGGGGGCGAGGTCGACGGGGAGCAGTTCGGCGCCCGCGTCGGCGAGGCGCCGGGCCGCGGCGGCGAAGGCGTCCGCCCAGCCGGGGTCGAGCGGGCCGAGCCCGTCGGCGTCGGGGACGGCGACCCGCCACGGGCCCGGGCGGCGGGCGGGTGCGGCCCGCTCGCCACAGGGCCCGGCGATCAGGGCCAGCGCCCGTTCCGCCTCCGGGAGGGTGCGGGCGAAGACCGTCACGCAGTCGAGGGAGGCGCAGGCGGGGACGACTCCCTCGGTCGGCACGAGACCGATGGTCGGTTTGATGCCGACGATGCCGTTGAACGCGGCCGGCACCCGCCCCGACCCCGCCGTGTCCGTGCCGAGCGCGAGGTCGGCGATGCCGAGGGCCACGGCGACCGCCGACCCGGACGAGGAGCCGCCGGAGATCCGGTCCGGGTCGACGGCGTTGCGGACGGCCCCGTAGGGGCTGCGGGTGCCGACCAGGCCGGTGGCGAACTGGTCGAGGTTGGTGCAGCCGAGGACGACCGCGCCGGCCGCCCGCAGCCGCGCCACGGCGGGCGCGTCCGCCTCCGGCGGATAGGCGTACCCGGGGCAGCCCGCGGTGGTCGCCAGCCCGGCCACGTCGATGTTGCCCTTCACCGCGACCACCGTCCCGGCCAGCGGCAGCCGGGCACCGGCCGCCACCTTCGCGTCGACCTCGACGGCGTCCGCCTCCGCCTCGGCCCGCGGGCGCAGGGAGATCCACACCTCGGGCCGGTCCACCTGCCCGATGCGGTCGTAGGCGGCGCGCACCCGCGCCACGGCGCTGCTCATACCGTCGCCTCCAGGGGCTCGGCGGGCGCCAGGACGACGAGCGCGGTGCCCGCCTCGACCTGGCTGCCCGGCTTGGTCAGGACCGCGGTGACGACCCCGTCGGCGGGCGCGGCAACCCGGGACTCCATTTTCATCGCCTCCAGGGCGAGCAGTTGCTGACCCGCCGAGACCCGGTCGCCCGCCTCGACGTTGACCTGCCACACGGAGGCGGTGAACTCGGCCTCCACCAGCTGCCCGCCCTCGGGGACCTCGACGTCCACGGCCGGCGGTGCGACAGCCTCGGCCTCCTCCGCCCGGGCGAACTCCCCGGCCGCCTCCCAGGCGTCGCGCTCGGCGCCGAACGCGGCGCCCTGCCGGGCCCGGAACGCGGCGATCGACTCGGCGTTGTCGTCCAGGAAGCGCCGGTACTCGGCGAGCGAGAAGGTGCCCTCCTCGATCCTCGGCACGAACCGCCCGGAGACGATGTCCGCGCGCAGGCGCAGGAGTTCGTCCGCCTCGACCGGGTACCAGCGGATCCGGTCGAAGAAGCGCAGCAGCCACGGCCGGCCCGGCTCGAAGGCGCCGCGCTGCTGCCAGCCCGACCACACCTGGGTGGTGCGGCCCACGAACTGGTAGCCGCCGGGCCCCTCCATGCCGTAGACGCACAGGTAGGCGCCGCCGATGCCGACGGAGTTCTCCGCGGTCCAGGTGCGGGCCGGGTTGTACTTGGTGGTGACCAGCCGGTGCCGGGGGTCCAGCGGGGTGGCCACCGGGGCGCCGAGGTACACGTCGCCGAGGCCCAGGACGAGGTACTCGGCGTCGAACACCGTCCGGTACACGTCGTCCACCGTGTCCAGGCCGTTGACCCGGCGGATGAACTCGATGTTCCACGGGCACCAGGGGGCGTCGTCGCGCACGCCCGCCATGTAGCGGGCGATGGCCTCCCGGGTCGCCGGGTCGTCCCAGGACAGCGGCAGGTGCACGGTCCGGCTCGGCACCACCAGTTCGTCCGTGGCGGGCAGTTCCTCCTCCACCCGGCGGGCGATGGCCAGCAGCCGCTCCTGGGGCAGAACGTCCGGGTCGGTCTGCACCTGGAGGGAGCGGATGCCCGGGGTCAGATCGGTGATGCCGTCGGGGCCGAGCGCCGCCAGCGCCTCCGCGAGCGCGTGGATGCGCATCCGCAGGGCCAGGTCGAGCTGCATCGGCCCGTACTCGATGAGCAGGTTGTCGTCACCGCTGCGCCGGTACGTGACCGAGGGGCGTCCGGCGCTCTCGTCGAGGCGGGCGAGGACACCGCCGTCGACGATGGCCTCCCGGTCGGCGTGTGGCACGGTGGCCGGGGCGTGCCGTAGTGCGGCGGCATGGGCGTCGGTCACGGGCACGAAGCGGACGGTGTCGCCGGGGCGGAGCTGGCCGAGTTTCCAGCGCTGGCCCCTGACCACCGTCGCCGGGCAGACGAAACCGCCGAGCGAGGGCCCGTCGGGGCCGAGCAGGACCGGCATGTCGCCGGTGTAGTCGACGGCGCCGACCGAGTACGGGGTGTCGTGGATGTTCGACGGGTGCAGGCCCGCCTCGCCGCCGTCGGAGCGGGCCCAGCGCGGCCGGGGGCCGACCAGGCGGACGCCGGTGCGCGCCGAGTTGAAGTGCACCTTCCAGTCGGCGGCGTAGAAGTCGCGGATGTCGTCCTCGGTGAAGAACTCCGGTGCGGCGTGCGGGCCTTCGACCGCGCCGAGCTGCCATTCGGCGCCGAACGCGGGCCGCCGGGCGGGCGGTACGACGGACGTCCCGGGGCGTTCCTCGCCGCCGTGCAGGACGTCACCGGCGCGCAGGGCGCGACCGCCGTGCCCGCCGAACCGGCCGAGGGTGAAGGTGGCCGCGCTGCCCAGGAACCCGGGGACGTCGAGGCCGCCGGCGAGGAGCACGTAGGTCCGCAGGCCGTGCCGGTCGGGTGTTCCGACGGCGAGGGTCTGTCCGGCCGCGACGGTGAACGGCTCCCACTGGGCGACCGCCGTGCCGTCGACGGTGACGGTCGCGGGCGCGCCGGTGACGCACACGGTCGTCGGGTGGGTGAAGCGCAACGACGGGCCCTGGAGGGTGCATTCGAGTCCGGGCGCGCCCTCGGGGTTGCCGAGCGCGGTGTTGCCGAGCCGGAAGGACAGGTCGTCCATCGGCCCGCACGGCGGGACGCCGACCTGCCAGTGGCCGGTGCGTCCGGGCCAGTCCTGCACGGTGGTCAGGGTGCCGGGCGCGACGACCTCGACGCGCGGGGTGGGGTCGGTGATCGTGGCCAGGGAGGCGGTGGAGTGGGCGGCGCGGCGCACGGCGGGGTCGCGGAGAGCTGCCCGTACCAGGCCGAGGTTGGTCTCGATGCCGTCCAGCCGGGTCGCGGCGAGCGCCGCGTCCAGTCGGTCCAGGGCGTCGGCGCGGTCGGTGCCGTGGGCGACGACCTTGGCGAGCATCGGGTCGTAGGAGGTGGTGACCTCGGTGCCGGTCTCCACCCAGGTGTCGACGCGGACGTCCGCGGGGAAGTCGACGCGGGTCAGCAGTCCGGCGCTGGGCCGGTGGTCGCGGGAGGGGTCCTCGGCGTAGACGCGGGCCTCCACGGCGTGGCCGCGCGGGGCTTGGGGCTCGGTGACGACCCGCGTCTCGCCCTGCCCGAGCCGGAGCATCCACTCGACCAGGTCGACGCCGTAGATCGCCTCGGTGACCGGGTGTTCGACCTGGAGGCGGGTGTTGACCTCCAGGAAGTACGCCTCCTCGCGGGCGGCGTCGTACACGAACTCGACCGTGCCTGCGGAACGGTAGGCGACCGAGGCGCACAAGTCGCGGGCGGAGGCGGCGAGTCGGTGGCGTATCGCGTCCGGGAGTCCGGGCGCGGGCGCCTCCTCCAGGACCTTCTGGTTGCGGCGCTGGAGCGAGCAGTCGCGGTCGCCGAAGGTGACGACCCGGCCCTCGCCGTCGCCGAAGACCTGCACCTCGACATGGCGGGCGGACTCCACCAGCCGTTCCAGGAAGACCCCGGCCGACGAGAAGGACGCGGCGGCCACCCGCTGCACCCGCTCCCAGGCGTCGGCGAGACCGGCGGCGTCGTGGCAGGCCCGCATGCCGATGCCGCCGCCCCCGCCGGTCGCCTTGAGCATCACCGGGTAGCCGATCTCCTCGGCCGCCGAGAGGGCCGCGGTCACGTCCGGCAGCAGTCCCGTGCCCGGAGCGAGGGGCACCCCGGCGGCCAGCGCCGCGGCGCGCGCCGTGTGCTTGGCGCCGAACAGCTCCAGCTGCTCGGGGGTGGGGCCGACGAAGACCAGGCCCGCGTCGGCGCAGCGGCGGGCGAAGGCGGCGTCCTCGGAGAGGAACCCGTAGCCGGGGTGGACGGCCCCGGCCCCGGTGTCCTTGGCGGCCCCCAGCACCAGATCGGCGTCGAGGTAGGACTCCTTGGCGGGCGCCGGGCCGAGCCGGACGGCCTCGTCGGCGAGGCGTACGTGGTCGGCGCCGCGGTCGGCGTCGGAGTACACCGCGACGGTGCGCAGGCCGAGCCGGCGTGCGGTGCGGATGATCCGCGAGGCGATCTCGCCGCGGTTGGCGATGAGCAGCGTGTCGAACGTCATCGGGTTCGGCTCCCGTCCGGCTCGGTGATCGTCATGCGCAGGGCGGTGGGGTCGAATCCGTTGCAGGGGTTGTTGATCTGGGGGCAGTTGGACAGCAGGCACAGCACGTCGGTCTCGGCGCGCAGGACGACCTTCAGACCGGGGGCGGACAGTCCGTCGACGATGCCGAGGGTGCCGTCCGCCTCGACGGGCACGTTCATGTACCAGTTGATGTTGGACACCAGGTCGCGTTTGCCGAGCCCGTGCCGGGCGCCCTCGGCGAGGAAGTTCTCCACGCAGGCGTGCTGCGACCAGGTGTGGTGCCCGTAGCGCAGGGTGTTGGACTCCTTGGAGCAGGCGCCGCCGAGGGTGTCGTGGCGGCCGCAGGTGTCCTCGACGACCGTCATCAGCGGGGTGTGCTCGCCCGACATCAGCACCGAGCCGGTGGTGAGGAAGACGTTGCCCTGCGCCTGGAGGGTGTCGGGGGCGCTGTAGCGCACGGAGGTGTCGTGGGCGTCGTAGACGAGGAAGTCGGCGGCCTGGTTTCCGTGCAGGTCGGTGATGGTGAGCAGCTGGCCCCGGCGGACGACGGCGGACCAGGCGGCCCGCGCGGGGACGGTGTCGTCCGAGACGGTCCGGGCGGCTTCGGCGGTGTCCTCCGGTTCGGTCCGCGCGGTGTCCTCCGGGGCGGCCGGGGCCGTCGCGCCGGTGGCGGTCGCGGCGGCGGTGCGGGCGGTGGCGGCGGTCATGCGATCCCCCTGGCGGTCAGGTGCTCGGCGGTGTTGAGGAAGGCGCGGCGGCCCTCGGGGGTGGCGTCCCATAGCGGGTCGCCGGGTGCGGTCGGGCGGGCCCTGTACGCGAGGGCTTCGAGAGGGCCGCACACATAGGCGGGGCGCGGGTCCAGCGGGTGCGGCACGTTGGCGATCAGCACGGTCAGCGCCTGCTCGGCGCGCAGGGTGACCGAGGCCCCGGCGCCCGCGGAGCCGGTGAACTCGGTGGCGCCGTCGGCGGTGATCCGTACGCCCTGGAAGAAGGAGACCGACGGGGCCAGGTCCCGGGGCCCGAGCCCGTTCTTCAGCGCGGCCAGCTTCAGCAGCTCGCGCCCGGCCGGGGAGGCCGACTGCGGGGCGCCGTCGCCGTAGCGGGCGGTGTTGCGTACGAGGGTGGAGGTGCCGGTGAGGGCGTCGTGGTGCCCGGAGTCGTCGCGGACGACCGAGGCGAGGACGCGGCCCTGGTCGGACAGGAGAAGGTGCCCCTGACCGAGGTAGGCGTTCCAGAGCACCTTGACGGTGTCGGCCGTGTTGAGCCGCTCCCACGGGCGGTCCGCGCAGTACAGCAGGACGTGGGCGCAGGCGTCGCCGGTCGGGTCGGTCAGCCGGAGCTCGGTGCCCCGGGCGAGGACGCGGTGGGTGTAGTTGCCGCCCGCCACCGTCTCGGCCCACACCAGGTCGTCGGCGTCGACGCCCGCGGGAGGCGTCGGCCAGGACCTCGCCGGGACCACGGGCATGGTGTCGGACGTCGTGCCGTCCTGGGCGCGGGCGTGGTCGCGCGCTCCCTGGGCCGACGCTGTCGCTGACGGTGTCACTGACGCAGCCGCCACGGATCAACCTCCGGCTCGGAGTAATTTCTGTCGTTCGACAGAAATTAAGTGCGGGGCGAGTCACCGCCATTGCCCGGACGTTTCACCGGAGTAACCGGCGCCTCACCGCCACGGAGCGGCCCGGGGTGACGAGGTGGGCCCGTGCGAGGATCAAGGGATGAGCCAGCGCACCAGCAGAAGAGTCGGCCGCCCCCGCGCGCAGGACCGCCCCGCCAGCGGTCTCGAACCGCGCGACGAGGTGCTGGCCGCCGCTGCCGAGCTGTTCACCACGCACGGCTACACCGCGACCTCCACCCGGGCGGTGGCCGAACGGGCCGGCCTGCGACAGGCGTCCCTCTACCACTACTTCGACGGCAAGGAGGCGATCCTGGCGGCCCTGCTCGAAGGCACGGTGCGCCCCTCACTGGAGATCGCCCGGACACTGGTCGCGCGGACCGGGGCGAGCGCCGGGGCCCGCCTGTGGGCGCTGTGCCACTCCGACGTCCTGCTGCTGTGCGGCGGCCCCCACAACCTGGGCGCCCTCTACCTCCTCCCCGAGGTACAGGCGGAGTCCTTCGCCGACTTCCACCGCATCCGCTCCGAACTCAAGTTCTGCTACGGCGAGTTGCTCGCGACGATCGGCCCGGACAGGGAAGCCCGTACGGACGGGAAGGCGTCCGTGGACGAGAAGGCTCCCGTGGCCGAGAAGGCGCCCACGGACGAGGAGGCCCTCGCACTCGTCACCGACCTCGTCTTCGGCCTCACCGAGAGCGTGATCCTCATCCGGCGCGCCGACCCCGGCCGCGACCCGCGCACCCTCGCCGAGGCGACCGCCGACGCGGCCCTGCGGGTCGCCGGAGTGCCCCGGCGCTCCCAGGCACGCCTGCGCCGCGAGGCGGAAGAACTCCTCGCGGCGCGGGACTGACTGACGCTAGGCCTAGGCGGTCACAACCGCGCGGCCGCCTCGACCGCCTCGACCGGCTCACCGGACGCGGCACCGTCCGAGGCCGCCGCCCGTACGACCGTGCCGCGCCGCCGGAGGAACACCGCCCCGGCCAGCACCGCGGTGCCGACGAAGAGCACCGTGAACCACTGGAAGTACCAGTGCCCGCCCGCCGGGTCGTACACCGCCGCGCGCGGCCAGGACAGGTTGACCACCATGAACAGCCCGTAGAGCACGGCCAGTACGTTGACGGGCAGGCCCCAGCGGCCGAGGGAGAACAGGGGGCGGCCCAGCTCGTCGCGGCCCTCCCCGTCCGTCGCCGGCCAGCGTCCGCGCAGCCTGCGCACCAGCATCGGACCGGTGACTCCCGCGTACGCCAGGTACAGCATGGCGATACAGGTGGTGCCGATGGCCAGGAACGCCTCCGGCGAGGCCAGGTTGAGCAGGAGCAGCGAGGCCGCCAGGACCCCGACCACCAGGGACGACGCGACCGGCATCCCGGTGCGCGGCGAGACCTTCGCCAGCCGCGCGGAGCAGGGCATCATGCCGTCGCGGGCCATCGAGAACAGCATGCGGGAACCCGCGGTCTGGATGGCCAGCGTGGCCACGACGATCGCCAGTGCCACATCGGCGAGGAGCGCCTTGCCCACGCCGTCGCCCAGGCTGCTGGTCAGCACGTAGCTGAGGCCCTCCGTCGCGAGCCGCCCGTCGGTGAGGCTGGGCGCGGCGAGGACTCCGCCCAGCACCAGCAGCCCGCCCAGTACGCCGGCCGCGGCGAGCGCGCCGAGGATGGTCCGCGGCGCGGTGCGGCGCGGGTTGTGCGTCTCCTCGCTCATCTCACCGGCGCTGTCGAAGCCGATGAGGACGTACGCGGCCGTGAACGAGCCGATGAGCAGGGCGGCCATGCCGTCGTGGCCGCCGGTCGTGAGGGTGACCCCGCCGCCGTGCTCGGTGTGCGTGAACAGCAGGACCACGATGAGGACCGCGCCGATGATCTCGGCGGTGACGCCGAGCCGGTTCACGGCGGACATGACCCGGTTGTCGAGGGCGTTCACCAGCGTGGTCACCGCGAGCAGGACGATGCCCAGGATCGCCGCGTTGGCGGCGCCGGTTGCGGTGGTGGGTGCCGGATCGCCGCCGACCAGCTGGAACCCGGACCAGATCGGGGGCAGTACGACCTGGAGCGCCAGGGCCGCTGCGGCGGTCACCACCACCTGGCCGATCACCATGATCCAGCCCGTGAACCAGCCGAACACCGGGCCGCTCAGCCGGGTCGACCACTGGTAGATCGCCCCGGAGATCGGGTAGCGGGCGGCGAGTTCGGCGAAGCAGGCGGCGACCAGCAGCTGCCCGGCGAGCACGATCGGCCAGGCCCACACGAACAGCGGCCCGCCGAACGCGTAGCCGAGCGCGAAGAACTGGAAGACCGTGGTCAGCACGGAGATGAAGGAGAACCCGGCGGCGAAGGACGCGTAGCGCCCCATCTGCCGCCGCAGCTCCTGGCGGTAGCCGAAGACGGCGAGCGAGTCGTCGTCGGGGGAGGCGGGGGAGGCGGGCGATCCCGGGAAGCCGGGGGAGGCCGGGGAGTTGGGGGTGTCGGGGGAGCCGGGGGCGGGAGACGGGGTGGAATCGGTGGTCGCGGTCATGGAGGGGTCCTCTGTCGCGGAGGGAGACGCCGTGTCCGTGCGTAATTCCTGTCGGGCGACAGAAATTAGGGACGTCCGGTTTCCTCCGCATGTCACGGCCGTGTCCCCGCCGTTAGTGACTGCTCTCGCCCCGCCCTGCCCGGACCGAGGCACTCGGGGTCCGGGCTGACATCCGTCGAACGGCGGGTCGGCGGGGATGCCAAGATTCGGTGACCCGGCGATGTGCGCGCGCCACCACAGTGCATGCTGGTGGGGGAGTTGCAGGCGGTCGGCGGCCAGGCCGGCCGTGCACGGGGGAACGAACCGCGGGGGGCGGAAAGATGAAGCACGCGTCGACGGGACTTCGGTGTGCGGTGGGGGCGGCGGTGTCCGCGCTGCTGCTGGCGTCGGGCTGCACGGCGGACCGGACCGGCAACGACTCCGAGAGCAAGGGCGGGGCGACCGGGAACCCCGCTCCCACCGAGGGCACCGGCGCCGAGGACGACCCGGCACCCGCACCCGAGCCGACGGTCGAGGCGGACCCGGCCAAGGTGCCGAGCAGCAAGGACGCGGCGCGGAAACTGATCCGCGAGGTGATCGCCGGACCCGAACTCTTCGGCGCCGGCACCCGGCGCGCCTCACCCTACGAGAGCGACCCGGAGACCTGGTCCGTCCTCGACGACGGCTGCGTCTGGCGGCGCGAACCCCTGCCCGAGGCCGTGCTCGCCACCCTCACCCGGCATTTCGAGCTGCCCGCCGCCCAGGACAAGGGGCCGGTGCGGATGACGGTCACCGTCACCGTGCACCCGGAGACCGCCGACGCCGCGTGGGAACAGGCCGGAATGCTGGAGGAGGCGCTGAGCTGCTCCGAACAGACCCTCAGCGAGGGCAGGAAGCTGACCGGCCTGTTCTCCAACGCCTCCGTGTGGGGCGAGGCCGGCAACAACTACGCCGAGGACTCCCTGTTCGAGATGGGCAGTTGTACGAGCCCCACCGACGGCGGGCCCTACCCGTACCAGTACCAACAGGCCACCTTCGGGCCCGTGGTGGTGTCGATGTCCGCCTGCGCGGGCGAGGGCTGGGAGGCGAAGGAACTCCTCCAGACGGTGAACGGACCGGTACCGCGGATGCTGCTGCGCGCCGAGGGGGAGATCGGCCGGCCCGTCGACGACACGGGCTCGAAGGCGGACCCGGCCGCGCACTCCGCACCAGGAGGCGCCGGGAACACCCCAGGAACCGCCGGGGACGCCCCAGGACGCGTCGGGGACACCCCAGGAACCGCCGCGCACCCCGCACCGCCGAAGGCCGACGGCACCCCCGCCACGAAGGAGGGCATTTGATGGAACGCCTGCTGCCCTCGGACCCCTCGCACCTCGGCGGCAACCGCCTCCTGGGACGGCTCGGAGCCGGCGGGATGGGCGTGGTCTACCTCGCCCGCACCCCGTCCGGCGAGCTGGCCGCGGTCAAGGTGATCCAGCCCGAGTACGCCCAACAGCCCGAGTTCCGCGCCCGTTTCGCCCGCGAGGTGGACGCCGCGCGCGGCGTCGACGGACCCTGGGTGGCCCGGGTCCTCGCCGCCGACCCGGACGCCCCCGCACCCTGGCTGGCCTCGGCCTTCGTGCCGGGTCCCTCGCTCGCCGAGGCCGTCGCCACCCGCGGCGCGCTGCCCCCGGGCGCGGTGCGGATCCTGGGCGCCGTACTGGCGCGGGCCCTGGACGCCGTCCACCGCGCGGGCCTCGTCCACCGCGACGTCAAACCCGGCAACGTCCTCCTCGCCCTGGACGGCCCGCGCCTGATCGACTTCGGTATCGCGCGCGCCACGGACGACCAGACCGCCCTGACGGCGACCGGCCTGGTCGTCGGCTCCCCGGGCTTCCTGTCGCCCGAGCAGGCGCGCGGACAGCAGGTCACCCCCGCGAGCGACCTCTTCTCCCTGGGCTGCGTCCTCGCCTACGCCGCCACCGGACGGCCGCCGTTCGGCCTGGGCGACAGCGGAGCCCTGCTCTACCGCACCGTCCACTACGCGCCCGACCTCCACGGCATCGAGGACGGCCCGCTGCGGGCCTTCCTGGAGAGCTGCCTGGCCAAGGAACCCGCCGCCCGCCCCACGGCCGCCCAGGCCGACGCCGCCCTGGCACCCGGAGCCGTCGCCACGGACCTCCACTGGCTCCCCGACCCCGTCGTCCGGATGATCGCCGACCGCGCCGCCGCCCTGCTGGCGCTCCCGGGCATCGACGCCACCCGGGCCGAGACCTCCCGGTTCTCACCCGGCGCCCCCGGCCGCCGACGCGTGCTCGCCCTGGCGGCCGGCGGCGCCCTCCTCGCGGCGGGCGCCGGCGCGGGAGCCTGGGCGCTGCTGCGCGACGACACCACGGCCACCGCACGGGTGAGCGGGAAACGGCAGTGGCTGATCGGCGTCCAGGCCGACCTGTCGGGCCCGGCGAAGGCGGTCGGACGCGAGCAGGAACGCGCCGTCCGGCTGGCGGTCGCCGAGCACAACGCCCGCGACGACAAGCCGTTCGAACTGGCGCTGCGCGTCGAGGACGACGGCGGAAACCTCCGGCGGGCCCGCGCCGCGGCACGGAGTCTCACCGCGGACCGGGACGTGCTCGCCGTCATCGGCCCGACGAGCGCGCCCACCGCGCCGGTCGTCGACCTGTACGAGAACGCCGGGCTCCCGCTGATCACCGTGTCCGAGCTGTCCATCGGCGCCATGTCGACGGCACTGATGGGCAGCCCGCAGCACTACTTCCGGGCCGCGCCCCTGAACAGCTACACCGCCTTCGGCGTCGTCCTGGCCCTCACCCGGCAGCGCGCCGGGCACCTCGGCATGGTCATCGACCGGGCCGGACGCATCACCGGCTGGGAACCGGCCCAGATGATGCACGGCCCCGCCAAAATCGCCGAACTGACCGTCACCCACCGGGTGGTCCCCGCCTCCGTCGCCGACGGCACCCCCGTGCTGCGGGACCTGCTCGCCCGCGGCGCCGACAGCATCTACTACTCGGGCACCCCCGAACGCGCCGCCGAGGTCGCCCAGTACCTGCGCGCCAAACGCTTCACCGGACCGCGCTTCCTCGACCCCTCCTCGGCCGGCGAGGCGTTCCTTACGGCGGCCGGCGACGCGGCGGAGGGCTGGCAGGCGGTGCTGTCCTGCTCCGACCCGGCCGCCCCCGCCGGTCGCGACTTCGCCACCGCCTACGAGCGCCGCCACCGCTCCGAGCCGGGCCCCTGGGCGGTCGAGGCGTACGACGCGGTCCGGCTCGTCGTCGACCGCCTCACCGCACTCGCCGGAAGCGGCGCCCGGCGGCCCGAACGGGACGCGCTCACCGAAGCCCTGGGCGAGGCGAACTACCGAGGCATCGCCGGAACCTACTCCTTCAACGAACGCCGCTGGCTCAACGCCGAGAACGTCTACCTCCACCGCGTGCGCGACGGGCGCTTCCGGTACGCCGACTCGCTCACGGTCCAGGGAGTCTGAGAACCCGACATGCAGGCGCTACGAGTGGAGGACCCCGCCGAGATCGGCGGGCACACGCTGCTGGCCCGCCTCGGCGCGGGCGGCATGGGGGTCGTGTACCTGGCCCGTACCGGCGGCGGCGAACTGGTCGCCCTGAAGGTCATCCGCGCGGAACACGCCGCCGACCCGGCCTTCCGCGCCCGGTTCCGTCGGGAGGCCGCCCTCGCCGGACGGCTCACCGGACGCTGGACGGTGCCGGTCAGGGCGTCCGACGCCGAGGCCCGGGAACCCTGGCTGACCACCGACTTCGTGGCGGGCCCCGCCCTGGCGGAGGCCGTGACGGCGTGCGGGCCGCTGCCCCCCGCCTCGGTGCTCACCCTCGGCGCCCGGCTCGCCGAGGCCCTGACCGAGGTCCACGCGACGGGCCTGGTGCACCGGGACGTGAAGCCGGGCAACCTGCTGCTCACCCGGGACGGCCCGCGCCTGATCGACTTCGGCATCGCGCGGGGCGCCGGAGCGACCGCGCTCACCTCGGCGGACACCGTCGTCGGCACCCCCGGCTACCTCTCCCCGGAACAGACCCGCCAGTACGGCGACGAGGTGGGCCCGCCGAGCGACCTGTTCTCCCTCGGCTGCGTCCTGGCCTACGCGCTCTCCGGGCGCCCGCCCTTCGGCGGCGGCGACGCCCTGGCGGTCCTGTACCGCACGGTCCACGAGGAGCCCGACCTCGACGGGCTGCGGCAACTCCCCGCATCCGCGAGGGAGACGGTCACGCGCTGCCTGGCACGGGACGCGGCGGACCGGCCCACGGCGGGCGAGGTCGCGGCGGCCCTGTCGGCAGCCCGGGAGACCCCCGACCCGCGCCTACTGCGGTCCTGGGGAACACCGGCGGACCAGCCCGAGGAGGGCACCTCCGACTGGCTCCCGCCCGGTGTGCTGCGCCTGATCGCCGACCGCTCCGCACGCGCCCTCGCCCCACCCCCGCGCACCGAACAGACGTCCGTCCCGACGATGCCGGACCCGCCCGC
Organism: Streptomyces sp. NPDC000983; assembly: GCF_040299205.1. Taxonomy (NCBI): domain Bacteria; kingdom Bacillati; phylum Actinomycetota; class Actinomycetes; order Kitasatosporales; family Streptomycetaceae; genus Streptomyces; species Streptomyces sp. NPDC000983. Next base: position 75,825 of record NZ_JBEPBM010000014.1, on the reverse strand, counting down.
CACCACCACCCGCCGCAGACTCCTGCTGGCCGGCGGCGCCGGTGTCACGCTGCTCGCCGTGTCGGGCACGGCCGGCGCCGTGTACCTCAACCGCCGTCCCCCGGCGGACGAACCCGACACCCGCCCCCTGTACACGCTCGGCCTGCACGCCGACCTGACGGGCCCCGACCGGGCGACCGGGGAGGCCACCCGCCGGGGCGCCCTGCTCGCCGTCGAGGCCCACAACGCCCGCGCCGGCACACCGTTCAGGCTCGCCCTGCGCACCGCCGACGACCGCGGCCTCGCGAGCCGCGCGGGCACCGCCGCGCGGGAACTGCTCTCCGGCGCGGCCCCCGTCACCGCCGTGCTCGGCCCCACGACGGAGGCGACCCTGACCGCCGCCGAACCGCGGTACACGGCGGCCGGGACGGCCATGGTCCTGGTGTCCTGCGACGGCGGAGCCCTGTCACCGCTGGTCAAGCCCACCCTGTGCGTGACCCGGGCGACCCTGGCCATGCAGACGCTGCCGGTGCTCCACTACCTGACCGCCGTGCGCGAGGTGGACCGGGTCGCGGTCGTGCGGGACCTCGCGGGCGGCACGGTCGCCGAGGGCCTGGCCATGGACCTCGCGGAAGCACCGCCCTCCGAGGGCACGACCACGGTGCACGACCTCGACGCCGGCCAGGACGACGTCTCGGCGGTGGTGGCCGCGGCCCTGGCCCAGAACCCCGGCGCGGTCGTCTACGCCGGGACCTCGCCCGCGCGCGCCGCCCGGGTCGCCCGGAGCCTGGCCGAGGCGCGCTTCGACGGAGCGAGGGCGACGGTCGAGCAGGTCATGGACCCGGTGTTCCTGCGGGAGGCGGAGGAGGCCGCGGAGGGCTGGGTCCTCGGCGCCGCCCGCACCACCGCGACGACGTCGGGCTCCGGGCCCGCCGCCCGGTTCGCCACCGCGCACCGCGAGCGGTGGGGCACCCGGCCGGCCCCCTGGGCGGCGGAGGCGTACGACGCGGTGGGCCTGACCGCCCAGACCCTGACCGCACTGGTCGGCCGGGGCGGGGACGGTCAGGGCACGGTCGGCCGGGGCGCCCTCGTTGAGGCACTGTTCCGCCAGCGCTACGAGGGCATCGCCAAGACGATCAGCTTCGACCCCAGAACCCGCCTGCTCGACATGGACGACACGAGCTTCCTCTACGAAGTGCGCGACGGCGCCTTCGAGTTCCTCGGCCGCTACGGGCAGGTGGGCAAGGGCTGAGACCTCGTCAGGGCTTGATCCGGACCACCTGGGGGTCGTGGTCGGAGGCCTGGTCGGCGAACTCGCTGTTGATGTGCACCACGTCGTAGCGGACGTGCTGCCGCTTCAGCCCGGGGCTGACCAGGATGTGGTCCAGTACCTGCGAGTTGCCCTGGTAGACGTACGAGTAGCGCTCCGCCTCGGGCAGTTCGTTCACCAGCGTGCGCAACACCCCGTCCCGGGTGAGGGTGTTGAGCGCGGGGGAGAACTGGTAGTCGTTGAAGTCGCCGAGCGAGACCACCCGGGCGCCCGGGTCCGCGGCCAGCAGTTCGGCGACGAACGCCCGCTCCGCCTCGGCCTGCTTGCCGCGCTGCGTCTCGGAACTGCGCGTCGGCTGCTGGAAGCGGCTGTCGAGGCCCTGGTCGCCGCCCTTGCTGTTGAAGTGGTTGGCGATCACGAAGACCGGCTTGTTGTGGAAGCGGAACTGCCCGACCAGCGGCTTGCGGCTGGAGTTCCACGCCTCGTTCCCCGGGTCGATCCGCCCCGGGGACGCGGTCAGCGAGGTGCGCTTGCCGGTGCCGGTGACGCCCACCGCGGTGGTGGCGTCCCCGCCGGGTATGTCGGTGAAGGAGACCCGGCACGGGTTGAACAGGAACACCTGACGGATGTTGCCGCCGGGCTCGCCGCCGTCCTTGCCGTTCTCCGGGTCGACGGAACGCCAGTCGTAGACCGGGCCGCCGGCCGCCTCGATCGCCTCGATGAACCTGGTGACGGTGGCGTCGGCCGCGACCGTGCCGTCGTTGACGGCGCCGTTGTTGTCCTGGATCTCCTCCAGCGCCAGGATGTCCGGCGAGCGCAGGTTGGTGACCACACCGGCGGCGAGGGCGGCGAACTTCTCGTCCGGGTCGCCCGGGTCGAGGTTCTCCACGTTGTACGTGGCGATGCTCAGCTCGCCCGGCAGGGCCCGCCCGGTCACCTCCCGCCGCAGTCCGCCCGCTTCGAGGGCGCCGAGCCGGGTGGCGGCCAGGGTGTACCCGCCGAACTGGTTGTAGTCCAGCGGGCCCGTGCTGGCGCCGGTGAGCCGGTCGCCGACGTCGGCGACCGGGAAGTCGGCGGCCGCGCCCAGGGACTGGATCTTGATGCGGCCGGGGTTGGGCCGGTCGTAGCCCAGGTACACCACACCGCCCCGCGCGGACCGCCGGTCCTGCTCGCGGGCGTCCACCCACAGTTCGTGGTACTGGTCGGTGGCCTGCACCACCGGCACGTCACGGACCTCGACGTTCATTCCCTCCAGCGACTCGAACAGGTCGAGCGCGTAGGTGCCGGGCTCCAGCGCCAGGGACTCGATCGAGCCGCCGCCCGCGTCCGGGGCGTACCCGGCCGGGATGTTCGAGCCGTCCAGGACCACCGGGGCGGGCACGGGGTTGTCCGAGGAGACCACCGTGACCTGGGGGTTGGTGAGTTCGGTGAGGGACTGCGACCCGCCGGAGCCGTTCGGGTAGTACTCCGTCACCTTGGCGGTGACCAGTACCGAGTCGCCGACCTTCACGCCGGGGTCGGCGCCGCCGGTGTAGACGAAGACGCCCTCGCTGGTCGCCGGGTCGGCGTCCGGGTTCGGGTCCTGGATCCAGAAGCCCTTCGAGCCGAAGGCGCGGACCGCGGTGACGACGCCGGGGATGCCCGCGACGGTCCTGCCGGCCGACGGGGACAGCCGGGTGGTGCCCTGGAGGTCGTGGACGCGCAGGACGCCGGGCTCGGTGGGGCCGCCGCCGGAGCCGTCCTCGGGGGCCTCGCCGGCCGCGTTGACCGGGCTGGGCGCGCCGGCGCTGAGGTCGGTGGCGTTGTCGTCGGTGTCGGCGAGGGACGCGGCACGGGCGACCGAGGCCGTGTTGGAGGCGCCGGTGACCGGCCCGCTGCCCTCGCGGACCACCGCGGTGCCGAAGCCCACCAGGTCGACGACGCGCGGGTCGGCGGCGCAGTCCGCCGCGGTCTTGCAGGTCAGCGCCTCGGTGCCGTTGACCAGGGCCACGGTGCCGGTGGTGGCGGACAGCGCCAGGTTGCCGGTGGCGTCGGCGGCGGGCAGGTCCACGGTGCCGCCCGCGCCGGCACCCTCGGCGATCAGGTAACGGCCGCCGGGGGCGACCGAGCCGCTCAGCGCCGTGACACCCCACCGGCTGCCGGCGCCGGGGCTGCCCGGCAGGTACTGCACGCTGTACCCGCTCAGACCGAAGGCCGCCCCGGACGGGTTGCCCAGCTCGATGAAGTCGTTCTTCAGCGAGGCACCGGAGTTGCCGCCCCCGCCGTACACCTCGGCGATGACCGCGCCCGTGGAGGGCGCGGCGAGCGCGCCGGGCAGGGGGACGAGCACCAGCGACGCGGTGACCGCCGCGGGCAGACAGGCGCGCAGCAGCGTGCGGCGGGCGAGGCGGGTGGAGTGAGGTCTTGGCACCTTTGCGGCGCTCCTTCACGGCGGAACGAGGCCCGGCCACCGCGACGGCGCCGGGCCATGAGGGTTGGCGGTTCGGGGACGCCGGCGGACGACGCCGGGCGCCCTGGGTGAATCCGGATGTGAAGATACGCGCGTAGACGATGACGGGACAAGAGCCCGGGCGTGAACTGCTGGTAACCGCACGGGCCTTGCCGGTGACGGTCACTCGCTCCGTCTTCGGTCCGGTTTCCTGCGCGGTCACTCCCGGAGACGTGCCGCGAGCCGCTCCAACGCCTCCGTGTCCGGTACCTCCAGTGCCGGTATCCGCAGCCACCGGAAGGGGAACCCGAACTGGCCGGCGTCCGGGTCGCGGTACTCGATGCGCAGGAACGCGCCGATCTCGCTCGGGTCGGTGTCGGCGTGGATGAAGCTGTAGCGCAGCACCGTGATGTCCTGCCACGGTATGAGCGTGCCCTCGTGGCCCAGGCCGTCCGCCGTGGCGATCAGGGGGCCGAACTCGACCTGTCCTCCCGCCGCCAGGGCGGATTCCACCTCGGCGAGCCGCTCCTCGGTGACGTGGGTCCTGATGTGCGCCAGCAGGGGCCAGATGTCGGACTCGGGACGCTCGGCGAGCCGGCCGCTGCGGAAGAGCGCGCCGGGTGTGACGACCGGCGGCTCTCCCAGGCGCGACGCCACGACGGTGCCGTCGGTGAACTCCAGCCGTATGTCGTAGATCCAGCGCGTGCTCACCGCGTCGCCCTCGACCTCGTGCCCTTCGAGGTCGTTGGCGAACCACACATGGGTCACCTCGGCCCAGCCGTACTCCCGGGGGGCAGCGGCCGACGCCGCGTCACCGTCGACCGCCAGGGCGAGCCCCGCGTCGAGCACGGAGAGCGTCACGGCCCGGGGTCCGGCGGAGCCGTCGATCCGCCCGGCCAGAGTCCCCCGTACGGAGCGGTCCTCCCGCCGCGGCGGGGGAACGGCCTCCTCGACCGTTTCCGTCCGCTTTCTCCCCCACCAGCGACCCATCCGCCACTCCTCCCGAAAGCACCGACGGCCAGGGACCTCCCCAGCCGCGGTCCCCACCATACGTACATCCGGCGCCGGCCCGAGCCGTTCTCCTCCACCGGGGAGGCACGGTCACCGGGCCGCGATCCGCACCACCCCGGTGATCGTGCCCTGGTACACCACACCGCCGGGCGCTATCGAACCGACCATCTGGAGCGTGTCGTAGAGAGAGGACAGCCCCAGGTACTGGGACCGGGTGACGGCTCCGGTGCCGGGGTCGATCTGGGTGTAGTAGTAGGGGTCGAGGAGCGAGGTGGCGTCGCTGCCGGACACGGTGGAACCGCGGACGACGGTGTGGATGAGGCCGTCGGCGGTGGACAGCCGGGGCACGGCGGAGGAGCGCACCGAGGTCTCCCACCGCAGGTCGCAGCCGCCGCCGTCGGCGCGGACGTCGACGCGGGTGAGACCACCGGTGAAGTCGGCGGAGGCGGGCACGCTCGGTCCGGCGCTCTCGGGCACGGCCGGGTAGGGGTAGCCGTAGGTGCTCGCCACGAACACCGAACGCCCGGCCCCGATGGGGGAGTTCTCGCTTCCGCTGCCGTTCGAGGCGAGCACGGGGACCGAGCACACCTGGGCGCCGGTGTCGGAGCGGTACACGAGGAGACTCACGGTGGGGGAGGCGTTGTCGACGACGGTGACGTAGTCGCTGCCGTCACCGGGGCCGAAGAACGTGGGTGTCGATCCGGTGCCGTGGCTGAGCTGGCCGGGCTTGCGGGCGGCGCCCCGGTCGTAGGCCCGCCGCCAGGAGAGCACCGGGGTGCCGTCCGCGCCGGCCGTGAGGAGGTAGGTCGCGTGGGTGGTGGCGACGGCGGTGCCGGCGGGTGAGGTGGAGAGGGAGTTCTCCACCCGCTCGCCCTCGGGCAGCGCGAGAGTCCGTACGGCGCCGGTCGTGTCGTCGGCCGTACCGACCACCCCGCCCCCGGTCGCGAACCAGACCCGGCCCTGCCAGTCGGGGGCGAGCCCGGTGACCGCGTCGCCCTCGGGGACGGCCCCGGCGAGCGACAGGGAGCGGTCGACGTACAGCTCCCAGGTGCCGTCCGCCTTCCTGCGGTGGGCGATGCGCAGCAGGCTGCGGTCGCCGTCGACCACGACGAGCCGGTCCCGGTGGTCGAGATAGGCGTACACGCCCCCCAGCAACGAACCCTTGGCGATGGACAGTTGGGCCAGTGACGCACCGGTGGCGGGGTCCAGGAGGTGCGCGGTGGGGACCCGGGTGAAGATCGGGGTGCACAGGGCCACCGGGTATCCGTCGGCACCCACCAGAATCGTCGGGCAGGCCGACTGCAGGGCGATCCGCTTGGAGGTCAGGGGCCCGGCGCCCGGTCCGGGCAGCGGTGTCGCGTCGGAGGAACCGGTGTCGCCGTGCATGGTCGCGGTGCCGTCGGGGCCGGCGTAGGGGTTGTGCGGCGGGAGCGGTCCGAACGACTCGGCCGTGGCGTGGGCGGGGGAGAGCGAGGCGGCGAGCAGCAGGGAACCGGCGGCGGCGAGTACGCCGGCGCGGGACAGCCGGAACGAGGGCATGCGGACAGGTCCTCTCGGAAGGAGGTGAGGCGTGCGGAGGGCATGGCGGAGCGCTACGGCACCCGGACGGGGTCACGACGGCGCACGCCCGTGAAGTGGCGTACAGCGGGGAGGAGTCGGGTGTCGTCAGACGGTCGCGCGGCGACAGAGCGCCGAGCACGCGTAGGCCAGGTCGACATGGAGTCGACGGCTCAGATACGCGTGATCACCCATGGCCGCCAGTGTGCAGTTCCGTCAGGTACTCGACAAGGCCCGTCTCGCCCGCCGGACACCCGCGCACCTGACACGCCCTCCGATGGGCTATCCGGCTCGTTCGCGGATCATCAGGTCATAGCGTGCCGAATATGAAGAAATTTCGTATCGCCTCCTTGGCGTGTACCGCAGCGGTCTTCGGCGCGGGGATCGGCGCCGCCCCGCCGACCGCCGCCGACCACATGACGCATGTGGTCCGTCCGGGGGAGTCGATCCAGGCGGCGGTGGACGCCGCCGAGTCGGGAGACACCGTCCTGCTGACGGCCGGCACCTTCCACGAGAGCGTGAAGGTGACCACCCCGGGCCTGACCCTGCGCGGCATGGGACGGCTCACCGTGGTCCGGCCGGCCCCCGCCAAGGCCCCCACCACGCCCAAGGCCGCGAAGGCCCCCATCACCTGCGCCGGGGACGGCAACGGCATCTGTGTGATCGGGACCAAGGACCGCCACGTCGCCAACGTCACCATCGCCTCCATGACCGTCACCGGGTTCACCCGCGCCGGCGTCTTCGCCATGGGCACCGACCGCCTCACCGTGCGCAATGTCAGGGCTGTCCAGAACGGCGTGTGGGGCATCGCCCAGCAACGCTCTGTGCGCGGGGTGATCCGGGACAACGTCGCCCGTGACAACGGCGACGCCGGGGTGTTCCTCGCCAACAGCATCAAGACCGAGCAGGGCGCCTCGGACACCAGGGGCACCCTCGTCGCCCGCAACCACCTGGAGGGCAACCGGATCGGGGTCACCGTCCGGCGGCTGCGCAACCTCACCGTCGACGGCAACCACATCACCGGCAACTGCGCCGGCGTCTTCGTCGTCGGCGACGAGAACAAGCCGAAGACCGGCGCCCTGACCGTCAGCGGCAACCGCATCGTCGCCAACAACAGGTCCTGCCCGGCGAACTCGCGGCTGGAGGCCCTCCAGGGCTCCGGCATCGTGGTGACCGGCGCCGAGGACACCCTGGTCACCCGGAACGTGGTCCGCGACAACGCCGGCACCTCCTCCCTGTCCGGCGGCATCGTCCTGTTCAAGAGCTTCGTCGGCACCGCCAACGAGCGGAACCGGATCAGCGGCAACACCCTCGCCGGCAACTCGCCCGCCGACCTCGTCGACACCGAGGCCGCCGGCGCCAACACGTTCGACGGCAACTCCTGCCGGGCCTCGAAGCCCGCGGGCCTGTGCTGACCGGCAACGGTCACCGGTGAACCCGAAGAAGGAAGGCGACGCATGACGACCACCCAGACCGCTCCGGCGGAACGGACCACCCCGCCGCCGTCCATGCGGATGCGGGAACTCGTGTTCGGGGCGGCCTGCGCCGCCGCCCTCCGCGCGGCCGCCCGGCTGGGCGTCGCCGACGCACTCGGCGAACGCCCGCTGTCCGTGGAGGACCTCGCGGCGGCCGTGAAGACCGAGCCCAAACCGCTGCGCCGGCTGCTGCGGGCCCTGTCCTGCTACGGCGTCTTCACCGAGCGGCCCGACGGCACGTTCGCCCACACCGACATGTCCCGCCTGCTGCGCGAGGACGACCCCAACAGCCTGCGCGCCATCACCCTGTGGTGCACCGAACCGTGGACCTGGGACGCCTGGCCGAAACTCGACGAGGCCGTCCGCACCGGCCACAACGTCGTCGAGGACCTCTACGGCAAGGAGTTCTTCCAGTACCTCAACGAGGACGCCCCCGAGTCGGCCGACGTCTTCAACCGGGCCATGACGACCTCCAGCGTGCAGTCCGCGCGGGACGTCGCCGACTTCCTCGACCTGTCCGGCGCCCAGTCGGTCGCCGACCTCGGCGGCGGCCAGGGGCATGTCGTGGCGAGCCTGCTGGAGAAGTACCCCACCCTCCAGGGCACCCTGCTCGACCTGCCCCGCGTCGTCGAGAACGCCGACCCGCGGCTGCGGCCGGGCGGCGCGCTCGCCGACCGGATGCGCCTCGTGCCCGGCGACTGCCGCGACGCCGTCCCGGTCCGCGCCGACGTCTACGTCATCAAGAACATCCTGGAGTGGGACGACGACAGCACGACCCGCCTGCTGCGCAACGTCATCGAGGCGGGCGGCCGGGGAGCGCGGATCGTCGTCATCGAGAACCTCGTCGACGACTCGCCCTCGATGCGCTTCAGCACCGCCATGGACCTGCTGCTGCTCCTCAACGTCGGCGGCGCCAAGCACACCACCGACAGCATGGTCCGCCGGCTGACGGACGCGGGCCTGGCCATCGACGACATCCGCCCCGTCAACCCCTACCTGCACGCCTTCGACTGCACCGTCACCGGGTGACCCCTTAGCCCCGGAGACCTCCCGCACCACGCCGCCCGCCGGGCACGCGGAAGACGCGTGCCCGGCGGGCGGCTGTACGACGGCGGGTTCAGGACGGGGCGTCGCGCTCCCAGAGGTAGAAGCGCTGCGCCATCGCGTCCTTGGGCGAGCGCCAGGTCTGCGGGTCGTACGCGGTGACGTACGCCGACAGCCGGTCGCTGATGTCGCGGAACTCGGGATGCCCGGCGGCCTTCGCGATGGCGGCCTCGGGGTCCCGCTCGGACTCGATGAGGTGCAGGTACACATCGCCGAACTGGAAGAGACTGCGGCGGGACACCCCGATGAGGTGCGGCAGTTCGCCCCGGTCCGACTCACCGAACACCTTGGCGATGTCCGGTGCGGAGCCCGGGGCCATCCGGGCGACGATCAGGGAGTGGTGCATCGTGCTGTCCTCCGTCCCGGTCACTCGGAGAGCATCGGCGCGGGCCGGCGTTCCCGGGCGGCCTGCTCGATGCGGTCCCGGATCAGCGCCAGCTGGACCTTGGAGTTCCGGTTGATGTTGCCCGTCATCCAGTCGTCGTCGACCGGCGCGTCCGGCTTCATCGCGAAGTCCTGCGTCCACACCATCCGGGTGCCTTCGAGGACCTTCTCGTACCGCCACACGATGTTCATGTAGGCGAAGGGGCCGGTCTCGATGCGCCGGGCCCGCACGGTGAGGGTGTCTCGGACCGGCTCCCGCTCCGAGACCCAGCTCCACACCTTGCCGTTGTCGTCGGGGTGCATCGTCAGGCGGAACGTGGTCCGGTTCCCCTCCTGGGAGAGGATCTCGGCGGAGGCGTACTCGCTGAACAGCCGCGGCCAGTTCGCGACGTCGTTGGTCATGTCCCAGACCAGGTCGACGGGTGCGGCGATGGTGATCTCGTTCTCGGTGCGTCCGGGCATCTCAGGCTCCCGTCAGAAGGGCGCTGTTGGCGAGTTCGAGGAACTGCCGGGGCGTCTTGCTCTTCTCCGCGTCGGGCGGCATCGGCGTGCCGTAGCGGTTCTCCAGCTCGCCCACGATGCCCAGCAGGGCGAGTGAGTCGATGCCGAAGGCGGAGTCGAAGCCGGAGTCGGCCTGGCGCAGGAGTTCCTCCGGGCTGACGGTGACCCCGGCGGCCTTCCTGATGAGCTCCGAGAGCTCTTCCACGGTGATGCGGTCACTCATGTGGTTCTCCTTGTCCGTTGCGGAGTGCGTAGGTGGGTGGACGGATCGTCGGTGGGGGTGGGTTCGCCGGCGGGTGCACCGGCCGGTGGGTGCCCGCGACGCCGGCTAGGCGGCGTCGCCGAGGCGGAGCACCAGCGCCGAGTTCGACCCCATGAGGCCCCGGCTGAGGACCAGCGCCGTGCGCGGTTCGGCGGCACGGGCCCGTCCGGTGACGAGGTCGAGGTCGTGGCAGATGTCGAAGACGTTCGGGGTGGGCGGGATCAGGCCGTGCTCCATCGCCAGCACCGCGGTGGCGGCGTCCAGCACGGGCGCGGCGCTGTAGGCGCGGCCGAAACCGGACTTGGGCGCCGTGACCGGAACCCGGCTCGCGTGGGCGCCCAGGGCGTCCGCGAGCGCCAGCGCCTCGGCACGGTCGGCCGCCGGGACGCCGAGCGCGTCGGCGAAGACCACATCGATCTCCTCCGGGGCGCAGTCGGCCTCGGCGAGGGCCACCCGCACGGCCTGGGCCAGCCCCTCCCGGGACTCCGCCCAGCGGGCGGCGCCGGTGAACGTCGCCCCGTGCCCGGCCAGGACGGCCCGCACGGGCACGCCCCGCTCCCGGGCGGCGCGTTCCGCCTCCACGACGAGCATGGCGCCGCCCTCGGCGGGCACGAACCCGCCGGCCGAGGAGGCGAACGGACGGTAGGCGCGGTCCGGATCCTCGCTGGTGCTCAGCTCCTCGTACCCGAGCTGGCAGACCATCGAGTACGGGGCCAGCGGCGCCTCGGTCGCCCCGGCCACCATCACGTCGGTGCCGCGCCGCACCGCCCGCGTCGCGTGGGCCAGCGCGTCCAGACCGCCCGCCTCGTCGGAGGCGACCACACCGCAGGGGCCCTTGAAGCCGCGGCGGATGGAGATCTGGCCGGTGCTCGCCGCGTAGAACCAGGCGATCGACTGGTACGGCCCGACATAGCGGCTGCCCTTGTCCCACAGCTGCTGGAGTTCGCGCTGGCCGAACTCGCCGCCGCCGGAACCGGCCGCGGTGACCACCCCGACCGAGAAGGGCCGTTCGTCGGTGTCGGGCCGGTCGAGGCCGGCGTCCCGCAGCGCCTGGTCGGCCGCTGCCATCGCGAAGTGCGTGAACCGGTCGGTCTGGACGAGGTAGCGCTCCTCGACCGCGGACGGCGGGTCGAAGTCGCGGACCTCGCCGGCCACCTTCAGCGGCAGGTGCCCGCATCCCTCGCGGCTGATCCGGTCCAGGACGCCGATGCCCTCCCGGGCGGACTTCCAGAAGGTCTCGGTACTGGTTCCGTTGGGCGCGACCACGCCGATGCCGGTGACGGCCGTGCGCCGGGGCTTCGGTTCGCTCATCGTGATGTCTCCCTCGGCAGGGTGAGGATCACCGCGGACTGGAAGCCGCCGAACCCGCTGCCCACGGAGAGGACGCTGTCGAGCTTGCGCTCGCGGGCCACGCGCGGGACGTAGTCCAGGTCGCACTCGGGGTCCGGGGTCTCGTAGTTCGCGGTGGGCGGGACCACCTGGTGGGCCAGGGCCAGCACACAGGCGACGACCTCGATCGCGCCGATCGCGCCCAGCGAGTGGCCCACCATGGACTTGATGGAGCTCATCGGCGTGCCGTAGGCGTGCGTGCCCAGGACCCGCTTGACCGCGGCGGTCTCGTGCCGGTCGTTCTGCTGGGTGCCCGACCCGTGCGCGTTGACGTAGTCGACGGCCGTGGGGTCGAGGCGGGCCTGGTCCAGGGCGTCCTGGATGGCGCGGGCCATCTCCAGGCCCTCCTTGGTCAGCCCGGTCATGTGGTACGCGTTGCCGAAGGTGGCGTAGCCGCTCAGCTCGCAGTACACATGCGCGCCGCGGGCCCGGGCGTGCTGCAGCTCCTCCAGGACGAGGACCGCGCCGCCCTCGCCCATGACGAACCCGTTGCGGTCGGCGTCGAAGGGGCGCGACGCGTGGGCGGGGTCGTCGTTGTTGGGGGAGGTCGCCTTGATCGCGTCGAAGCACGCCATGGTGATCGGTGAGATCGGCGAGTCCGAGGCGCCGGCTATGCAGATGTCGGCCCGGCCCTCCTCGATCATGTGGAAGCCGTACCCGACCGCGTCGAGTCCCGAGGTGCAGCCGGTGGAGACGGTCTGCACCGGCCCGCGCGCCTCGAACCGTTCCGCGACCGTCGAGGCCAGCGTGGCCGGCGTGAACGCCCGCTGCAGATGCGGGTCGGCCTGCCGGTGGTCGACGTCCCAGCGCTGTCCGCCGTTGCTGACGAGCACGTAGTCGTGCTCCAGCCGGGTCGTGCCGCCGACCGCCGTGCCCAGGGAGACACCGACGCGCCACGGGTCCTGCGCGGCGAGGTCGAGGCCGGAGTCCCGCACCGCCTCCTCGCCGGCGACCAGCGCGAACTGGATGTACCGGTCGTTGCGGGCGATCTGATCCTCGGTCAGCCCGTGCGCCGCCGGGTCGAAGTCGCACTCGGCGGCGATCTGGGACCGCAGCCCGGAGGGGTCGAAGAACGAGATGCGCCGGGTCGCCGTGCGCCCGCTGGACAGCAGGTCCCAGAACCGGGGTACGCCGATGCCGTCCGGGGCGACGACGCCTATGCCGGTGACCGCCACCCGCCTGGTCATGACAGCGCCTGACGGTGCGGGTCGGACGGTCCGCCGCCGACCCGCGCCGCCTCCACACCGACCGGTACGGGCGCGGTCTCCTCGGTGTCGACGTGGCCGAGCGGCGGGCTCGGGGCGAGCGGACCGAGGTGGAAGACGATGCGCGCCTCCACGTCACCGACGTTGCGGAAGCGGTGGCGCACATGCGTGGGGATCAGCAGGCCCTGCTCGGGCCGCAGGGGGTGCGGCTCGCCGTCCAGGTCCACCTCCAGTCGCCCGCTCACCACGTAGATGAACTCCTCGGAGTACGGGTGGTAGTGCTCGGCGATGCGGTCACCGGGCTGCACGAGGGCGACGCCCATGAAGCCGCTGGTGGAGCCGACGGTGGCGGGGGTGAGCATGGCGCGCAGGTCGCCCCCGCGCCGGGTGTTGGGCTCGACCTCGCTGAGGTCCACGATTCCGGGATGGCTTTTGATCACGACGTACCTCCGAACATGCGCTGCAACGACAGGGTGGGCGGCCGGCACGGTCCGTGGGACCGGCGGGGATCAGGCTTCGGGCGCCTGGCGGTCGGTGACGAGTTCCATGCGGGAGACGGCGGCGCCGGCCGCGCCGTGGGCCTCGGCGTCGAGGAGCGCGGCCAGTTCGGCGGCCTGCGCGGGGTCGGCGAGGCCGAGGACGAGGTCGGGGTCGAGTCCGCGGCGCAGGTCGACCAGGCGCACGACGATGTCGTCGCGCTGGAAGATCGTGCTGCGCAGCACCGGGGCGCCGGGGGCGTCGGCCGCGGCCTCGTCCTGCCGGGCGAGCAGCTCCGCGAGCCGCAGTCCCGCACCCTCGCGGGCCGGGTAGTACAAGGCGTGCCGTACGGCGTCGTCGTTCTCCTGACCGGCCGTCACATGGTGGACGGCGGGCAGTGCCGCACGGGTGAAGAAGACCCGGGCGGACTCGGGGTCGTCGAGGTCCCGGTCCTGCTCCAGATAGGGGTTGATGGCCTCTTCGACGGCCCGCACCTCGGGCTGCCGGGCGACGTGGCGCAGCGCGGCCAGCAGGTCGCCGCGCACCTCGATGGCCCGGACGACACGGTTGCCGTGCATGAACAGGGAGGTGCGGCAGAGCCGGGTGGTGTCGTCGACCCGCGGGTCCGGTGAGGTGTACCCGGAGAGGATCCTGGCGACGGTCGCCTCGCTGCCGGGCTTCACCGTGAAGGTGAGCGCGTGCCGGATGAGCCCGTCGCCGATCCGCGGGGAGGTCTGCAGCCGGCGCTCGCCCGACGCGGTGTCCGCCGCCGGGCCGCCGGTCTCGCGGACGATGTGGAAGCGCAGCGACCTGGTGTCCCGCACGCAGCTGTGCAGCGGTTCCACCATGTGCACGTGCTCCTCGCTGTTCACCCAGGTGAGGAACGGCGGGGCGCTCTCCCACTCACTGGTGATCAGCCACTGCGAGGGGTTCTCGATGGACTGGCACAGCTGGTCGCTGACGTGTCCGGGAACGGACGCGACCTGGTTGCACAGCTGCTCGTACGCCTCCAGGAACTGCTGCTGGGCGCCGTCGTAGACGTCCACGAGGAGGACGACGCGGAGTCGGGATCCGTCGAAGACGGACTGCGAGACGCGTTGTGCCGCCTGTCGCAGCAGCGAGTCCGGTACACGTTCGGAAGTGGTGGTCATCCTGCGCACAGCTCCTTCGCGGGGCGAGGGGAGGGGTGAGGGGCCTAACCGGCCTCGTGGTCTAGACGACGGTCATGTGGTCTAGACGTCGTCGTGACTTGATCCTCAGCCCGCTCCTGGAAGCGCGCGACTCGGGTGCACTACGCGGGTGACCGGCCCGCCGAACGGGCGGGGCGCGGCTCAGACGAGGTGGGCGAAGACCACCAGGTTGTCGGTGTAGTCCTTGGCCTTGCGGTCGTAGTCACCCGCGCAGGTGATGAGCCTGACCTGGGCCCGGGCGGTGTCGGCGTACACGCGCTCGCTGGGGAAGTCGTCCTTCTCGAAGGTCTCCACGCTGTCCACGACGAAGTTCGCGGTGCGTCCGTCGGCCCGCTCGACCTGGAACCTGTCGCCCTTCTTCAGCTCGCTCAGTCCCACGAACACGGCCGGCGCGGTCGCGGTGTCGACGTGGCCGGCGACGATCGACGTGCCCGTCTCGCCGGGGGAGGCGCCCTTGGCGTGCCAGCCGACGAGGTTGGTGTCGTCGGCGGGGGGCGGGTTCAGCTGTCCCGTGGGGCCGATCGCGAGGTCGGTGAAGGGGGCGTCGACCGAGATCCTCGGGATGAGCAGGCGTACGGGCTCGGACCGCGGCAGATGCTTGCCCTCCGGGCGCAGGGCGGGCCGCCCGGCGGGCTGCCCGGCCGGGGGAGTCTGCGAGGCGGAGTACGTGGTGCGCGGGGCGGGGGAGGCGTCGGCCGAGGCGTTGTCGGACGGGGTGTCGTTGCCGCCGAACAGGCTTACGGCCAGTACCAGGGCGACCGCGGCGCCCAGCACCATCACGGGGGTTCGGGATCCTCGCCCGGACGCGTCAGGACCGCCGGGTCCGTCGGGGCCGTTGCCGGGATCGTTTGTGGGGGAGGAAGGGGGGACTGCCATCGGGGACCACCTCACCAGGGCACGGCAGCAGGTCGGACGGGGGGAAACGGCGAGGGCCGTCACGCGGGGCGAGCGTGACGGCCCTGTCGGCTATCGCGTCGGGCATGGTCAGGCCACGCTTCCGACGGCCCTCTTGCGGCGCGCCGCGTAGAGGCCGGCGCCGGCGACGCCGAGGACGGCGAGCCCGCCCGCGGTCACGGACGGCGTGGCCAGCCCGCCACCACCGGTGTGCATGCCGCCGCTGGGCTTCTCGTGCTTCCAGCCGCCGTCCTCCTTACCGCTCCAGGAGCCGCTGTCCTCCTTGCTCCACTCCTTCTCGCCCTTGTCCTTGTACGTCTCCGGGTCGAACTTGGGGTCCGCGCCCACCGCGGTCAGCGCACCGCCACCGGTGTGCATGCCGCCCCAGGGGGAGTCGTGGTCCTTGTCCCACTCCTTGTGGTCCTTGTCCCACTCCTTGTGGTCCTTGCTCCACTCCTTGGTGTCCTTCTCCTCCTTGCTGTGGGACGAGCTCTTGTCGCCGTCCCATTCGTCGCCGGCCGCCCAGGCCCCGGGGGCGCTGAGAACGAGGACGGTGGAAGCCGCCGCGGTGGCCAGGAGCATACGAGCAGAGTGCATCTGACGTTCCTTCCGTCGTGGGGCCGGCAGCTGGCGCTTCGTCAGCTGATACGACCGGCCCTCGACGTGATCCACCGTCAGGCAGACGGAGCGGGGCCACCACTGGGGAGGATCACACGGGTGAACCGCCCGGACGCGAAACCCTGGCGCCGGACTCGCGCCCCTCTCCGAACAAGCTTGTACGGCAAGGGAGTTGACGACTGGTGTCCTGCCCCTGATGGGTCGTCGGTTTCTGCGCCAACGGGTGACACGGGCGGCCGGAGGGGCGGCGACGGTGTGACCGCACAACAAAGCCGGCCGACCCCTCCAGGGGGCCGGCCGGCTGTCGTTCCCGTCGTCAGCCGGTCGCCAGCAGCGTCTCCAGCGCGGCGCGCAGCGCCGCCTCGGCGTCCGCGTCCGGACCCGTCGACCGCCAGGCCACGAACCCGTCCGGACGCACCAGCACGGCGCCCTCGGGGCTCGTTCCATGGGCCGCCGACCAGTCGGCATCGCCCTCGGGGATCAGCTCGGCATCGGGCCCCTCGCCGATCCGGTACGACTGGAGCGGTACGGGCGTCCCCTCGGCGAGCCGGAGCGCGGCGGCGTGCCAGCCGCCCGGGTCGCCGGCGCCGCTGAGCAGGACGAACGACCGCTCGTAGAGGTCCAGGGTGGAGATCCGGTCACCTCGATGGCGTACCGCCAGATGGGGTGCCCTGCTGCCGGGTTCGCCGGAGAGGCCGAGCCGCTCCGGGACGACCGGGCCTGCGGGGTCGGCGCCGAGGACGGCGCCCTCGGGGTACCGGTAGCCCAGGGCGACGTTGAGGATGCCGCGCTGCGGCCCGCCGGCGCCTCCGCCACCGCCGCCGCCCGCGCCGGGCGGCGGGGCGAAACCGGGATGGCTGTGCTCCACGGAGCGGGCGGCCGCGCGGGCACTGGTCGCCTCGGCGACCGGGCGGCGCTCGGCGTCGTAGGTGTCCAGCAGCCCCTCACCGGCCCAGCCGCCCAGCACCGCGGCCAGCTTCCAGGCGAGGTTGTGCGCGTCCTGGATACCGGTGTTGGAGCCGAACGCCCCGGTGGGCGACATCTCGTGGGCCGAGTCGCCGGCCAGGAAGACCCGCCCCGCGCGGTAGCGGCGGGCGACCCGCTGGGCGGCGTGCCAGGGCGCCCGGCCGGTGATCTCCACGTCGAGGTCGGCGACCCCGACCGCGCGCCGGATGTGCTCCACGCAGCGCTCGTCGGTGAACTCCTCCAGGGTCTCGCCGTGTTCGGGGTGCCAGGGGGCGTGGAAGACCCAGTTCTCCCGGTTGTCGACCGGCAGCAGGGCGCCGTCGGCGTCCGGGGCGGTCAGGTAGCAGACGATGAAGCGACGGTCGCCCACGACGCCGGCGAGGCGACGGGAGCGGAAGGTGATGCTGACGTTGCTGAACAGGTCGCCCGGGCCGCTCTGGGCGATGCCGAGCTGCTCGCGGACGGGACTGCGCGGGCCGTCGGCGGCCACGAGGTAGTCGGCCCGGATGGTGGTGTGCTCGCCCGTCTCACGGCTCTTGACCACGGCCGTGACGCCCGAGGGGTCGCTGTCGAAGGACAGCATCTCGGTGTTGTATCGCAGGTCGCCGCCGAGTCGCCTGGCGTGGTCGAGCAGGACCGGCTCCAGGTCGTTCTGGCTGCACAGGCACCAGGAGCTGGGGCTGAACCTGGCGGGTCCGCCGCCCGCCTCGATCTCCTTGAACAGCCACTCGCCCGCGTCACCGACCAGCGTGGGGGTCTGGAGGATGCCGTGGTTGTCGGCCAGGGTCGCCGCGGCCTCCCGGATGCCCGGCTCGACGCCGGCCGTCCGGAACAGCTCCATCGTGCGGACGTTGTTGCCGCGTCCGCGCGGGTGGATGGACGTACCGGCGTGACGCTCCACCAGGATGTGGGGCACCCCCAGCCGTCCGAGGAAGAGTGAGGTCGAGAGGCCGACGAGGGAACCGCCGACGATCAGGACCGGGACCCGTTGGGTCGTGGGGTCGGTTTGGTCGGCTCTTTGGGTCATCGCTCGCCTCCAGCGCAGGGTGTCCGCCGACTCGGCCGGGTGCGGCCGGGGGCTTCATCCATGCCCCGTGCCACGGGCCGGGGCCCAGGCTTCACCCGCTTAACGCGCATGGTTCGCCGAGTCGGCGGGCAAAGGCCCCGACCGCGCTCCCGGATCAGGGGCCGTGGCGGCCGAGGGCGGTGACGATCCGCTCGAAGCGCTCGTGCATCTCCACGGCGGTCTGTTCCGGGTGGTGGTGCCACCAGGAGACCGCGGCGCTGACGGCGCCGTACCAGAGGTGGGTCGCGAAGTCGGCGTCCAGCGGCTCGGTGGCGGCCGAACCGCCGAGGTACGCGGCGACGCCCACCGCGCCCAGCCGGTTGAGCCGCCTGCGGTGGACCGAGGCCGCCGTGTGCAGGTCGGTGCCGGCCGGCAGCGTGGGGTCGTAGACGAGCTCCCAGTCGTGCGGGCGGGACTCCAGGGCCAGGAAGACCGCCCGGAGGGTACGCGCGGCCCGGGTGAGGTCGGCCGGACCCTCCTGCGCCGCCTCCACGGCCGCGACGAGCCGGGAGCCCGCGCGGTCGAGGCAGGCCAGGTAGAGGCCGTCCTTGGAGCCGAAGTACTCGTAGATCATCGGCTTGGAGATGCCCGCCCGCGCCGCCACGTCCCTGGTGGAGCCGCCCGCGTGGCCGCGGCGGCCGAACTCCTCGGCCGCCGCGTCGAGGATCAGCAGCTCCCGGTCCTTGCGGGGCATGCCCTTGGTGCCCACCGTGCGCGGGGCGTCGGAGTCCTTGCTCATGCGTCCCATCCTATGCGAAAGTGACCGCCCGGTAATTTACCCGACGTTCAGATCGGTGGTGCGGACGTGGACGGCAGGACGCGGTCGTGGTGGGGATGGGGTCATGTCGAGGACGCGGTGACGGGCCGGGAACGCGCCGAACTCACCGGCCGCACGGCGCAGTTGCTGCCGGACGCCGACCTGACCGCGCACCCGGAGCCGCCCGTCGGGTCCTTCGGGGTGCGCCCCAGCCGGGTCCAGCCGCCGCCCGCGCTGGCGGCACTCGCCTCCGAGGACGTACGGGACCGGCTCGCGCACAGCCACGGCCAGGCGTTCCGCGATGTCGTACGGGCGCTGCTGGGCAGGCTGCCGCATGTGCCGGACCTCGTCGTACGGCCGACCTCGGAGGAGCATGTCGTCCAGGTGCTGGAGTGGTGCGACGCCGCCAAGGTCGCCGTCGTCCCCTTCGGCGGGGGCTCCTCCGTCGTGGGCGGCGTCGAGCCCCGGGTGGGGGACGACTACGCCGGAGTGGTCAGCCTGGACCTCACCGCCATGAACCGGGTCCTGGAGGTCGACGCCACCAGCCGGGCCGCGCTCATCGAGGCCGGAGCGCTCGGCCCGCACCTGGAGCGCCGGCTGCGGCCGCACGGGCTCACCCTGCGCTTCTTCCCCCAGTCCTTCGAGTTCTCCTCGCTCGGCGGCTGGCTGGCCACCCGTGCGGGCGGCCACTTCGCCACCCACCTCACCCACATCGACGACCTCACCGAGTCACTGCGCGTCGTCACACCCGCCGGCGTCGTGGAGACCCGCCGCCTGCCGGCATCCGGCGCCGGGCCGTCGCCCGACCGGATGTTCCTCGGCTCCGAGGGATCGCTCGGCGTCATCACCCGGGCCTGGGTCCGCCTCCAGGACCGCCCCCGTTGGCGCTCCGGCGCCTCGGTCTCCTTCAGCGACCACGACGCGGGCGTCCGAGCGGTCCGCGCGCTGTCCCAGTCGGGTCTGAACCCCGCCAACTGCCGTCTCCTGGACCCCGTGGAGGCGTTCCTCAACGCCGGTTCCCCGACCGCGGTCCTGCTCCTCGGCTTCGAGTCCGCCGACCATCCCGTCGACGCGTGGCTGGACCGGGCGCTGGAACTGTGCCGGGACCACGGCGGCACCCTGCCCGAGCCGCCCCGCCACACCGACGGCGCCGACCGCACCGGGGACGCGCGCACCGGGGCCGCCGACACCTGGCGCTCCGCCTTCCTGCGCATGCCCTACCAGCGGGACGCGCTCGCCGCCCAGGGCATGATCGTGGAGACCTTCGAGACGGCCTGCACCTGGGACCGGTTCGACGCGCTGCGCGCGGCCGTCGACGCCGCCGCCCGGGACGCCATGCGCCAGGTCGGCGCGACCGGCGTGGTGACCTGCCGCTTCACCCACGTCTACCCCGACGGCCCGGCACCGTACTTCGGTGTGTACGCCGCGGGCCGCTGGGGCAGCACGGTGGAGCAGTGGGACGAGATCAAGCGGGCCGTCTCCGAGGCGCTGATCGCGGGCGGCGCCACCATCACCCACCATCACGCGGTGGGCCGCGACCACCGGCCCTGGTACGACCGGCAGCGCCCCGACCTGTTCGCCGCCGCCCTCCGGGCCGGCAAGAAGGTCTTCGACCCGTCGGGAATCCTCAACCCCGGCGCGGTCGTCGACCCCCTGCCCTGACGGCCCGGCCCGGCGGCGGCGCCGGGCCTACGTCGAGTCGCCACCTCTCCACGAACCTACGGAAGGGTCCATTTCTGGTTGGGTCCGGTGTGGCAGGTCCACAGGTGGACGGCGGTTCCGTCGTTCCAGGTGCCGCCGGACGCGTCGAGGCACTTGCCGGACTGCGGGTTGCGGACGGTGCCGTCGGCCTGCGGCGTCCATTTCTGGGCGCCGGTGTTGTTGCAGGTCCAGAGCTGGATCCTGGTGCCGTCGGCGCTGCCGCCGCCGGAGACGTCGAGGCACTTGCCGAGCGCCCGGACGCTGTTGTCGCTGCTGATGGTCCAGGTCTGGGCGGCGGAGTTGTTGCAGCTCCACAGCTGGACCTTGGTCCCGTCCGCGGTGCCGGCGTTGTCGACGTCCAGGCACTTGCCGTTGACGCCCTTCACCGCACCCGAGCGAGGACCGGGCGTCGTACCGCCCGCCTCGTCGATCCGGATGTCGCGGAAGGCGACCTCGTCCCCGGCACCGTGGTTCTGGATGCCGATGTGCCCCTGGCGGAGGCTGCGGGCGGGGTCGGTGTTGGTGAAGTCGTTGATCCTGCGGCCGTTGAGGAAGATCTCCAGCCGTTCGCCGGTGACCCGGAGTTCGTACGTGTTCCACTCGCCCGGCGGATTCAGCGCCGCGTCCCGGGCCGCGATGTCGGCGGACTTGAACCCGTAGACGGAACCTGTCGTGCGGTCGGTGGCGTCGGTGGCGTCGATCTGGATCTCGTAGCCGTTGTTCACCGCCGACCACGGGTCGTCGGAGGCGGGGAAACCGATGAAGACGCCCGAGTTGTCGTCACCGGCGGCCCTCCAGTCGAGCTTGAGGGAGTAGTCGCCGGTGAACTCCTTCGCGGAGTACCAGAGCATGCCCAGCCCGCCCTGGGAGGTCAGGCTGCCGTCGGCGAGGGTGAAGCCGCCGGGGCCCGCCTGACGCCAGCCGGTGGTGGACGAGCCGTCGAAGAGGGAGGTGTAGCCGGTCTCGGGCCGGCAGTCCGCCTCCGTCATGCCGGAGGCCCAGCGGATCCCGCCGAGGAGATGGCGGCGGAACGCGGGTTCGGCGAACGACTCGTCGGTGTGCCCGCCGCCGGTGTAGAAGGCCCGGCCGCCCTGGTAGTCCTTGCACCAGGCGATCGGGTGGTCGCCGGACATGTTGCCGCCCGTGTAGCTGGACTCGTCGAGGGAGGCCAGCACCCGTGCCGTGGTGCGCGGATTGGTGCGGTAGTTGTACCACTCGTCGGTGCGCTGCCAGGTGGCGCCCAGATGGGCGGTGGCGTCGTGCGCCCGGTTCTCGACCTCGACGGTCGCGGACTGGATGGCCGGGTGGGAGTGGAACAGGGCGCCTGCCAGACCTTCGTAGAACGGCCAGTTGTACTCGGTGTCGGCCGCCGCGTGGATGCCGACGTAACCGCCACCGCCCTTGATGTACTGCTCGAACGCCGTCTGCTGGGCGTCGCCCAGGACGTCCCCGGTGGTGGAGAGGAAGACGACCGCCCGGTACTGGCCCAGGTTGCCGGTGGTGAAGACCTGCGGGTCCTCCGAGGCGTCGACGGTGAAGTTGTTCTCCGAGCCGAGGGACCGCAGGGTGGCGATGCCGTCGTCGATGGAGGAGTGCCGGAATCCCGCGGTGCGGGAGAACACCAGGATCTTGTAGGCCGGGTCGGCCGCCGCGACCTGCCGGGTGGAACCGGACGGCTCCTCGGCGGCGGCCGGCGCGGCGCCGGCCTGCGGGGTCAGACAGAGCACGAGGCCGGTGAACAGGCCGAGCAGGGTCTTGAGTCGCGTACGCATGTCGTGTCGCCTCCTCTCTACGGAAGGGTCCATTTCTGGTTGGGTCCGGTGTGGCAGGTCCACAGGTGGACGGCGGTTCCGTCGTTCCAGGTGCCGCCGGACGCGTCGAGGCACTTGCCGGACTGCGGGTTGCGGACGGTGCCGTCGCTCTGCGGTGCCCACTTCTGGGCGCCGGTGTTGTTGCAGGTCCAGAGCTGGACCTTCGTCCCGTCGGCGGTGCCGCCGCCGGAGATGTCGAGGCACTTGCCGAGCGCCCGGACGGAGCCGTCGCTGTTCGGCGTCCAGGTCTGGGCCGTGCTGTTGTTGCAGGTCCACAGCTGGACCTTGGTGCCGTCGGCGGTGCCGGCGTTGTCGACGTCCAGGCATTTGCCGTTGACGCCCTTCACCGCACCGGAACCGGTCGTGCCGCCGGAGGTGGTGAAGGAGAACTCGTCGACGTCGAACAGCGAACCGGCGCCGCCCTTGAACACCAGGTACAGCCGGGTGGAACCGGCGGGCTGGTTGGCGAGGCCCACGGTCACGTCCTGGAAGGTCTCCCAGCCGCCGGTCACCGGCACGGTCGCCGTGCCGAGCAGGGTGCCGGTCGGGGAACCGGTGCGCACCTCGATGGTGCCGCCCGCGCCCGCGGAGGACACCCGGGCGGTGAACCGTGTGGTGTTGTCCAGGGCGTACGGCGTGAAGGAGATCCAGTCGCCGTTCTCGATGTGGCCGACGGTCCTGCCGCCGTGCGCGGGAGCGTGGCTGACCACCTGGACGCCGGCGGAGTCGCCGTAGTGCTCGGCCTGCCGGTGAGAGGGCTGGGCGACATGCTGGTCGTGCGTGGTGAGCGCGGGCTGGCCGTTCGCGCCCTTGTCGGTGTACTCGGCGTCGATGACCCCGAAGATGTTGGCGTTCGGGTCGTGTTCGCCGTCGGCCAGGGTCTGCAGGGTGCCGGTGCAGCCGGTGGCCGAGGTCTGCGGGTGGCCGTGGCTGTCGTGTCCGACGATGAAGGACACCTTCACCTTGGAGCAGTCGATGGTGCCGTCCTCCGGGTCGGTCACCGTCACCCTGAACGGGATCGCCGCCCCGAAGTCGTAGATGCGGCCGTCGTCGGGCAGGTCGATCCGCACCGTCGGAGCGGTGTTGCCGACGGTGAGCCGCACGGACGCGGTCGCCGTCTTCCCGGTTGGGTCCGTCACCTTCAGCGTGGCCGTGTACTGGCCGTTGGCCGTGTAGGTGTGCGAGGGACTCGCGGCGGTGGAACTCGTTCCGTCGCCGAACGTCCAGGCGTACGAGAGCGTCCCGCCGTCCGGGTCCGAGCTGCCGGCCGAGGAGAAGGCCACCGCCAGGGGCGCGGTTCCGGAGGTGACGTTCGCCGCGGCCTGGGCGACCGGTGCGAGGCCGTCGGTCACATGCTCGATGCGGTACAGGGCGGAGTTCGCGTCCCCGTTGAAGTAGCCGGTGCCGTAGTCCAGGACGTACAGCGCGCCGTCCGGGCCGAAGGCCATGTCCATCACCTGGGTGCCGCTCCAGGGAACGGGGTTGATGGACTGCACGGTGCCGTCGGCGGCGGCCTCGACGCGCTTGATCCAGCGGCGGCCGAACTCCCCGGCGAAGTAGTCCCCGTCGTACTCCTGGGGGAACTTGACCGCGGAGGTGGAAGCGGCGTCGTAGCGGTAGACGGGGCCGCCCATCGGTGACTCCGAGCCGCCGCCGAACTCCGGTACGGAACCGCCGTTGTAGGGGATCCACGCCGGTTGCGCCGGGGGCAGGTCGGTCAGGCCCGTGTTGCGCGGTGAGGTGTTCCTCGGTGCGGAGCAGGAGAACTTGGCGCCCGAGGTGCCGGCGCCGAAGTCGTAGTCCGTGTAGGCGTCGTTGGCGCCGGTGCAGTACGGCCAGCCGTAGTTGCCCGCCCGCGTGATCCGGTTGAACTCGACCTGGCCCTCCGGCCCCCGGGTGGCCTGCGCGGTTCCGGCGTCGGGCCCGTAGTCACCGAGGTAGACGATGCCCGTGGCCCTGTCCACGCTCATCCGGAAGGGGTTGCGGAAGCCCATCGCGTAGATCTCCGGCCGCGTCCTCGCGGTGCCGGGCGCGAAGAGGTTGCCGCTCGGGACGGAGTACGTCCCGTCGGCGTTCACCTTGATGCGCAGCACCTTGCCGCGCAGGTCGTTGGTGTTGCCCGCGGAGCGCTGGGCGTCGAAGGCCGGGTTGCGGGAGGCCCGTTCGTCGATCGGGGTGTAGCCGTCCGAGGCGAACGGGTTGGTGTCGTCGCCGGTCGAGAGGTAGAGGTTGCCCGCCGCGTCGAAGTCGATGTCACCGCCGACATGGCAGCAGGTTCCGCGTGAGGCCGGTACGTCGAGGATCTTCGTCTCGCTCGCGGTGTCCAGCGTGCCGTTGGTCCGCAGGACGAACCGGGAGAGCCGGTTGACACCGTCGAACGGTGTGAAGTCGGCGCTGGTCCCGTCGCCGGGGGCGTCGCCGGCCGGCGTGCTGAGCTTGGGTGCGTAGTAGAGGTAGACGAAGCGGTTGGAGGTGAAGGACGGGTCCACCGCGATGCCCTGGAGGCCCTCCTCGTCGTGGCTGTACACGTCGAGCTTGCCCGCCACGGCGGTGTTGCCGTCGGCGTCGGTGAGCCGGACGGTGCCGTCGCGGGAGGTATGCAGTACGGAGCGGTTCGGCAGGACGGCGAGGGTCATGGGCTCGCCCGTCTCGGCCACGCCCTTGGCGAGCGTGATCTGCTGGAACTCCACGGCTTCCGCGTTCGCGCCGTCGGCCGGACCCGGCGGTGCGGCCGATGCAGCCCCCGGCGTCAGACAGCCGACGGCGCACACCAGCGCCAGTGTCAGCGAGCGGATGAGGCCGGGTCTGAGCAGTCGTGTGCGCACAGACGTCTCCCGAGGTGTGGGGATGACAGCAGGACAGGACCTGTCCTGCCTAGGGGAGAACCGGCGCGCGCCGTCGCGCCGTCGAACGAACCGGCCCGCATCAGCATGACCGGTTCATTTCAAGGAAGTTAGCGGCCTTGGTCCTGGCGCGTAACCCCTTTCGCGTCAGAACTCTCCGCTTCTTCCGTGATCAGGACAAAGTGAGGGGGGCGGTCCGGGGCGACCGGCCGAGATGGGCGGCGCCGACCGTGCTTCGAACGCGCGGAGTGGGGGACTTGGAGATCAGGCCAGGTTCCAGCGGCGTACCCCATGGGGGCTGACCCGGCCAGGCTCCCTTGGTTCGGCCCATGAGCCGAGGGGGCCGAATCAGCGTGTCTGAGGGCCCGGGTCATGTCCGGGGTCCGGCTCGTGCCCGGGTTCGGCCCTCGCGTCGGGACGGCCGGGCAGGGCCGTCAGAGCGGGCCGCCGTGCTCGCGTACGCGCTGCGCGACCTCGCGGAGCTTGACGTTGTGGGTCTGCGAGTACCGGCGCAGGACGTCAAAGGCCTGTTCCTCGGTCAGATCGCGGCTGCCCATCAGGATGCCCATGGCCTCACCGATGGTGTGGCGGGTGTCCAGGGCCCGCTCCATCTGGGCGTGCGAGCGGGCGCTGGAGAAGGCGACCGCGGCATGGGAGGCGAGGAGCCACCCGGCGAGTTCACTGGTCTCGGTGAACGCGCCGGGCCGGGAGGAGTAGACGTTCAGGGCGCCGAGGTCCTCGTCCTCGGTGTAGAGCAGAAAGCCCATCATGCTGCCCACGCCCAGCTCGCGGGCCTGCGGCACGTAGGCCGGCCAGCGAGGCTGGTCCTGGGTGAAGTCGCGGATACGGAACACGCGCTCGTCGGTCTCGGCCTGGGCCACGTCGAAGCAGGGGCCCTCGCCCAGCCGCTCCTGCAGGAGGTCGCTGGCCACGACGAGCTGCTCGGTCGGCGCCAGCGTCTGGATGCGGTCGCCGTGCAGGACCAGGATGCCGGCCGCCTCGCAGCCCTCGACCAGCTCGACCGCGGAACTCGTGATCCGCTCCAGCGTGCCGGAGAGGGAGTCCTGCGACAGCAGGTCCCTCGCCATCGATGCCATCTGCTGTGCGAAGAGCGCCCAGTCCATAGTCCCTGCCACCTCCGGCTCCGCCAGACCCGGGCTCCCGGGTCTGGCGCAAGCTTCGCAGCATCGGACGGGTTCGGGCGCTGCCGCCGGCTCGTGTCCCCGTGTGGCGGGCTGCGCCTGGAGAGGGTCCGCCCAATCCGGGCGGGGCGTTACGCCGCGGGGCGGGCGCGGTCGGTCACCAGTAGTGCCGTCGGCCGGCGACCGCGTGACCCATGGAGCCCATGACCCACAGGACGGCGCCGATGACGGCCAGGATCAGGCCGATCGTCCACAGGATCGAGATGCCGGTGATGAAGCCGATGATGAGCAGGATGATGCCTATGAGGAGCATGACGGCCTCCGTGTGAAGTGATGCAGTTACCGCTGTGAACCAAAACGGGCCCCTTGAAACACGCGGGAGGAAATCCCGGGGCTCCGGCGGTACCCCTTCGGCATCCGACGACAGGCCCCGGGCGGATCAGGCGACCAGCAGACGCAGTCCGAGTTCCGCGGCGTCGAGACCGGCCAGGTCCCGGTTGCGCTCGGCCCACCGGCCCGTGGCGAGGTCGTCACGGAGCCGGCTCACGGCCCGCTCCTCGGCCTCCGCGCCCACCCGCGTCCACACGGACACCGCACGGCGCACCCGCTCGTCCAAGTACGCCTCCGGCCGCCGCCAATGCGCCTCGAAGAAGCCGTCGGCACAGTCCCACGGGATGAGCACCGGCTCCAGCCGGGCCCCGATCGCCCGCGCCAGCTCGTCCACCGGCGGACGGCCCGCGACCAGATCGGCCACCTCGGGCAGATAGTCGCGCGTGAGCCAGAACCGGTGGTGCCAGCCGGCTCCACTGGCGTCATGCGTGAACACCACCACCCGGCGCGCCACACGCCGCATCTCGCGCAGCCCGGCGACGGGGTCGTGCCAGTGATGGACGGTGCTGAAGGCCATGGCCGCGTCGAAGGACTGGTCCTCGAACGGCAGGTTCTCCGCGGTGGCGGCCACACACGGCGCCGCGCCCCTCGGACGCTGCGCCCGCATGACCGCGGACGGCTCCACCGCCGTGACCTCGCGGTCCGCGGGCTCGTAGGAGCCGGTGCCGGCACCGACGTTCAGTACCGTCCGCGCGTCCCCCAGCGCGTCCCAGACCCGTGCCGCGATCCGCGGCTCGGTGCGCCGCGTCGCCGGATACGCGGACCCGATGGCCTCGTACAACTTCGCGCCGAACAATCGCAGTTGCTCCGTGGGTGTGGTCCTGATCCCCATCGCGCGTGCCTCCACTTCCCGGTCGATCGCCGTCACCATGGCGGCTGCCTGGTCGCGTTGCTCCAGCAGGAGGCCGCGCAGACGGCGCAGCCGCTCGACCGCGTCGGTGGCCGGGTCGTCGATGAGATCCGCGATCTCACTCAGCCCGAAGCCCAGCCGCCGGTGGGCGAGGACCTCCCGCAGCCGTTCCACGTCGTCCGCCGAGTAGGCGCGGTATCCGGACGCCGTCCGCGCGGACGGCCGTACGAGGCCGATGGCGTCGTAGTGATGCAGCGTTCGGACGCTGACACCCGCCAGCCCGGCCACGCGCCCCACGGTCAGGATCTCCTCCATGCCCTCGACCATGCGGCATCACGTCACGTCAGGGTCAAGAGTCCGGCGCCCCTGATCGTCGGGACGGGGTATGGTCCGGGCATGCCCTCCGACCTTCCGCCCTCCTGTCCCGCGTGCGGCGAGCCGATGAGCTTCGGCGGGCTGGTTCTCTGCGACCGCGAGGGCGTGAACGCCTGCCGCGGAGTGTGGGGTTGTCCTCTGGGTCATGTCTGGTGGCAGTGGGCGGACCGGCCAAAGACCCCGCCGGAGCCCTGTCCGTACCCGGACCTGTTCCAGGGGTGAAGTCGCCCGGCCGCGACCATGGCCGGCCGGCGTGCGGCGGAAGTCGCTCCCCGGACAAGGGAGTTGGTTCCGCCCCGCTCCACCCCGCGTGATCAACGGACGACGTCGAAGACCTGCTTCTGCAGCCCGTTGGCGTACGCCTCGTGCTCGATCAGCTGCAGCTTCTGGGTGTCCTTGTCCGTCTCACTGAACAGTCGCTTGCCCGCGCCGAGCAGCAGCGGGAAGGCGAGCAGGTGGTAGCGGTCGATGAGACCGGCGTCCGAGAGGCCGCGGTTGAGGGTGGCGCTGCCGTGCATGATGATCGGGCCGCCCTCGGTCTCCTTGAGCGCGGCGACCTCGTCGAGCGAGCGGAGGATCGTGGTCTCGCCCCAGTTCGAGACGAGGTCGTCCTCGGTGAGCGTGGTGGAGACGACGTACTTCGGCATGAGCTTGTAGTCGGCGAAGTCCTCCATGTCCGGCCACACGGGGCTGAACGCCTCGTAGCTGGTCCGGCCCAGCAGGATCGCCGACGCCTCCTTCTGCTCCCGGCCCTTGATCTCGAACGCCTCGGGCAGGAACTCCACGTCCTTGAAGGTCCATCCGGAGTTCCGGTAGCCGGGCTCGCCGCCCGGGGCCTCCACGACGCCGTCCAGGGAGACGAAGGCGGAGCTGATCAGAGTGCGCATGTCGGTCCTCGCTGAGTCGTATCGGTTCGTTTGTCGTGCGGCCGTCGTGTGCTCCGGTCGAACAACAGGTCAGACAGTGGGTCGTGCGGAAACTCATCGGTGTGGGGTGCGGAAGTTTCGAGCCCGTGCGGGCGGTGCCTCTTCCCGCGGTTCGCTCACAGGTAGTCGACCCTGTCCCGTACGTCTCGCGCCACCGGAACGCGGTTGACTCCGGGGGTGGGATATCGGCATAGTATTTCGACGAGACGGAACGGTCCGTCTCGCTTGGTCGACCGTGGGGGAGAAGTGGTGCGGCGCATGCCCCCCTCATGCCCCCGCGACGGTCGGCTTTCCGCTCGCCGGCGAGTAGACGAGCACCACGACGCCCGTGTCGAGGACCTCGGTGCGGACGTGCTCCAGACGGTCCTGGAAGCCGTCCGCGGCGAGTGTTCCGCCGCCCGCGATCACCGGGTGGACCCAGAAGTGGATCTCGTCCAGCAGGCCGTGCGACAGCAGGGACTTGGCCACGGGCCCGAAGCCGTACATGAGGATGTCGCCGCCCGGCCCGTCCTTCAGCGCGGCGATCGCCTGCACCGCCGTGTCCCGGGGCAGCACCGTGGTGGTGCCCCAGGCGCCGCCGTTGAGCGTCGAGGAGACGACGTACTTGTCGATGTCGTTCATCCGGTCGGAGAAGGCGTCGGCACCGGCGCGCCGCGACCACGCGGACTCGAAGTTCACGTAGGTCTCCCGCCCCATCAGCAGGGCGTCGGCGGCGAAGAGCAGCTTGTGGGCGTACCGCTCCAGGTCGTCGCTCCAGTAGTCGAAGGACCACCGGTCGAGCTTCTCGATGTCCCCGTCGAGGGAGAGGTACGTCGAGTTGATGATTCTGCGCATGGCGGTTCGGCTCCTTGACCGAGAGGGAATCCCCGGGGACCGGTTCGGCCGGCCGACAGATGGGCGGCCGGTCGGTGAAGAGTGAATCAAGTTGCCTGCTCGCGGCAGGCGTTGGAAGATTTCGCGCCGGTCGGGCGCGGCCGTCCCAGCATCGGGCCGGGGGAGCCGGCCGACAAGGCCGGAAGGGAGCACGCTGCGTTGAGCGTGGCTACACGACGAGGAGAGGCATGCTGGAACGACTGGAGCTGGAGGCGTTCCTCACGCTGGCCGAGGAACTCCACTTCGGCAGGACGGCGGCGCGTCTCCATGTCACGACCAGCCGGATCAGCCAGACCATCAAGCGACTGGAACGCCGCGTCGGCGCCGAGCTGTTCGTCCGCAACAGCCGCAGTGTGACGCTCACCGAGGTGGGCAAGCAGCTCCGCGAGGATCTGCTGCCCGCCTACGAACAGATCGGCGTGGGCCTCGCCCAGGCCGTCGCCTTCGGCCGCGGGGTGCGCGTCAAGGGCGTCCTGCGCGTCGGCTGGTCCGCGCCGTGGTGCGGGAACCTCATGGTGCGTGCCGCCGAACTGTTCCGCGTACGGCACCCGGAGAGCGACGTCGGGTTCGAGATCGGCGAGGTCCAGCTCTGCGACCCCCTCGGCGGTATGCGGGAGGGCCGCATCGACGTACAGCTGACCGAATTCCCCATCGCCGAGCCGGACATCACCACCGGACGCCGGGTGTTCTCGGAACCCCGCTCCCTCATGGTCCCGGCGGACCACCCCCTCGCCCGCAAGGAGTCCGTCTCGCTGGAGGACCTCGCCGACGCGGTCCTGATCACCCTCGCCGACGCGCGCATCCCCCGCTACTGGATGGACCGCTACTTCCCCCGCCGCACTCCCTCCGGCCGCCCGATCCCGCAGGGGCCGGCGACCAACTACTGGCCGGAGGTCCTCGTGCATGTCGCCGCCGGCACGGGCGTCAGCACCGTCGCCGCCCGCGCCGAACACTTCCACGCCCGGCCGGGTCTGACCTTCGTGCCGTTCCGGGACGCCTCGCCCATCGACTACGGACTGATGTGGCCCGCGGCGGGCCGCAACCCGCTGCTCCCGCCCTTCCTGGACGTCGTCGACGAACTCGCCCGGAACCAGGGAACGTGAGCGCCCCGGATCGGGCACCATCGAAGCCGACGAGGGCAACGGCCGGAACGGCCCGCGGGGCCGGAGGAAGGGAAGCGGTGCATGGAACGGTTCGAGACGGAGAGCCTGGCTCTTCTGCCTGGCCAGAGGGTGCGGGCCAGGGTCGTCAGCCACCATCCGTGGGGCGTGGCCGTGGAGATCGAGGGCCATGAGAACGCGGGACTGGTGGCCTCCGTCGACATGTTCGAGCACTTCTCCCGGACCACGAGCAGCTACGACGAACTCCTCGCGCTCTTTCCGCCCGTCGGCGAGTGGATCGACGCGGTGATCGAGCGCATCAGCCGCCTGAACCCGCCGGTGTCGGTCCGGCTGAGCATCCGCCCCGCCGACCTCCAGGCCCTGGTCAGGACCTGCGACTTCTGCGGCGACCCGATCACCCTCAGCCCGGGCGGCGACGCCCTGTTCCTGGAGTCCCGAAGCCACGACGGCCCGGGCAGCAGCACGGTCGTCTCCCACCGCCACTGCCTCGCCGAGCGCATCCGCCCGGGCAACGGCGGAGAACGGGCCCGCGCACTGCGCATCGGCCGGACGGACTGAGGGCGATATCGCTTGCCGCGCAGACCCGACAGGGAAGGTTGCCCCCGTGATCGATCGAGAGGCCGCGATGCGGACCGTCGGGCGGCTGGTGCGGGGGGTCGATCCGGGTCGGCCGTGGAGACGGTTCGGAGGGGTTCGGGTCGCCCGGGTTCGTGATCGCGGGTGCGGTGGGCGCGCTATTCGGAGCCGGTCACAACCCGTGGTTGTGTCAGGGTCAGCGTGCGGCGGTCGTGGTCGATGTTCGTGATGACGACGGCCATGTCGTCGCCGACGGCACTGCGCGCGGGCGCCGAGGGCGTGGCATCGAGGTCCTCGGGCCGGACCAGGCCCTCGATGCCATCGGCGACCCTGACGAAGACACCGATCGGGGTCAGCCGGGTGACCCGCCCCGGTAGCCGCTGCCCCACCGAGTGGCTCTCGGCGAAGGCCCGGAAGGGGTCCGGCCGGAGCGCCCGCAGGGACAGCCCGGCCTCACCGTGCCCATCGTCGAACTGGAGGAACTCGCACGACACACGCTGACCCACCTCGACGACGTCCGTCGCCGAGTCGAGGCGCCGCCAGGACAGTTCGGGAACGGTGATGAACCCGACCCCGGGGAGGACGGGATGCCCGGGGCCCTCGTCCAGCGCCACGAAGACACCGAATCGCTCGATGGCCGCGACCGTGCCGGACAGGACCTCGCCCGGGCGGCGCGCCTTCAGGAACGCCCACAGTTCCGGATGCTCGGTCGCGGTCATCGCGAGCCGGACCAGGCCCGCGTCCGGATCGACGGCGATCACCTCGCCGGTGACCCGCTCACCGACCCCCACGGCCGCGGACCGCGTGCCACTCCAGGAGACGTCCGACGGCCGGACGGTGCCCAGGGGGCGGGCGGGGAACCCGTCGAGGGTGATCGTCACCCCGCCGCGATCCGGGACCTCTGCCACGGTCCCGCCGCACACGTCGCCGATGCGGATGCCCGACAGGAACTCCCGAACCTTCTGATCATCCGACTCGGCCGCCACGCCGACGAGTCTCCCACGGAGCTCCTTCAGCCGTCAGTGGACCGCGGCGCCTCGACCGGCGTCAGCTGCGTCAGCGCGCAGCGCCACCGTTCGCCGTCCCAGACGAAGACGTCCGTGGCCCATTCGTCCGCGGTGAACCGCTCGCCCCGGTAGGCGCCGCTGTTGGTGCCGTGGGTCGTCACCAGCACCGTCGTGTCGGACAGCGACACCACGCGCTCCACGTCGAGGTTCATGGTGTCGTGGGTGAGGTCGCCCGAGGCGACCAGCTTGAGGAAGGTCGCGCCCGGCGTGACGCCGTTGCCGCCGACGAACGTCCAGTCCGCGGTGGTGAAGCGGGCGATCGCCTCGGCGTCGTTCGCGACGAGCGCGGCGGCCCACTCGTCGATCAGCGCGGCGAAGGTCTCTCGGTCCGCCCTCGGCGCCGCGCCCTCACCCCGGTAGGTGCCGAAGCTCCAGAGGTTGCCCTCGATGTCGCGGACGGTGAAGCCGCGCGATCCGTAGTCCTCGTCGACCAGGCCGCGCACGGTCTCGGCGCCGGCGGCGACGGCCCGCTCGAACAGCGCGTCGGGGTCGTCGCACACGACGTACACCGCGTCGTTGCCCGGGGTGCGCAGCCCCCACGCGGACTCGTCCTTCGCCGACGTACCCAGCATCACGCCGCCTCCCAGCGGCCAGCGCAGCTCCGCGTGCTCGACGACCGACGGGTCGTCCTGGCGTGCGTACACGGCGCTCTCCCGGAAGCCGAACGCCTCCGACAGGAAACGGATCGCGCCACGGGCGTCACGGTAGGTGAGGCACGGCCACAGGGCGGTTGTCGTTGTCTCGGTGGTGGTGTCCATGGTTCGACGATCCCGCGCCGACACGCGAACCGTCTTGGACGGATGGAACATCCCCCGCGAGCAGCATGGTCGGTGTGCAGCCGGCCAGCGCAACGAAGTCCCTGGTCAGATGGGACTGGTCGTAGTAGCCGCAGGCCGCCGCCACCTGGGCGACGGACACGAAGGGCGGCGCGTGCCGCAGCATCCGCTGAGCCCGTTCGAACCGCACCACGCGGGCCGCGAGCTTGGGCGAGAGCCCGAACTCGCCGCGGAAGCGCCGGGTGAGGTGCTGGCGGCTCCACCCGCTCTCCTCGGCCAGGTCACCGACGGACACCTCGCCGCTGGACGCCACCACCGCCTCCCACGCGAACCGCAGCTCGGGTGCCGGCTCCCGGTCCCCGGCCAGAGCGCCGAGCACGGCGTCGCAGACGGCGAACCGGTGCGCCCATCCGGCGGTCGGCTGGAGGCGCTCCCACAGCTCATGGCCGACGGGCCCGACCACGTCCCCGAGCTCCACGGACAGGTTCCACAGTTCACCCGCGGGCATCCCGAACAGCGCCCGGCTCCCGAGCGGCGTGAGCTCCACCGCCACGCCCTCCTGGTCGCTGCCGTGGGAGATCAGCGCCGTGGAAGCCTGGAGCCCGCTCAGCACACACCCGTAGTGCTGCGGAGGCTGCCCCGGATCGGTCTGGGCGACCACGTCGATGTCATCGCCGATGCTCACGATGAACGTCATGTGCCGCGACGGCAGCCCGCGATGCAAGGCCGGCGGAAACCCGGTGAGCCGGTAGCCGCAGTAACTCTCGACGAACGGCCGCAGCGACGGCCCCGGCACGCCCGTCACCCATTCCTCACACCGCTCCACCATGCCAAAAGTGTACAAGTCTAGCTGCATCGGGCGTCGGGTCGTTCGCATCGCCATGTCACAACACGGACACAGGGAACCCGCAGTGACCCCGTGGGGTGCTCCGCCGCATCATGATCCCTTTCAGTAGTCCGAACCTCAGGGGGAATCATGAAGACCCGTACCGCCGCTATTGCCGTACTGCTCGCATGCGCGGCGCTCACCGCGTGCAGCAGTGACGCCAGCGCCGACCCCGCCGCCTGTAAGGCCGCGCTCGCCGAGCAGGTGGGCGAGGCCATGGAGAGCGGCAAGGAAGGCAGCCGTCCCGGCGCGTGCGACGGCCTCAGCGACAAGGAGGTCGAGGACATCGCGCGGGAGGTCGTCGGTGAGGAGGTCGAGGACTCCCTCGGGGACCTCGAAGCCAGCCTCGACGACTCGCTCAAGGACCTGGAGACCGCGGCCCCCTGACAGGCCGTCCGACGCGGTGCCCGTCCTCGGTGACTCCCGCGACGGGCGCCCCGGCCGTCCGGACCAGCGGTCCGGCGGCCACGGTCGCGCCTTCGCTGCGCATCGTGCGGGTCACGGTCTCGGCGTCAGGTCCCACAACCTCTGGTTGTCGCTCAAGCCGGGCGGGAAGGGGCCGGCCCGGTCGTTCGAGGGGCGGGTGGTGCGGCGAGGGCAGACAGGCGGGGAAGTACGAGACGAACACGCAGGGGACGCCCAGCTGTTCGGCAGCCGTCCTCGCGCCCGCCGCCGCGGACAGCAGGCCGGTCGCCACCATCAGGTCACAGCCGTCGGCCGCGGTGCGGACCGCGCCCCACGTCGTCGGGGGCAGCGCGCCCGCCCGCGTGGGCAGCCCCTTCGCCGGCGCCATCGTCCGCCCCGCGAGCCGATCGGCACCAGCGGAAGGCCGACGGAGTCGCACAGCTCCGCGCCCGAGGCCCATCGCAACGCGAGTGGTGCGTGGGGCGTATCGACATGTCGTCCTTGGAGGGGAACCGGCGCGCGCGGCCCGGCGTCAATCCACGAGTCCGAAAGATCGATTTCGTTGGAGGACGTGCCCGTGAGTCGTACGGCCGCCCGCTATCTCTACCTCGCCCGCCATGGACAGGCCTCGCCGGACGAGAGCGAACTGACCGGCGCCGGACGTGAGCAGGCCACACTGCTCGGGCGGCGCCTGCGAGGTGTGCCCCTCACGGCTGTTCACCACGGTCCGCTCGGCCGGGCCGAACAGACCGCCCGTCTGATCGGTGACCAGCTCGACGACGTCCCCCTGCGCCGCTCCGAAGCGGCCGGGGACTACCTTCCCTACCTGCCGGCCCGGGACGAGCTGCCTCCGCAGGCCGCGGACGACTGGCTCGGGTTCCTGGACGGGTTCACGGCCGAGGAGCGGGCACAGGGCCCTGGACTCGCCGCGTCGGCGCTCGCCGAGTTCACCGGTCCGGTCGACGGGGACGAGCCGCGCCACGAACTCGTCGTCACCCACAACTTCCTGGCCGGCTGGCTGGTCCGAGCGGCCCTCGACGCGCCGAAGTGGCGGTGGCTGGGCATCAACCACGCGAACGCGGCCCTGACCGTCATCCGCTACACCCCCGACCGTCCCCCGGCGCTCCTCCTCTTCAACGACGCCCGCCACCTCCCCGCCGAACTGCGCTGGACCGGCTTCCCGCCGGAACTCCACGTCTGAGACGAGCCCGGCGACAAGGACGGGTGGGCGTCCTCCGTATGCTGCGGGCGGCGAGAGGTTGGCTCGTCGACCGCACGACTTCTCGGCGAGGGCATGAGCGATGGATGAAGACCAGTGGGTTCGTGAGTACGGCCTGCGGCCAGTCGGTGCGGCCCTCGACGAGGTCCGGAGCAAGCTCACGGAGCAGATCCGGCTGGAGCGGCGCGCTCAGGGCGACGGCGACACCCTGCTGATGAAGCTGTGCTGCGTCCAGCTGTTCAACGCCGGCGGCCAGGACGACGTACTGCTCATCTGGCAGGCCAAGACCGCCAGTTTCGACGCCGACTGCTCGATCGACATCCAGTTGCTGTGCGGCGGCGGACTGGACGCGACCAAGGCGTACCTGTCGTCCCGCCCCCTGCCCGAGGCCGAGGCCGCGCTCAGCCGCCTGCTCCACTGCGAGCGGAGCGGCGACTTCGAGGACTTCTCGGTGGAGAGGTACGCCGACTACTACGACGACCACTACGCGCAGTGAGAGGCCGCCCGTAGCCTCGGGTGCCATGAGTATCGAGATCGATGTCGTGGTGGGCCACCCGGACAACGACGAGGTGGAACGGGTGCTGCGGCTGGCCGAGACGGTCGCGGGGCCGGTCACCGTCACCTTCATGTGGGAGGGACGCGAGGAGGCGGAGCGCAGGGTCCTGGTGCCCGCGGCCACGCTGGCGCTCTGGGAACACTGGGCCCCGTCCGCGTACCCGGCGAGCGGCGTGGAGGCGGAGGAGCCGGAACTGGCGCACCCGGCCGGGTTCGGCGAGTTCACGCTCTTCCGGCGTCGCGTGGGGCGGCGTACGGCCGTCGCCCGTGACGGTGTCGTGGTCGCCGAGCTGCTGGAGCCCGGCGAGGCGCACTGGTTGCAGGAGACGGCGCGCAACGTCCGGCAGGGCTTCATGGACCCGAAGCAGAAGGCGGCGTTCGAGGAGTTCCTCGCCCGGCAGGCCGCCAAGGGTGACGGGTCCGCCTGAACGGCCCTGCGACGCAAGGGTGTTAGCTTCTGCTCCGTGGCGGAACACCAGGACGGGACCAGGGCGGCCTACGACGGGGTCGTCGAGCTCTACGCGTCGCTCTTCGCCGACCGGCTGGAGACTCAGCCGTTCGCGCGGGCGATGATCGGCACCTTCGCCGAGCTGGTGCGCGCGACGGGGAACCTACGGGTGGCCGACGTCGGATGCGGGCCCGGGCATCTGACCGGCATGCTCAACGAGTTGGGCCTCGACGCCTTCGGGATCGACCTCTCGCCCGGCATGGTGGAGCACGCCCGGCGCGCCCGACCGGCCCTGCGGTTCGACGAGGCGCGGATGGAGCGGCTGCCGGTCGAGGACGGTGCCCTCGGCGGCGTACTGGCCCACTACTCGATGATCCACACCCCGCCGGCCGAACTGCCCGCCCTGCTGAAGGAGCAGGTGCGGGTGCTGGCGCCCGGTGGTCTGCTGCTGGTCTCGTTCTTCGGCACCGACGGGCCGGACCCGGTCCGCTTCGACCACAAGGTGACACCCGCCTACAGCTGGCCCGCGGACCGGCTGGCCGAGCTGCTCACCGAGGCCGGCCTCGTCCCCTTCGCCCGCCTGCTCCACGACCCGGCGACCGAACGGGGCTTCCTCGACGCGCACTTGCTGGCCCGCCGCCCCTAGGACAGCTACAGGTACGTCGTGACGACGACCACCGACACCGTTGCGCCCGTCGCGGAGCGGCCGAGCCACACCGGCCAGGTTCCGTCGCCTCCCGTGGGGAACGACACCAGGTCGCTTCCGGACTCACGGTCGGCCACGCGGACATGGCTCTCGTCGATCTCCTCGCAGGCGTCGTCGTCCTGCTCCTCGTCGTGGAAGCGCCGGAACCTCTCCGCGAGGGCCCTCCAGGCGGCGGCGTCCGCGAAGCCGCCCGTGGCGGTGTCGGTGCCGAAGCCGTAGCCGTGGCCGTCCAGGAGGAGGCGCGGGTCCTCGCCCTCGGCGAGGGCCAACTCCCAGGTGACGGCGGGCTCGTCGCGGATCAGCAGTCGAACGGCGGGCTCCTCGGTGACCGGGAAGCGCTCACCGCAGTACTCGCCCTCGCCGACGACCACGGCCGCCTGCAGCGGGTACGCGCCGGGAGGGACGCGCTCGGCGAGTTCACGGGCGGCGCCGTCGCGCGGCTCGGAGACGGCCAGGCGTCCGGTCGGGACGCGCACCGTGGCGATGTGCCGCGGTGGCGCGGTCACGGTCTTCTCCCACGGTTCCACGGGGAAGGGGTTGCCCGGCTGGAAGAGGTCGTCGACCGCCGCACTCAGGCGCATGGGCGTCGGCGGGCGCCACGCGGACGCGGGCGCTTCGCCGATTCCCACGGTGGCCTCCCGGCCGCGGTCCGGCAGCCGCGGCGAGGTGTCCGCCAGGACCCCGAAGCCCGACCTGGAGTGCCGGCGCTTCTCCTCCGGTACATCGGCCAGGGTGTGGAACGAGCCGCCGAGGTCGCCGCGCTCCTCCAGGATGCTGCGCGCCTTCTCGCCGGGCAGCAGGTTCACGGTGCGCCGCCAGGCGTCCGGTGCCCGGTCCGGCTGCTCCGGTGAGGCGTACCGGCGTTCTACGTACTGGCGTAGGAACAGCCGGTCGTCGTTCAGTAGGCGGAGGTCGACGTCGTGGATGCGGCGCCCCAGTTCGTCGTAGACCCACTGGCCGACGAAGTGGTCGCGCCAGGCGATCAGATGGACCTCCGACGGGATCTCCCGCCCGGGAAGCCGGTGCAGCACCACGTACGGGTCCCCGGCGCCGTCCCGTTCGGCCGCCTGGGCCCGGGTCAGTGGCCCGAACGGGCGGCGGGCGTCGGCGTCCCAGCCCTCGGCATAGGAAACCGCCACGCCGTCCTCGCCCATGCTCCACCCCTCTGATCCGGCCACGACGGGCCGAGGCTACCCCGGCCTTTTGATCACGGCCGGTCAGCCCCTTGATACGCCACAGTTACGTCTCTCCCAAACCCTGGTGTCCAGGGGGTGAGCGCCTCATGATGAGACCATGACTGCCGCCTGGCATGCCATGGCTCAACTGGCGAGCTGGCCGGACCTCATGGAGGCTCCGCCCAGCTGCGGCACCGGCCGGGCGTTGCGCTCGACCCGTGCCGAACTCGCGCATTTCCACTCCGACCGCAGTGCCGACGTGCACCTGACCGCGGGAGCGATCCACCGCTTCGAGCGTCAGCTGCGGGACTCGACCGCCATCCATCTGATTCCGGGCTCGCACTGGGTGACCGTGCGCATGGAGTGCGAGGTGGACATCAGCCTGCTCATGACGTTGACGAGCGCGGCGCTCCAGGCACACGGCAGGTGGCCGGCGGGCCTGGCGGCGTTGCCCGTGCGCTGCAACGACCGCCGGGAGACGGTGCTCGCGCACCGGGTGTGCCTGTGACCGCCTGACGGGCCGGTCGCACGGTCACCGCCGCACGGGTTCGAGTCTGGACTGGAAGTGCCGCAGGATCGGCGGCTGTTCGACCAGGCGGTATCCCGGGATGCGGTCCCTGTCCCGGGCCGTCGCCGCGAGCACCTCGCCGACGTGGTCGAGGTGGCTGAAGGTGTACGTTCGGCGGGGCAGGGCCAGCCGCAGGAGTTCGAAGGGGGCCGTGGCGACGGGGTTGCCGTCGGCGTCCTCCTTGCCGAGGTAGAGGGAGCCCAGCTCGACGGAGCGGATGCCGCCCTCCAGATAGAGCTGGCAGGCGAGGGCGTGGCCGGGGAACCGGTGCGGCGCGATATGGGGCAGGAGCCGGCCGGCGTTGAGGTAGACCGCGTGCAGGCCGGGCGGTTCGAGGATGCTGATGCCCGCCTCGCGGGCCAGCCGGGCGAGATGCCGGGCCGCGTCCGCCCGGGAGCGGAGATAGTGAGGGTCGGTGACCTCGGTGAGGCCCTGGGCGACCATGTCGAGGTCACGTCCGGCCAGTCCGCCGTAGGTGGGGAAACCCTCGGTGGCGACGAGCAGCAGCCGGCAGCGTTCGGCGAGCGCGGTGTCGCGCAGGCCGAGGAAGCCGCCGATGTGGACGATGCCGTCCTTCTTGGCGCTCATCAGGCAGCCGTCGGCGAGGCGGAACGCCTGCTCGGCGACCTCGCGCGGGCTGACGTCCCGGTAGGCGGGCTCGTGCTGGGTGACCAGCCAGGCGTTCTCCGCGAAGCGCGCGGCGTCCAGGAAGAAGGGGACCTCGTGCTCCCGGCACAGCTCGGCGGCGCGCGCGAGGTTGTCCATCGAGACGGGCTGCCCGCCCTGCCCGTTGTTGGTCAGCGTCATGACGACCACGGCGACGCGGGAGGCGTCCGGGCCGCTGAGGGTCTCCTTGAGCCGGTCGAGGTCGATGTCGCCCTTGAACGGATCGTCGCTGTCGAGGTCCCGGGCCTGCGGGCAGGGCAGGTCGACGGCCAGCCCGCCGCACAGTTCCACGTTGGCGCGGGTGGTGTCGAAGTGGGTGTTGCTCAGGGTGATCCGCCCGGGCTTCAGCAGCGCGGAGAAGAGGATGCGCTCCGCCGCCCGGCCCTGGTGGACCGGCAGGACGTGCGGGTAGGACGTCAGCTCCCGCACCACCTCGTGGAAGCGGTGGTAGGAGCGCGAACCGGCGTAGGACTCGTCGCCGGCCATGCCCGCGGCCCACTGCGCCGCCGAGAGGGCGCCGGTCCCCGAGTCGGTGAGCAGATCGATGGTGACCTCGTCGGCGTGGAGGTCGAAGAGGTTGTAGTGCACGCGCCGCAGTGCCGTCTCGCGCTGTGCTCGGGTGGTGAGGGGGAGGGGCTCCACGGCCTTGATCCGGTACGGCTCCACGAGGGCTGTGCTCCTGTTCGGGGGTTCGGGTGGGTGCGTGCGAGACGTTGTGCCGCGGACGGGAGACAGGCCCTACGGCCGTTCCGGCAGGCCGGGCAGCGGGGGCCGGACCTCGTACGCCTCGGGGGAGAGGTAGACCGTCACCCGGGGCGGCTGCCGGGTGCTCCGGACCAGGGAGAGGTACGAGATCAGGCCCACCCCGTGCGCCGGGTCGCGGGGCGTCACGGCGGCGAGCGCCCGGTCGAGGCCGTCGGTGGGGATGCCGTGACGCCGCAGGAGGACCGCCGCGCGGTCCCGGGCGACCCGGTCGTCGGGGGCGTAGTCGCGGACCGGGACGTGCAGGGTGTAGCCGGTGGGGTGCTCGTCGTCCCCCGGGGTGAAGGACAGGCAGGAGACCAGCGGGCGGCGGTCGAAGCGTTCGGTGTCCCCGGCCGTACGGCAGAACTCGCCGACGGATGCGGCGTGTTCGCCGGGCAGCAGACGGGCGACCGACTCGGCGCCGGCGGCGGAGAAGCCGTGGTGGGTGACGTACACCTTGACCCGCGGTGTCCGCCAGCGGCCCAGGTCGACAGCGAAGAACGAGAACTCGTCGCCGCCCGGTCCGCGGGGCGCGGCGTGCTCCAGCAGCGCGGGCCACGCCCGGCCGAATCCGAAGCGGGTCAGCGCCTCCTCGGTGAGCCGCGGGGAGAGGCCGCTCCCCTGACAGCGCGGGTTGAGGTACACCTTGACGCCGGGGGCGCGGTCCCCGCGCAGGTCCAGCGCGCACCACAGGGCGAACGGACCCTGGGCGGCGGCCGGGAGGAAGAGGTCCGCCACCCGGTCCACGGGCTCGGTCGAGAAGTTCCAGCGTGCGGCCAGATCCGCGAGCGCACTTTGGCCCACCCGCCCGCTCTCCTCGAAGGACGTGGTCGCGCAGCCCGGTTCCGCGACGATCCGCACGGTCGGGGACCCGTCGGAGGGGAACGACACGGACAGCTCGGCCGGGGAGTGGTCGTCCGAGACGAAGGACGGCGACGCCGGGCCCGCGGCGAGCGGGCGCCGCGCGGCGCCGCCCAGCAGGTGGAACAGCGGGCCGACGCGCGGGCCCGTGGCCCCGCCGTCGGGCGCGCCGACGCCCATGGCGTCGCACAGCGCGAGGAGTTGGCGGCTCAGATGCTCACCCAGAGTCGCTGTCGGACGGGGTGGTGCGGTCGCCGCGTCGCACGAGGCGGCGGGCTGCGAGGTACGGGTCGAGGTCATGGCCTGCTCCGGGAGGCGTGGTCGGGACAGGTGCCACGGTCCCAACCGCCTCCGACGGCCCGGTCACCCCGCGGTCACACGATGATTACTCGGAGTCGCGGAGCGGTCACTCAGTGTCGTATGCTCGCGGAATTCGCGGCACGGAACACCGAGGGAGCAGTGAGCGCACGGTACGAGTTCAAGGTGCTGGGGCCGCTGGAAGTCCGCCGGGACGGGCGCCCGGTGGCCATCGGCGCCACCAAACTCCGGCTGCTGCTGGTGGCGTTGCTCGCCGAGGCCAATCAAGTGGTCACCGTGGAACGGCTGATGCACGGCCTGTGGGGCGAGCGGCCCCCGGAACGGGCCCGCAACACACTCCAGAACTACGTCCTGCGCCTACGACGGGTCCTCGGCTCCGCCACGGACGCCACCCCGCTGGTCACCCACTCCCGCGGCTACGGCATCGAGGTCGACGCGGACGCCCTGGACCTGCACCGCTTCACCGCCCTCGTCCACCGCGGCCGCACCGCACTCAAGGACGGCACGGCCGCCGGCGCCGCGCTCAGCCTGCGTGAGGCACTCGCCCTGTGGCGCGGCGAACCGCTCTCCGACCTCCCCGCGGACCTCCTCCACGACCTCGTGCCGGCCCTGCACGAGCAACGCCTGGACGCCCTGGAACTGCGGATCGACGCCGACCTCGCGCTCGGCCGGGCCGCCGACGTCCTCCCCGAACTGCGCGCGCTCATCGGGGCGCACCCCCTGCGCGAACGGTTCTGGGCCCAGCGTATGACCGCGCTCTCCCGCTGCGAGCGACAGGGCGAAGCACTGGAGTGCTACCGCGAGGTCGCCCGACTCCTCGCCGACGAACTCGGGGTGTTCCCGGGCCCGGAACTGAAGCGCCTGCACCGGCGACTGCTCGCCGCCGCACCCGGAGACGTGCGCGACACCGCGCCCACGACCCCCCGCGGAGTGGCACGCCTGCCCACCGACCTGACCACCTTCATCGGCCGCGAGGAGCAACTGGCCCAACTGCGGACCCTGTTGGCGTCCGCGCGGGTGGTCACGCTGACCGGAGTCGGCGGCGTCGGCAAGACCCGGCTCGCGCTGCGCGCGGCGGCGGACCTGGAGGCGGCGTTCCCGGACGGCGTCCGCCTCGCGGACCTCGCGCCCCTGACCGACCCCGAACTCCTCGACCGGGCCGTCGCCGAGGCGCTCGGCCTGCGCGACCACTCCGCCCGGCCCGCCGTGGACACCGTCCTGGACCATCTGCGCGACCAGCGGCTGCTGTTGGTCCTCGACAACTGCGAACACCTCGTCGACGAGGTCGCGGCACTCGTCCTGAGAATGGCGCGGGCGGCCCCCGGACTGCGCGTCCTGGCCACCAGCCGGCACCGGCTCGCCGTACCCGGCGAACACATCCTCACCGTGCCCTCGCTCACCGTCCCCGAGCCCCGTGCCCCGGCACCCGCCGAACGGACCGGGACCGTGCCCGAGGCCGACGAGACGGAGCCGGACCGCGCCGAGGCCGTACGGCTCTTCGCCGACCGCGCCGTCGCCGCCGCACCCGCGTTCCGGATCACCGCCCGCAACCGCTCCTCGGTCGCCCAGCTCTGCCGCCGACTGGACGGAATCCCCCTCGCCATCGAACTCGCCGCGGTACGGCTCACCACGATGACCGCCGAGGAGATCCTCGAACGCCTCGACGACCGCTTCCGCCTCCTGTCCGTCCCCTACGGCCACCCCGCCACCCGCTACCGGCACACGCTGCGCGGTGTCGTCGACTGGAGCTACGAACTGTGCACCCCCCGGGAGCGGCTGCTGTGGAGCCGGCTCTCCGTGTTCGCCGGCGGATTCGACCTGGAGGCCGCCGAGGCGGTGTGCGGGGGAGAGGGCATCGACCGGGACGACGTGCTCAACCTGCTGGCCGGGCTCGCGGACAAGTCGATCGTGACGGTGAACAGTTCGGGCGACCGCGCCCGGTACGCCCTGCTGGAGACCATCCGCCAGTACGGCCGGCAACGCCTGCGCGCCGAGGGCCTCGACGACGCCCTCCGCCTCGGGCACAGCGACCACTACCGCACCCTGGCCGTACACGCCGGCGAACGGTGGTGCGGCCGGGGCGAGGTCGACTGGCTGATGCGGCTCCGGGCGGAACTCCCCAACTTCCGTACCGCGCTGGACTACTGCAGCACGCGCGGCGACCGGGCCGACGCAGGCGTGGAGATCGCCGTCAACCTCGCCCGCACCCGGTGCTGGTTCTTCAACAGCACCCTGGGCGAGGGCCGGCACTGGCTGGAACGCCTCCTCCCGCTCAGCACGGCCCCGCCCCCCGCCCTGCTCGCGGGAGGGCTGGCGATGAAGGCGTGGATCGCCCTGTGCCAGGGCGACAACCCCTCCGCCGAGACGTTCCTCGCCGAATGCCGTGCCCTGGCCCACGGGCTCCCCGACGGCGCGGCGGAGGCCCCACCGCTGACCTTCATCGAAGGCGCGCACGCCCTGCTCGTCCGGGGCGACCCGCGCTCCGCCGCCCTGCTGGCCGAGGCACGCGAACAGTTCCGCGCGGCCGGACAGAGCGGCGACGCCCACATGGCCACCATGCTCCGGGCGATGGCCGAGGCGTTCCTCGGCGACCGGGAGGCAGCCGGCACCGCCCTCGACATCTACGTCACCGAGGCCGCGGAGAGCGGCGCCGAGTGGGCCCGGACCTGGGCCCAGTGGTGCACGGGACTCTTCGCACTGCGTCACGGCCGGGCGGACCGCTCCCCGCACCACCTGCGCGAGGCACTGGCCCGGCAATGGGCCATCGGCGACACCTGGGGCCCCGTCTGGGGAGTGGAGACCCTGGCCTGGGCCATGGCGGCCACCGGCCGCCACCAGCCGGCGGCACGCCTGCTCGGTGCCGCGCACCGCCTGCGGCAGGACACCGGAGTGGCGCTCATCGGACTGCGGCCGTTCCACGACGCCCACGCCGCCGCCGAGCACCGGGTACGGGAGGCCCTGGGCGGCCGGGAGTACGAGGCGGCCTGGTCCCAGGGCGCCGCCACCCCCGACTGCCTGCGCCTCGCCCTGGACGGGACCCTCTGAGGTCGGCGAGCCGCCGTGGACGTGAACCCCTGAGTTCAGCGAGGCGCCCCGGACGCGAGCGCCCGGCGCATACAGACCCGCGGCCAGCGGTCCAGGCCGTGCGCCGCCTCCTGCTCGCGGATCCGCCGCAGGCCGGGCCCGATTCCGCCGTCCTCCATGGGCTCGAAACCGCACCGCGCGTAGTAGGGGCCGTTCCACGGCACCTCGACGAACGTGGTGAGGGTCAGCGCCGGTACCCCCTCGCTCCTGGCATGGGCCGCGAGATGCTCCAG
Organism: Streptomyces sp. NPDC000983; assembly: GCF_040299205.1. Lineage (NCBI taxonomy): Bacteria > Bacillati > Actinomycetota > Actinomycetes > Kitasatosporales > Streptomycetaceae > Streptomyces > Streptomyces sp. NPDC000983. The sequence continues at coordinate 30,973 of NZ_JBEPBM010000014.1, read as the reverse complement.
CAGCCGCCGCCCGACACCCCGGCGCGCATGGTCCGGGTGCACGGAGACCTGCTCCACATGCAGGTTTCCGTCGACACGGTCGGCGATCAGGTAGGCCGACGGGGCATCGGAGTCGTCGGCCGCCACCCAGGCCAGCCCGGCGTGGTGATACCGGGCGAGCACATCGAGGGGGAGCGGCTCGTCCTCGGCGATCTCCGGCATGCCGACGGAGTCGAAGCACTGCCCGGCGGCGCGCTCGATGTCCTGGAGGACGGGCAGTTCGTCCAGGCGCACGGCTCGGATACGCATGGGCCGCATTCTGCCCGGCATACCGGAGGGCGCCCACCGAATACGGGGGCGCCCCCACGGCGGTCCGCCGTCCGTGACCGCTCAGCCCTGCTTGGCGCGGACCCCCTCGGCGATGCGCTTGCCGAGCGAGGCGTCCACGTTCGACCAGTAGGCGAACGCACGCTCGAGAATCGGTTCGCTCACGCCGTCGAGGAGGTGACCGACCACGTTGTCGACGAGCCGGTCACGGGCCGCGTCGTCCAGGACCTCCCGCACGAGCGTGCCCGGCTGGCCCCAGTCGTCGTCCTCGGCGTGGCTGACGTACGCCGTCCGGGTGATCTCCCCGTCGGCGGCCCAGCTCGGCGGGGAGCCGTAACGCTCCGTGTCGGCCGCGGGGCCGCCCTTGGAGTTCGGCGCGTACACCGGGTCGCTCGTCCTGCGGTACGCCATCGCGCCGTCCTTGGAGTACGTGTGGACGTCGACGACGGGTGCGTTGACCGGCAGTTGCTGGTAGTTGACGCCGATCCGGGCCCGGTGGGCGTCGGCGTAGGAGAACAGCCGCGCCAGCAGCATCCGGTCGGGGCTCGGGCCGATGCCGGGGACCAGGTTGTTGGGCTGGAACGCCGCCTGCTCGATCTCGGCGTGGTTGTCGGTGGGGTTGCGGTCCAGCGTCATACGGCCCACCGGGATCAGCGGGTAGTCGCCGTGCGGCCAGACCTTCGTCAGGTCGAACGGGTTGAAGCGGTAGGCGGCCGCCTCCTCGTACGGCATGACCTGCACATGCAGCGTCCAGGACGGGAAGTCCCCGTCCCGGATGTGCTCGAACAGGTCCCGCATGTGGTAGTCCGAGTCCGCCCCGGCGATGCGGTCGGCCTCGTCCTGGGTGAGGAAGTCGATGCCCTGATCGGTCTTGAAGTGGTACTTCACCCAGAACCGCTCGCCGGCCGCGTTGATCCACATGTAGGTGTGGGAGGTGTAGCCGTTCATGTGGCGCCAGGTCTTCGGGATACCGCGGTCGCCCATCAGCCAGGTCACCTGGTGCGCGGACTCCGGGGACAGCGTCCAGAAGTCCCACTGCATGTCGTGGTCGCGCAGGTTGCTGTCGGCCCGCCGCTTCTGGGACCGGATGAAGTGCTGGAACTTCATCGGGTCCTTCACGAAGAAGACCGGCGTGTTGTTGCCGACCATGTCGTAGTTGCCCTCGGAGGTGTAGAACTTCACCGCGAAGCCGCGGGGGTCGCGCCAGGTGTCGGGGCTGCCGCGTTCGCCTGCCACGGTGGAGAAGCGGGCGACCAGGTCGGTGCGGGTGCCGGGCTGGAATACGGCGGCCTTGGTGTACCGGCTCACGTCGTGGGTGACCTCGAAGTGACCGAAGGCGCCGCTTCCCTTGGCGTGCGGCTGCCGTTCGGGGATGCGCTCCCGGTTGAACTGTGCCATCTGCTCGATCAGGTACGCGTCCTGCAACAGGATCGGACCTGCCGGTCCCACGGTGAGCGAATGCTCGTCGCTCTCCACGGGGGCGCCGGAGTCGGACGTCGTCGCGGGTCGGCTCTCGTTCATCGCTCAGTCCCTTCGTCGTCTCGCCCGACTACCCTCTTCCGGCCGGGTGAAAGCCGCTACTCGGGGCGTGACGCTGTGTGACCGTTCGGAGATCACGTCACCGGGCGTCACGACCCGCAGTCGGGGCTTCGCTCTCACCGGTGGCGCGGAGCAGCACGGCGCCGTGCGCCGGCAGATCCACCTCCACGCTGCGGCCGTCGTGCGGGACGTCGCGGCGGGTCCAGAGCTCCCGCAGCCGGTCGTCCGGACGGAGACCGATCGAGCCGAGGGGGACCGTGACCCGGCGGGGCTCCGCCGCCGGCGAGAACACGGCCGCGTAGCGCTGCTCCCCGTCGGTGTCCTCCGCGGTCCACAGCACCAGGCCGTTCTCGCGCAGGACCTCGCGGCCCGCGGTGCCGTGCCACAGCACCGCCAGGGCCTCCTCGTTGGTGAGGAGCTCGATGGTCTCGGGCGGGCTGGTGGGCAGGTCGCCGCCCATCATCAGCGGTGAACGCGAGACCAGCCACAGGCTGAGCAGGCTGATCTGCTCGGCCCGGGTCAGCCGGCTCAGCCGGTCCTGTCCGCGCTCGGCCCGGATCCCGATCCGCCCGAGCGGGAGCATGTCGGCGTCGGCCCAGCCCGCCGGGCTCTGCGACGGCGCCCAGCGGGCCATCCGCGCGAACTGGGCCTCCACGTCCTCCCACCGGTCCCACAGGTCGTCGCAGACCCTCCACATCGTGGCGTGCTCCCGAAGACGGTCCAGGTGGGCCAGGGAGACATCGGTGCCGGGCGACAGACTCAGCTCGATCGACCGTCCACTGCGCTCGATCGCCCGCGCGTAGGCCGCGATCTCCCGCTCGTGGAACGGATGCAGCATGTCGTCCGCCTTGACGAAGTCCACGCCCCATGCGGCGAACTGGGCGACCTGGGCGTCGTAGTACGCCTGCGCGCCCGGATGACCGTGATCGAGGCCGTAGTTGTCCGAGTTCCACGGGCACACCGACGTCGTGTCCGCCACCTGGTCCGCGGTGAACCCGGTTCCCGCCACCGGAAGCCGGGCGGCCACGGCACGGCGTGGGATGCCGCGCATGATGTGCAGGCCGAACCGCAGACCGAGGGCGTGCACCCGTTCGGCGAGCGGGCCGAACCCGGCGCCGCCCGCCGAGGAGGGGAAGCGGTTGGGTGCGGGCAACTGCCGTCCGAAGGAGTCGAGTTCGAGCGGTGCGTCGGGGTTTTAGCCGTGGGCCCGGGCGGTGGGCTCGTACCACTGGATGTCCACCACGACGGTGTCCCACCCGTAGTGCAGCAGGTGCGTGTGCATGAACTCCGCGTTGGCGAGCACCTCCTCCTCGGTGACGGTGGTCCCGTAGCAGTCCCAGCTGTTCCATCCCATCGGCGGACGCTGCGTACGATCCGGCAGGGGGCGGGCGATACGAGTCATGGACCTGGCCTTCTCGGAGGGGGAGGGGCGGGGCTGTCGGCGTGCGGATGAGCTTGCCGACGTGGCCGGGTGGTCTTCCCCTTCTTCGAGGACGCTATGTCTTCGCCAAGGAGATCGACGTCGACTTCCTGCACCAGGGGATCGCGCTCCGCCACGCGGACGGTTCGCCGCGTACGGCGGCGTCTGGCACGCGAGGGGCGGAACGTGAGTCGACCCACGACCGCCGTGGAATTCGCGCGACAGGGCGTGTGGGCTCTGGGACGCTACGGGCCGGGTGCGGAGGAGCCGTGCGGGTTGGTGATGGGTGGCGGATGAGTTTTGTGCTTGAGGGGCCTGTTCTGGAAGGCGCGTTCGTGCGGCTGGAGCCGTTGGAGCAGCGTCACGCGGCGGATCTGGCCCTGGCGGCGGAGGAGGATCGCGGTTCGTACCGGTTCACCTGGGTGCCCGAGGCCGCCGAGGTCGAGGGGTATGTCGACGCTCAGCTCGCCCGGGCCGCCGCGGGGAAGCTGGCGCCGTACGCGCAGGTCGACCCGGTGTCGGGGCGGGCCGTCGGCGCCACCTCCTTCTGGGATCCCCGGCCCTGGCCGGACGGAACCGGTCTGTGCGCGATCGAGGTCGGCTTCACCTGGCTCGCCGCGTCCGCGCAGGGTACGGGTGTGAACACCGAGGCCAAGTACCTGCTGTTCCGGCACGCCTTCGAGAGCTGGGAGGTGGCGCGCGTCGACCTGAAGACCGACGCGCGCAACGTCCGCTCCCGGGCCGCCATCGAGAGGACGGGCGCACGCTTCGAGGGCGTGCTGCGGAACTGGTCCCGCTCCTGGGTGCCGGGCGAGGACGGCAGGCTCCGCGACTCCGCGATCTTCTCCGTCATCGCCGAGGAGTGGCCGCGGACCCGGGAGGGACTGGAACGGCGCCTCGCGCGCAGGCGGTCCGGGGCCGGCCTGAACGTCTGACGCCTCAGCGGTGCTCGGGGTTGTCCGCGCCCGGCCAGCACCCCGCCTCCCACAGCGTCCGCTGGTTGCCGTACGCCGGGATGCCGCCGGAGCGCTTGAGCAGGGCGGCGAGATGCATCAGGTTCCAGGCCATGAACGAGGTGTTGCGGTTGGTGAAGTCGTTCTCCGGACCGCCCGAACCCGGATCGAGGTACGAGGGCCCGGGACCGGCCGGGCCGATCCAGCCGGCGTCCGCCTGCGGCGGGATCGTGAAGCCGAGGTGCTGGAGGCTGTAGAGGACGTTCATGGCGCAGTGCTTCACCCCGTCCTCGTTGCCGGTGATCAGACAGCCGCCGACCCGGCCGTAATAGGCGTACTGACCGTCGGGGTTGAGGAGAGCGGAGCAGGCGTAGAGCCGCTCGATCACACGCTTGGTCACCGAGCTGTTGTCGCCGAGCCAGATGGGTCCGGCGACGACCACGATGTCCGCCGCCATCACCCGCTCGTACAGCGTGGGCCATTCGTCGGTGGCGAAGCCGTGCTCGGTCATGTCCGGGTACACCCCGGGGGCGATGTCATGGTCGACGGCGCGGATCTCGGACGTGGTGACCCCGCGCTCCATCATGATCTCGGCGCTCTTGTCGATCAGACCCTGGGTGTGGCTCAGCTGCGGGGACGGCTTGAGGGTGCAGTTGATGTACAGGGCGGTGAGGTCGTCGAAGCGGGGCCCGCCGTCGGCGGAGGAGGAGGCTGTCATGAGGGCAGCGTCTCGCGTGCGGGACGGTTCGGGTCGCTTCGACACCCGTGGTGCACCCCTGTGACGGACGCGTCCGGCCGTCCGTCACAGGGGTGGCGTGGTGGGACCTACCGCGGGCCGCCGCCCGTCCGGCCCTCCAGGCCGCCGCGCTCGATGACGTCCGCGTACCAGCGGGCGCTGTCCTTGAGGGTACGGCGCTGGGTCGCGAAGTCGACGTGGACGATGCCGAACCGCTTGCTGTAGCCGTAGGCCCACTCGAAGTTGTCCAGCAGCGACCACAGGAAGTAGCCGCGCACGTCGGCGCCGTCCTCGATCGCGCGGTGCACCGCGGCCAGGTGGGCGTGCAGGTACTCCACCCGCTCGGGGTCCTTCACCTCGCCCGACGGGTCGGCGTAGTCGTCGTACGCGGCACCGTTCTCGGTGATCACCAGCGGGGTGCCCGGGAGGTCGTCGCGCAGGCGCAGCAGCAGCTCGTGCAGGCCGTTCGCGTCCACCGGCCAGTCCATCGCGGTCCGCGGACCCGGCGCGGGCAGGAAGCGGACGTGCTGCTCGGCGCCCGCCCAGGGCGACGGGTCCGTGAACGGCTCGGCCGAGGGGGCGGCGGCGACCACGGTCGGCGAGTAGTAGTTGATGCCGAGCGAGTCGATCGGGGCCGAGGCGGTGGCGAGGTCGCCGTCGTGGACGAACGACCAGTCCGTCACCGGGGCCGTGTCGACGATCAGGTCCTGGGGGAGCGTGCCGTGGAAGACCGGGTCGAGGAAGACCCGGTTGCCGACCGCGTCGATCCGCCGGGCCGCGTCCAGGTCCTCGGGCGCCTGCGAGTTCGGGCGCACGGCGTGCAGGTTCAGGGTCAGGGAGATCTCGGAGCCGCTGCCGAGCGCGGAGCGCAGCGCGCCGACCGCCAGCCCGTGCGCGAGGTTGAAGTGGTGTGCGGCGCGCAGCGAGGCGAGCGCGCTGGTCCGGCCGGGGGCGTGCACACCGTTGCCGTAGCCGAGGAAGGCCGCGCACCACGGCTCGTTCAGCGTGGTCCAGGTCGCCACCCGGTCGCCGAGGGCACCGGCCATGATGTGCGCGTACTCGCCGAACCGCTGCGCCGTCTCGCGCTGCGGCCAGCCGCCCGCGTCCTCCAGCTCCTGCGGGAGGTCCCAGTGGTAGAGCGTGGCCACCGGACGGATACCGGCCTCCAGCAGCTCGTCGACCAGACGGCGGTAGAAGTCCAGCCCCTTCTGCACGGCCGGCCCGCGGCCCGTCGGCTGGACCCGCGGCCAGGCGACCGAGAAGCGGTAGTCGGTGACCCCGAGCCGCCGCATCAGGGCGACGTCCTCGCTGAGCCGGTGGTAGTGGTCGGCGGCGATGTCCCCGGTGTCGCCGTTGCGGACCTTGCCCGGTGTACGGCTGAAGGTGTCCCAGATCGACGGGGTCCTGCCGTCCTCGGTGGCGGCTCCCTCGATCTGGTACGCCGCCGTGGCCGTGCCCCAGCGGAAGTCCGCCGGGAAACGGTGGGTCATGGTGTCGGGGCGGGTGTCGAGCGCGGTCATGAGGATGGAACTCCCAGGAGTGAGACGGTGGTGCGGGAAGGGGGGCGGGGCCGGTGCGCGCGTCAGCCCTTGACCGCGCCCTGCATGATGCCGCCGACGATCTGACGGCCCAGCAGGCCGAAGACGAGGAGGACGGGCAGCGTGCCGAGCAGGGTGCCCGCCATGATCACGGACTGGTCGTGGACGTAGCCGCCGCCGAGCTGGCGCAGGGCGACCTGGACGGTCGGTTCGGAGGAGGTCAGGGCGACGATGGGCCAGAAGAAGTCGTTCCAGGCGGCCATGAAGGTCAGCAGGCCCAGGACGGCCATGCCGGGCCGGGCCACCGGCACGACGATCGACCAGAAGATCCGCGCCGTGGACGCGCCGTCGACCCGCGCCGCCTCGATCAGCTCGTCCGGCAGGGACTGCACGAGGTACTGGCGCATGAAGAACACACCGAACGCCGAGACCAGACCCGGCAGGATCACCGCCTGGAGCTGGTTCACCCACTGCAGTTCGGCGATCAGCATGAACAGCGGGATCACCCCGAGCTGCGGCGGGATCATCATGGTGCCGACGGTGATGGCCAGCAGCGCGCCCCGGCCCCGGAAGCGGAGCTTGGCGAAGGCGAATCCGGCGAGCGTGGAGCAGAGCACGGTGCCGACGGTGATCGACCCGGAGACGATGAACGAGTTCAGCAGCGCCTTGCCGATGTCCGCCTCCTCCATCACCGCCTCGAAGTTCTTGATGAGGTTGGAGCCGGGCAGCAGCGTCGGCGGCACCTTCGCCAGGTCGGCGTTGGAGCGGCTCGCGGCGACGATGGTCCAGTAGAACGGGAACGCGGAGACCAGCACGGCCACGATCAGGACCGCGTAGGCGAGGGGCCCGCCGTGGTTGGTGCGCCCCGCGCGGGAGCGGCGGCGGAGTGCGGTGAGGGTGGGCCGTTGGGTCGGCTTGTCCTGCACCGGCGGTTCGGCGAGCGCGGTCATCGGCCGGCCTCCTTGCGGGAACTGCGGCGCGCGAGCAGGGCGTTGACCCCGACGAGCACCAGGATCAGCAGGAACATCACCCAGGCGATGGCCGCGGCCCGGCCCAGGTGGAAGAAGCCCCAGCCCTGTTCGTACATGTACAGGCCGAGCGTCTGGTACTGGTGCGAGATGCCGCCGGAGATGGAGCCCTCGAACAGCAGCGGCTCACCGAAGAGCTGGGTGGCGCCGATGGTGGAGACGATGACCGTGAAGACGATCGTCGGACGCAGCCCGGGCAGCGTGACATGGAAGAACTGCCGCCACTTCGAGGCGCCGTCCACCTCGGCGGCCTCGTACAGCTCGCCCGGGATGGACTGCATGCCCGCCAGGTATATCAGGGCGTTGTAGCCGGTCCAGCGCCAGATGACGATCGTGGAGACGGCGATCTGCGAGGCGACCGTGCCGGTCTGCCAGTCGACCGGGTCGATGCCGACGAGGCCGATGACGTAGTTGATCAGTCCGAAGTCGCGGCCGAAGAGCTGGGCGAAGACCAGGGTGGCGGCGGCCACGGACGTGGCGTAGGGCAGCAGCATCGCCGTACGCAGGAAAGTGCGGCCGCGCAGACGGTAGTTGAGCAGGTGGGCGAGGCCGAGTGCCATCACCAGCTGCGGCACGGTGGAGATCACGCCGATGGTGAAGGTGTTGCGCAGCGAGGTCCAGAAGAACTCGTCGCTCAGCAGCGCCGTGTAGTTGTCGAGGCCGCGCCACTCCATCTCGCCGGGGGTCTGGAGCTCGACCCGGTACAGCGACACGAACGCCGTGTAGATCAGCGGGAAGAGGCCGAAGGCGGCGAACAGGGTGAAGAACGGGGCGATGTAGGCGTAGGGCGAGACCTTCTGCCACGCGCGCCGGGCGGCATGCGGGCGGGGCGGTGAGATCGGCTTCGCGGGGGCGGTGAGGGTCACGGTGCGGCCCTTCGGATGAGTGGGTGCCGGATGCCGGTGGCGGCGGGAGCCGGGCGGGAGAAGTGGCGGGGCCCGGGGCCGGTCCCGGGCGCGGACGGGTGTCCGCGCGAGGGACCGGCCCCGGTGCGACGGGTCAGCCGATGGTGTTGTCGACGCCCTTCTTGGCGTTCGCCCACGCCTTGTCGGAGGAGGTGCCCTTGCGCTCGACCTCGCTCAGCGCGTTGGTGATCTGCTGCGCCACGTTCTGGTCGTGGATGCCCAGCACCTGGACCGGGGCCGCCTTGGCGGCGTCACCGAAGATCTGGCCGATCGGGGCGTCGGAGAAGTACGGGTCCTTCGCGTCCGCGACCTGGTCGATCGCGCCGGTGGCCGAGGGGAAGTTGCCCTGCTTCTGGAAGAGCTTGGCCTGCTGCTCGGGGGCGGTGAGCCACTTGATCAGCTCGTACGCCTCCTTCTTGTGCTCGGCCGCCTTGGGCACGGAGAGGTAGGAGCCGCCCCAGTTGCCGGCGCCGCCGGGCAGCGTGGCGATGTCCCAGGTGCCCTCGCCCGCGTCACCGGCCTGGCCCTTGATGTAGCCGAGCATCCAGGCGGGGCACGGGATGGTGGCGAACGAGCCGGCGGCGAAGGCCTGGTTCCACTGCGGGGACCACTGGTCGAGCTTGGCGCTCAGCCCGCCCTCGGCCGCCTCGACGGAGGTGTCCCAGGCGGTCTTCAGCGCCGGGTTGGTCTCCCAGATCAGGTCGCCGGAGGCGTTGTAGTAACGCTCCTTCTCCTGGCCGATCATGATCGAGTAGAGGCTGCCGACGCTGTCCAGCCAGGCGCTCTTGGCGGGGGCCTTCTTCTTGTACTGCTTGCCGAGCTCGATGTAGCCGTCCCAGCTGGACCACTTCTTCGCGAGTTCCTCGCGGTCGGTGGGCAGGCCGGCCTTCTTGAACAGGTCGGTGCGGTAGCACATGGCCTCGGGGCCGACGTCGGTGCCGAGGCCGAGGACCTCGCCGTTCTTGCCCGTGGCGGCGGACCACTTGGCCTCGGCGAACTCGCCCTTGAGCTCGTCGGCGCCGTACTTCTTCAGGTCTTCGAACTTGTCGGCCTGCAGCTGGGTCACCGAGGCGATCCGGCCGACCTCGATGCCCTGGACGTCGGCGAGTCCGCCGCCGCCCGCGAGGCGGGTCTGCAGCGACTTCCAGTAGTCGGCCTCGTCCTCGGTGTCGGTCTGCTTGATGGTGACGCCGGGGTTGAGCTTCTCGTACTCCGCGTAGAGCCCGGCCTCCTTGTAGCCGAAGGATCCGAAGAGGTCGACGGTGATCGTGACCTTTCCGCCCGCGCTGTCGGAGGTGTCCTCGGAGGAACCTCCGCAGGCGGCGAGCAGGGTACCGGCGACGACGACCGCCCCCAGGTTGAGGGTGGCCCTCTTGGCGGCTCGGGCGATGGGCATGGGAAGCCTCCCTTGGCTTCGGGGTGGAGCGAGAACACCTTGAGAGCGCTCTCAAACTGCGGGTGGAGCGTGCCTGTTTTGCAGGGGTCCCGTCAAGACTCGAAGACATAACGGGTTCAACACGGGGTCCAACTGCCTTCTGTGCCGCATCTATTGACGCCAGCGTTACCGGAGTCTTACGTTTCCGGCCATCTGAGAGCGCTCTCGAAACGTTCCGGACGCACACGGTGAGACCCCACTACCCCGTCGTGATGACACGAGGTGCCCCTTTTATGCTTGCCACGCGCAAGAGACCAGCCACCGTGCTGGTACTGGCCGCCGCACTGGCCGCCGCAGGACTGGGACCGGCGGCGACCCCGGCCGCCGCCGCCACGATCACCGTCGGAGCCGGCAGCTACTCCGACACCCGCCCGGCCGGGACGACCGGCCCGACGACCAACACCGGCACACCGGTCACGCCCAAGGTGACCTCCAACGCCCAGGGCAAGCCCGTCCCCACCAACGACTGGTGGTCCTCCCTGGCCTTCCAGCGCTACGGCGACAACCCGTACTCCACCCCCATGTACGGGCACCCGCTCACCTACCAGGCCGTCTCGGGCGGACTGGAGATCGGCTACCCCACCTCGCCCGCGATCGTCGGCGAGGGCCGTCAGTACGAGTACGCCCACAAGGCCGACCTCACCCTCGGCCTCACCGGGTTGAACTCGCCCGACACCAAGGCCGACGCCTGGTCCGACTGGACCGTCACGCCCTACTGGTCCGACGGCACCCGCACCCTGCGGACCACCATCGGCCACGGCATGCCCTTCGTATACGCCAAGGGCTCCGGCGGTGACGCCCGGATCAACACGGCGTCCACCCCGACCGTCTTCTCCGACCAGGGCAACGTCCTCGGCATCACGGTCGCCGGGCACCACTACGCCCTGTTCGCGCCCACCGGCAGCGACTGGAACGTCTCCGGCACCGCCGTCACCGCCGGCCTCGGCGGCAAGGACTACTTCTCGGTGGCCGTCCTGCCCTCGACCGACGCGCTCGCGACGTACCGCAAGTACGCCTACAGCTTCGTCACCGGCTCCACCGTGAACTGGAGCTACAGCGGCGGCACCGTCCGCGCCACCTACAGCCTCACCACCGAGGCCAAGGAGGGCACCGAGCGCGGGACGCTCCAGGCCCTCTACCGGCACCAGTGGCTCAACACCTCGGACGCGCTGACGTCGTACACCTACGTCTCCCCGCGCGGCACGATGAAGGTGCGCGAGTCGGCCTCGTTCACCACCTCGCAGAAGTCGTCCCCGGTGCTGCCCGCGCTGCCGAAGACCAGCGCCGTCGACACCAACCGGCTGCGCGGCTACCTGAACGACGTCGCCAACTCCTCGGACCCGTTCTCCGGCGCCGTCGACACGTACTGGACCGGCAAGGCGCTGGGCAAGCTCGCCCAGCTCGTGCCGCTGGCCGACCAGATCGGTGAGACCGGCATCCGCGACAAGCTCCTCGAACTCATCAAGGGCCGGCTCCAGGCCTGGTTCACCGCGGGCGGCGCCAACGAGTTCTCCTACGACCAGGCGTGGAAGACGCTCACCGGCTACCCCGCCTCCTACGGCAGCGACAGCGAACTCAACGACCACCACTTCCACTACAGCTACTACGTGTTCGCGGCCGCGATCGTCGCCCAGTACGACTCGTCCTGGGCCGCCGACTCCGCCTGGGGCGGCATGGTCAAGACCCTGATCCGGGACACGGCCAACGCCAGCCGCACCGACAGCGCCTTCCCCTTCCTGCGCGGCTTCGACGTGTACGCGGGCCACAGCTGGGCCTCCGGCCACCAGGGCTTCGCGGCCGGGAACAACCAGGAGTCGTCGTCGGAGTCGACCAACCTCAGCGCGGCCCTCGTGCTGTGGGGCTCGGCCACCGGTGACAACTCACTGCGCGACCTCGGCACCTACCTCCTGACCACCGAGGCGGAGGCCATCGCGCAGTACTGGTTCGACGCCGACGAGCAGGTCTTCCCCTCCACCTTCGGCCACGACACGGCCGGCATGGTCTGGGGCAGCGGCGCGGCCTACGCCACCTGGTGGACGGCCAACCCCGAGGAGATCCACGGCATCAACGTCCTCCCGGTGACCGGCGGCTCCCTCCACCTCGGTGGCGAGAAGGCGGCCATCCGGCGGAACCTGGCCGAGATGGAACGCGAGAACGGCGGCCCCGCCGTCGAATGGCGCGACCTGCTGTGGGAGTTCCAGTCCTTCGCGGACCCGGCCACGGCCAAGTCCAAGTGGGACGCGGGCAACGGCTCCTACACCCCCGAGGACGGCGAGTCCAAGGCGCACACCTACCACTGGATCACCACCCTCGACACGCTCGGGGCCCCCGATCCCTCGGTGACCGGCGACATTCCCACCTCCGCCGTCTTCACCAAGGGCACGACCCGCACCTACGCCGCCCACAACTACGGCTCCAGCGCCCGCACGGTGACCTTCTCGGACGGCAAGACCCTGTCCGTACCGGCCCGTTCGACCGCGACCGGCACGGGAACCGGCACCGACCCGGACCCCGACCCCGATCCCTCGACCGGGAACACCTTCCAGCTGCGGACCGGCGGCACGCTCACCACGGCCACCGGCGGCACGGCGGGCAGCGACACCATCGCCTCCGCCGGCGGCGCCAACCGGGACGGCACCCCGTACCAGCCGCTCGTCTACGAGGTCCGCGGTGTCAACGGCACGCTCACCTCGGGTGCGTCCACCTCGTTCAGGTTCCAGGTCGACGCCGGAACCGCGGTCGGCCTCGGCCAGCAGGTCAGGGTCAGCTACGACCTGACCGGCAACGGCAGCTTCGACCGCACGGAGACGTACAACTACTTCGCCACCGACCCGGTGACCGGCTGGGAGCAGTACACCCAGGCGCGCGGTCTGAAGGCGTCGACCGGAACCCTCGGCAACCTGTCGAACGGCACGGTCCGGCTGGAGGTGTGGAGCGCCATCGGCAACGCCACCTCCAAGATCCAGACGGGCACCGAGAACTCCGTACTGGTGATCCCGTTCAGCTGACCTGAACGGCGTCACCGTCCCGGCTCCCCACGGGACACGGCGGGCACCGGCGATCGAGCCGGTGCCCGCCGCTCTGCGTCCGCGCGGCCCCGTACGGCGGCTCAGGCCGAGGCGCGCCGCACCAGGGACGTGGGCGTGATCACCGAGGCCGGCGCGGGGCTCCCGCTCTCGTCGAGCAGCCGCATCAGGAGCTTCACCATCAGCCGGCCCATGCCCTCGATGTCCTGGTGCACGGTGGTGAGCGCCGGATCGGTCTGCTCCACCACCGACGCCATGTCGTCGAACCCGACCACGGCCACGTCCTCGGGGACCCGCACGCCCCGCTCCCGCAGGGTGCGCAGCGCGCCCAGGGCCATCATGTCGTTGGCGACGAACACCCCGTCGACGTCCGGGCGCCGCTCCAGCAGCTCGGCCATGGCCAGGGCCCCGCTGCGCTCGGTGAAGTCGCCCTGGCACATCAGGGACGGATCGGCGTCCAGGAGGACGTCGTGGTAGCCGTCGGCCCGGTCCAGGGCCGCCATCAGATCCAGCGGTCCCGCGATGTGCGCGATGGTGCTCCGCCCCTCGGAGACGAGGTGCTGCACCGCCTGGCGGGCCCCGCCGCGGTTGTCGCAGTCGACGTAGGGCATCGCGAGGGTCCGGTCCGAGCGGCCGCCGAACACGGTCGGGATGCGGGACTTGTCGATCAGGCCCGGCAGCTCGTCGTCGTTGTGCACGGAGAAGGCGAGCGCCCCGTCGACATGGCCGCCGCCGAGGTAGCGGGCGATCCTGTCATGATCACCGCGGCCCTCCACCCACAGCAGCACCAGCTGAGAGTCGTGCGCCGTCAGCTCCCGGCTGATGCCCCGGATCTGCTGCTCGAAGAAGGGGTCGGAGAACACCCGGAACTCGGGCTCGGCGATGATCACGGCCACCGCGCCGTTGCGCCGGGTGACCAGGGTCCGCGCCGCGTGGTTCGGCACGTAGCCCAGCTCCTCGACCGCCCGGCGCACCTTGTCGACCAGCGGGGCGCGGACCCCCGCACCCCCGTTGACCACCCGGGACGCCGTGGCCCGCGAGACGCCGGCGCGCGCCGCGACGGCTTCCAGGGTGGGGCGGGGCCCCGTGATCGGTTCGGGCAAGGCGGGCACTCCCTCTTCTGGTGCGTGTTCCGTCGTCGGCGATGTGGTCTCTTCCAGGATATCGGCAGCCCAGGGATCGGTGAGAGCGCTCCCAAGGTGACGGCCGGCCCGAAGACGATCACATTCCCACCGGTCCCGGCAAGCTCCGGTCATACGTGGAACGGGCCCCGGCCGGGGTGTGCCGGGGGCCGGCGTCGGGCAGATCCACCGTTGCGCGAGACATTCTGGGGGCGATGTTGCTGTTCAACCTTCTCACCTTGACCGTTGCTCTGGTGGCCGTCGTGATCGCCGCGGCCTCGGCACTGCGCCAGGCGTCCGACACACGCCGTACGAACCTGCTGCTCTACACCCTGGAGCTGGGAGCCCGCGCGCGCACGCCCGAGTTCAAGCGGGCCACCGAGTTCGTCCTGACCTCCCTGGACGGCCGGGACCCCGCGCTGGGCATCTCGGGCCTTCCCCCGGCCGAGCGCGAGAAGGTGCTGCTGGTCGGCGGCTACTACCAGGACCTCGGAATGCTGGTGGTGACCGGAGTGCTGGAGGAGCACATCGCCGTCGCGATCCACTACACCGGGATCAAGACGGTGTGGCGGGCACTGGACCCCTTCATCCAAGGGGAGCGCCGACTGCTCGACCAACGGCGGGCGGGCGGCCTGTGGGCGTCCTTCGAGCACCTGGCCGTCTACGTGGAGATCACGCCGTACGACGTCATGCGCCGGACGAACGACAGACGGTTCCGCCGCCGCCGCTTTCCCCTCCCGCAGGACTGACCGGTCGGGGGCATGTGCCGAGCCCGGCCGGCAGCCGCCGCGTCGCGGTACGGTGCGGCGGGTCATCCCTCGCCTCGTACCTGCCGGTGGAACTGCGGGAAACGGACGGCGTCCGGGTCGAGGAGGTCGATCAGCTCCACCAGTTGTCGCTGCAGGGTCGCCAGTCGTGCCTCGCCCGTGGTGATGTCCGCCGCGACCGCGTCCACGTCCTGGAGCAGTGGGGAGAACCAGGCGCCGAAGCGGTCGTCGGTGTCGAGGCGTGCGCAGAACTCCGGATAGTCGAGGCAGCGACGGTGGCCCGGCGCGCTCTCCGGGTGGATCATCACGGCGCCGATGGCACGCTGCTGGATGCGGAAGAGACTGAACTCCCCGGAGTGTGCGGGAGACTTGCCGAAGGTCTCGCTGATCCGGGAGAGCTGGGTCATCACCTTGCGGTTGGGTTCCGTTCGGCCCAGGTCCAGGAACTGCACGTCACGCCGGAGGATCTCCACCCACCCCAGGTACTCGGCGACGACGAAGACGGTGCTGCGCCGGGCGAGTTCCGCGTCCTGCCTGCTGCCCCCGGTCAGGAACAGTTCGAAGTACCTGCGCCCGAGGACGTTGTGCAGGCGGCTCTGGAGGTCGAACGCCGCCCAGGCGAGCGACGCCCCGTACTGCGTCATGTAGTTGAGCCGCTCCACGGTCACCGCACGTCGCTGGAACCAGTAGCCCAGGACGGCTGTCGTCACGGCGCCGGCCAGCGCCACGGCTGCTGAGATCCAGGCGAGTGCGTCCATGGAAGAGGTATGGGTCCTTGCTCCGTCCCCGCGGGCGGGTCAGCCGGCCGGGCGGGTCGGGTCGGGGTGGGTGTTTCTCCACTGGGTCAGCAGGCGGCGGGTGTTCGCGCTCGTCGGGTGGTCGGTGCCCAGGGCGCTTTCCATGTCCGCGACGACGGTGGCCAGTTCGTCGAGCGCGGCCGCCTTGTCCGCCGGGGTGCCGTCGGCGCGTTCGTGGTGCAGGATCGCCAGGGAGCTGCGGGAGATGAGGGTGATGTCGCGGTCGGGGCCGAGGTGCTCGGTCGCCATGGCGACGACACCTTTGAACTCCTTCTCGGCCTCGTCGGTGCGGCCGTCCTGGGAGAGCCACTCGGCGCGGGTGTACCGGGCGGCGAGCGTGTCGGCGTGGCCCTGGCCGAGGACTCGGGCCGAGTCCTCGATCAGGCTCGCGATCTCGGCGTGACGGTCCGTCAGGCCGCCGTGCTCGCCGCGTATCTGGAGGTTCAGGTTGCGGGCGGCCAGGGTGTCGGGGTGGTCGGCGCCCAGGGCCCGGACCAGTTCGGGCAGCGTGGTCGCGAGCCGGTGCACCGCGAGGCCCGGCTGCCCCTGCTGAAGGGCCATCGCGGCGGTCATGACCCGGGCGCGCAGTACATCGGGGTGGTCCCCGCCCAGCCGCCACTGCGCCACGGCGACCGGGAAGGGGATCTCGCGGTGTGCCATGCGCACCAGGGTGATGAACGCGCTCACCGCCAGGAACAGGTGCAGCCAGAGCAGCCCGCCGACCGGTACGAACCCGGCGCCCACGACGGAGACCACCAGCCCCCCTACGGGCCAGCGCCACGCCTTGGACAGTCTCCGCCCCTGCCGCACATTCTTCACATCGCCCATACGAACATCATGGTCCCCGCGATGATCGGAAAGGAAGCCCTCAACTTCCCATGCGGACAGGCTTGTTACGTGACCGTTCCCTGCCGTGCACCGGCGGTCGGGGCGTACTCGACGGTGCACGGGCGGGGCGGTCAGGGCTGGAGCGGCATGGTCCAGCAGTTGGAGGTGGACGGCTTGCCGGCGAGGCGGTCGGTCAGCCAGGAGACGGCGTCGCCCTGGTCGGTGATGAGCGGGACGAGATGGTTGGTGAGGATCTTGTCCCCGAGGTTCGGCAGGACCATGGCCTCGTAGGTGACGCTGCCGCCCTTGGCGCACCAGTCCTTGGCCAGTTGCCGGGCCTGGGCGTGGGGCACGATGTCGTCCTGGGTGCCGGTGACCACGCGGACCGGTCCGGAGGGCTTCAGCGTGCCGATGCGCTGCCGGTCCAGGGCCGCCCGGGCGAGGGGGTCGGCGGCGATGATCTCCGCGACGGACCTGCCGTTCTTCGTCCACTCGGTGCTGTTGGTGAATCCGTAGCCGAAGATCGCGTCGCCCACGCACATGGTCGACGCGTCCTTGAGGGCCGCCTTGCCGGTGTCGCTGACGTTCGCCTCGATGACGGCGCGCAGATCGGCGTCGGCCTGGGCGAAGCCGTTGATCGACCAGGCCAGCGCCCCGGCCAGGGCGCTGCCGTCGATGCCCTTCATGGTGGAGGTGAGGTCGGCGGGCGGCGCCCCGGCGTAGGTTCCGGCGAGCGGGACGTCGGGGGCGTAGGAGGACTGGAGCTCGGCCGCCGCCGCGCTGGCGCCGCCGCCCTGGCTGTAGCCGTACAGGCCGGTGGGGGAGGCGGAGGTGACCGAGGCGCCGGGGACGGCGCGGGCCGCGCGGGCGGCGTCGAGGAGGGCGTGCGCCTGGTCGAGGCGGTTGACGTAGGTGTGCAGACGGTCGGTGGCGCCGAGGCCGACGTAGTCGGTGAGGACGACGGCCGCGCCGGTCTGAAGGATCCGGTAGACGGCGAGGGCCTCGTAGCCGACGGAGACGGTGTCGCCGGTGAGGGTGAGCGGGTTCTCCAGGGCGAACGAGGGGGCGCACTGGTCGCCCTGGCCCATGGTGCCCGAGGCGACCGCCACCAGCGGCCGCGGCCCGGACCCCTTCCAGGCGGCGGACGGCTCGATGTAGGCGCCGGTCACCGCGACCGGCAGGCCCGCGGAGTCGGTGGACCTGTACATCAGCCGGGTCGCCGTGCCCGGCATCGGCCGGCCGTCGAGGCCCGGGATGCTCAGGCCGAGCGGCAGCGGCTCGGTGCGGATCAAGGCGCCGTTCGTCGCGGGCAGTTGGGCCGGCGGGGTGTAGAAGGCGGGGATGGTGACCCCGCGGGAGACGACGGGCGGCGTGTCGGCTGCCCCGGCGGCGGGCGCCGGGAGGCAGGCGCAGACGGCGCCCGCGACGGTCACGGCGAGCAGACGCGCACCGGCAGCGGTGGGGTGGGAACCGGATCGCTTGCGGCTCAAGGGGAGTTCCTCCTGTTTCTGGGTGTGGTGGTGGATCAGATGACCGTGCCGACGTCGTGAGCGGTGAGGGCGTCCAGCGCGCGTTCGGCGACCGCGGCGATGGTCATCGAGGGGTTGCAGGCCCCGGTCGTGCCGGGGATCAGCGCGCCGTCGAGCACGTAGAGGCCGCGCTGTCCCAGCACGCGCCCCTCCAGGTCGCAGACCGTGCCCATCGACGCGCCGCCCAGCGGATGCCAGGTGCTGTTGACCAGGGAGTTGGTGTCGGTGAGGACCCCGATGCCCTGGGAGATCCGGGTGACCCGGTCGTGGATGGCGCGGTGGCAGTCCGCGTCGCCGTCCGCCGGCCAGTGCAGGCGCACCGAGTCGGAGGCGGCGTCGTAGCGGAGCCGGCCGCGGCCGGGGCTGACGCCGAAACCGACCAGCATGGTGGTGCGGGTGTTGAGTCCCAGCGGCGGCAGCGAGGCCTGGATGACGGTGTTGGCGGTGGCCGGGTCCTGCCACGCCTTGCTGCCGTAGACGACGGGGCCGCCCTGCTCGGCGCCGAAGTCCTCGCGCAGGTTGGTCCAGGCGTAGATGCGGTCACCGTTGGTGCCCCACCCCTCGCCCAGCCCGTCGGGCAGGTCGGGGACGGCGCCGGTCGCCGCGGCGCGCACCAGGAGCTTGCTGGTGTTGACGCTTCCGGCCGCCATGATCAGCGCCCGGGTCGTGAGCACCTTCTGCTCCCGCACGGTCCCGGAGTCGTCGGTGCGGTCGACGTGGACCTCCCAGCGGCCGTCGGCGGCCCGTGCCACGGAGGTGACGTGGTGATGGGTGGCGACGGTGACCCTGCCGGTCGCCTCGGCCTCCTTGAGGTAGGTGACGTCCACGGAGTGCTTGCCGCCGTTGTTGACGCCGAGCGCGCAGTCGCCGTTGGTGTAGGAGGGCTTCATCTCGCCGCGCAGTTCGGCGAGGGCGTAGTCCCAGTCGATCGGCATCGGGATCTTCTCGACGCCGTATCCGGCCTTCCGTACGCGCTCGGCGAAGACCCGTGCCGTGTAGTAGGTGGGTGACTCGACCAGGGCGTCGGGGGCCGGGGCGACGCGGAGCATGCGCGCGACCCTGGGGTAGTGGACGGCGTTCATGTGCCGGTAGTCGAGTTCTTCGGGCAGCCAGGTGGTGAACACGGCCTCCGAGGGCTGAAGCGTCATGCCCTGGTACACCAACGACCCGCCGCCGACGCCGGCGGCGCAGACGCTCAGGATGTTCTCGCCGAGTACGGGTTCGAGGAGCCCCGTGTAGGGCGGGAAGTCGAGCGCGGTGCCCAGGAGGCGTGCGAGCGGGCGGGCGGCCTCGGGGAGGGTGCCGTACCAGAGCATCCGCTTGTCGAGGCCGGAGACGCGGGGGAACGTCTCGGCGTTCGGGCCGGTCGGCCAGCGCCGTCCGCGTTCCAGCACGGTCACCGGGACGCCTGCCTGGGCGAGGCGCAGCGCGGCCACGCCGCCGCCGAAGCCCGAGCCGATCACGACGACGCGGTGCTCCTCCCTGGTGAGCCGTACGCGGGCCGGGGCGGCCGAGGCGGGCGGTGGGGGCAGAGCGCTCGCGGCGGTGAGCGCGGCGGCGCCGGTGAGCAGTGCGCGCCTGCTGGGAGGGGGCATGTGCGACTCCTTGACGAGGGTGTGGGGTGCCGTCGATCGGTGTGCGGGCCCGGGCGCGGCAGGTCCTGCCGGGAGTGGAGGGCTGGTCGAAAATGGCGTGCGCATGCCAAAGAGGGGCGAGTGGTGGGGTGGTTACTCGCCGGTCAGCTACCGCAGAGTAGGGTTGTCTGTCACTCAGTGACAAGGTGTCTGCGTGCGTCAGTTGTGCGGGAGTTGGCGGTCGGTGCGGGTGAAGCCGGGCGGTCGGTGCGCGTGACACCGGGCGATCGGCCGCCCGTCGGGGCGCCGTGGACCCGGCCCGCGCGGGAGGTGCCGGGGTTCGTCCGGGGGTGTCGCCTGACTATGCTGCGGTGATCCGGTAGCGGTGTGCGGGGGGCGAGGGTGCGACAGACGCCGTCGAAGGCGCGGGAGCGGTTCACACAGGACGACGGAGACCGTCCGTCACTCGTCGAGCGCCGACGGGCCGCGCTCCGGCTGGAGATAGCCCGGGAAGCGGTCCGCCTGTTCACCTCGCAGGGAGTCGCGGCGACGACGGGGGAGCAGATCGCCCAGGCCGTCGGGATCTCCGCCCGGACGGTGTGGCGCCACTTCCCCACCAAGGAGAGCTGCGTCCTTCCCCTGCTCGCGGCGGGGCTCGACTTCGCCGTCGACCGGCTGGGCCGCTGGCCCGCGGAGGCGAGCCTGCTGGACTTCGTCGCCGAACTGTTCCACGACGGCGACCTCCCGCCCGGTACGCCCGCCATCCTCGACCTCATCCGCATGACGTCGTCCGACCCGGCCCTGCGCGCCGTCTGGCTCCAGGCCCACGACGAGGCCCTGCCCGTCCTCGGCCGGCTCCTGGCGGAGCGCGTCGGTGCGGACCCCGGCGACCTGCGCATCGCGGTGCACGCGGCGACGCTCAACGGTGCCCTGCGCGCCGCGGCGGAGGAGTTCGCCCGCCGGCACGCCGACGACCCGAGCGCCGCGAACACCGAGATGGCCGCCTGCCTGGACGCGGCCCTGCGTGCGGCGTCGGAGGGCTTGCCGTACTGAGTGGGCTCCCGTCCGAGGCGCTCCCGCTCGGGAGCCGAGGCCGGACCGGGTTCGCCGCCGCCCGGGTCCCGGGCGCTTCCGTGAATGTCGTTCCGTCACCTGCGGCCCACTTGTCACTGAGTGCCGCCGTCCCTATCCTCTGACCTGACCGGCCAGTAAGTTACTGTTCAGAAAGGTTGCTTGTCCGGCCACGCACCGCCGCACCAAGCACCGCCCTCCCGCGCTCGCCATCACCTGTTTCCCCTGTTCGCGGGGGGTCTGCACGGCTCTCCGGTACCGCGCGTCCCCACCCACGCGGCGCCCACCGGCAGAGTCCGCCCGCACCGCTCCGGAGCACCCGCACTCGCCTCACCCGCCGTCATGGCGGCACCCCGTGCCGAATCCCGCGCCACCCGGCCCGCCGTAACGCGCCGCCGGAGCCGGGCACACCGTGGACCACCCCGTACCGCTCCACTCCCGGTACGCGCACCCGGCGCCGGAACGAGCCGGGGTTCGCCGGTATCCCCATCCCCACACATCAGGCCCGCTCGGGCCAAGAGGCAGGGCCGTGAAGTTCATCGACCTAGACGATCTCGCGCTACGCCCGGGCCGGTTGACGGTCTGGAGGGCCACGACGGCCACCCCGGCCGCTCCGGCCGCGACCCCCACGCCGGATGCCTGGGCCCCCGACGGCCGGCCGCCGTCGTACCTCCAACAGGCCTACCTCAACGACGCCTTGCGCCACCGCACCGGCCCGCGCCCGCCGGCCTGGCTGGCCACCGCCTTCGAACTGCCGGGCCCACTGGACGCGACCGCCCTCCGGCGAGCGCTGCTGGACTGGATCGACCGTCACGAGACCCTGCGCAGCAGACTCACCCCGCACCCCGACGGCGACCCCCCTCGGTTACGCCGCACCACCCTGAGTCCGGGCGCGGCCGACGTACAGCGCACCCCCCGCGGCGAGTTCACCGACCGAACGGCCCTGCTGGCCCGCGTGGAGCGGCTCCTCGACGCCCGGACCGACCCGCTGACCTGGCCGTCGTTCGTCTTCCTCACCGTGGAACGCCTCGGGTCCACCACCCTGCTGCTCGGCTTCGACCACCACAACGTCGATGGTTACTCGGTCTTCCGGATCGCCCGGGAGATACACGAGCTGTACGCGGCGGCGCGCGAGGGACGCGCCGCGACACTCGAACCGGTGGGCGGCTACCCGGAGTTCGCCGAGACCGAGCGCGCCGAGGCGGCGTCGTTGCGGGACGGACACCGAGCCGTGGAGCGGTGGCGCGAGTCGCTCGCCGAGACCGGCGGCGGACTCCCCGGGTTCGTCCTGCCGCTCCTCGCCCCCGAGTCCGCCGGACGCGCCCCGCAGACCGGCGCCTGCGAATGGCTCCTCGACGCCGAGGAGGCCCGCGCCTTCGACCTGGCCTGCCGAGCCCAGGACGGCACCTTCCTCTCCGGGGTCCTCGCCTGCCTCGCGCTCGCCGCCCGCGAACGGGCGGGACTGCGGACCTTCCGTACCGCGGTGCCCTTCCACACCCGGCGCGAGGGACGCCACCGCCCGGCGATGGGCTGGTACGTGGGGATCGCGCCGGTGAGCGTGCCGGTGCCCGACGCCGACGACTTCGGCCGCGTGCTGAAGGAGTCCACCGAGTCGATCCGACGGGCCCGCCCCCTGGCCGACGTGCCGCTGGCCAGGGTCGCCGAACTGCTCGGCCGTGAACTGCCCGTCCGCTTCATGGTGTCCTACATGGACCTCCGCCACCTCCCGGGCTCCGCGCAGTGGACCCGGTGGAACGCCACCGCGCTGCGCAGCCGCCGCGTCGGCACCCGGGAGGTCTTCCTGTGGGTGATGCGCAACCACGAGGGCTGCTACCTCAGTTACCGCTTCCCCAGCAGCCACACCGCACGGAACACCGTCCCGCGCTACCTCGCCGAGTTCCGGCACCGCATGAGCCGGGTGGTCGCGCAGCAGTCCCCGCACCCCACCGGAACACCGGCCGAAACGACGGCGACCGGGCGAACCGGCCGCCGCGACGCCGTCGAAGGAAAGGAACCAGCGCCATGCGGATGACTCCGCTCGCCGACCACCTGCCGCGCCCCGGCGAACTGGTCGAATTCCGGATCCCCGAGCGCGTCCTGGCCAAGGCCCGGCGAGCCCCCGTCCACCCCGCGCCACCGTCCCTGGTCCAGGAGAACCACATCCGCCGCAGACTCGCCAACGCGCGGGCCGGGCGCGCCCAGTCGCCCTGGCTGGGCATCTGCTTCGACCTCCCCGGCCGCCTCGACGCCCCCGCCATGGCCCGGGCCCTGCGGCGGTGGATCCTGCGCCACGACACGCTCCTCACCTACTTCACCGCGCACCCGGACGGAGCACCGGCGCCCGCCAGGGACGGCACCGGGGAGGAGGCTGACGACGTACGGCTGGTCCGGCACCGCGTCGACGCCGACGACGTACACGTCCAGGCCGTCCCGCTCGGGCCGTCCGGGTCCGGGCCAAAGCTGCGGGACTTCCTGACCGAGCGGTTCCGCACGGGCACCGACCCGCTGGCCTGGCCGCCGTTCACCGCCGCCGCCGTACTGCGCGAGGACTCCTCGACCCTCTACTACGCAGTCGACCACGCGCACACCGACGGCTACTCCGTCACCCTCGTCTTCGCCGAACTGCGCGCGCTGTACGAGGCGGAACTGCGCCGGACCCCCGCCCTGCTCCCGGACGCGGGCAGTTACGTCGACGCGGGCCTCGTCGACCGGCGGCGCGCCTCCGCCCTGCGCCTCGACGGGCCGGAGGTCGGCCGGTGGGCGGAGTTCTTCCTGTCCGGACCGATGCCGTCCTTCCCCCTCGACCTCGGCGTCCCCGCCGGGGAGAACCGCCCGAGCAGGGCCCTGGAACTCGATCTGCTCACGCCGGACCAGGGCGACGCGTTCGCCAAGGCGTGCCGTGCGCACGGCGCCGGATTCTCCGCGGGACTGCTGGCCGCCCTCGGCGTCGTCCACCACGAACTGGGCGGCCGGGACGCCTACCGGGGCCTGTCCGTCGTCCACACCCGCGACGAACCCCGCTGGCAGGCGACACAGGGCTGGTTCATCAACCTGGTGCCCGTCGCCTTCCCGCTCGTCGACGCCGACGGCACCGCCCTGCCCCTGCCCCGGCTGCTCGCGGCCGCGGGCGGGTCCTACGCCAGGGCCGCAGACCTCACCCTGGTCTCACCCCTGCGCGTCGCCGAACTCACCGGCTTCTCCCTGCACTCCGACGCCGCCCGCGTCCTGCCGGTCGTCTCCTACATCGACGCCCGGCACATCCCCGGTTCCCGCGAGTGGCAGGACGCCGAGTGCAACGCCCTCGTCGGCCCCAGCCCGGCCAGCGAGGTGCTCCTGTGGATCAACAGGGTGTGGGACCGCACCTACCTGCTCGCCAGCTACCCCGACACGCCGCGGGCGCGCACCGAGGTGCCGCGCTTCTTCGCCTGCTTCCAGCGGGCCGTACGGAGGATCGCCGAGACGGCGTGACGTACGGGGTACTCCGTTTCGCTGCCGGATACGGGGTACTCGGCACCGGTAGGACATCCCCTCACGGAGGAGAGTGAACACAGATGGCCGGACGGCAGAAGGCCAAGGGCAAGATGGAAGAGGCTGCGGGAAAGGCCAAGGAGACAGCCGGCCGGACCGTGGGCAACGAGCAGATGGTGGCCGAGGGACAGGCCAAGAAGTCCAAGGGCGCGGCCCGTCAGGCCAAGGAGAAGACCAAGGACGTCTTCAAGCACTGACCGGCCCGAGAGCCCGGCCGGCCGGGACGCCCCGACCGGCAATCAGTCCCGACCGGCCGGCAAGGCCGGCTCCACGACCACGGGCGGGGTCCCCTCTCGCGGACCCCGCCCGTCGTCGTGCTCACCGGGCTTCGGCCGGCAGGCTCTCCGGCAGCCCCAGCCGCGGGAACCGGTCGGCGTGGAACGTCGTGATCTCGGCGATCGCCCCGCCGGCGATCCGCAGGACGTCGATCGTCAGCGGCAGATACGCGCCCGCCCGCTCCTGCCAGAGGTAGAAGGCGACGGCGGGCTGCCGGTTCACGGCCGTGAGGAGCGGGCGCAGGCCCTTCATGCCCTCGAAGCCGCCCTCGACCCAGTCCTTCACCACGGCGTCGCGGCCCACGTTCAGGCCCGGCGTGGGCGGCATCGAGCAGCGGACGTCGTCCCGCAGCATGGTGGCGATCGTGCCGATGTCCGTGGCCACACTGGCATCGGTGTAGCGGCGTACGAGATCGCGCGTGCCGGCGTCCTGCTCACCGCCGGTCCAGTCCTGCCGCTCGGCGGGCAGATGCTCCCGCATGCCCGCCCGGGCCCGCTGGAGCGCGCTGTTCACGGAGTTGACGGAGTCCCCGAGGATCTCGGCGACCTCCTTCGCGGGCCGGCCGAGCACGTCCCGCAGGATCAGCACGGCCCGTGGGCGCGGCGCGAGGTGCTGGACCGCGACGACATACGCCAGCTCGATCGTCTCGCGTGCGACGGCGACCGCCTCCGGCTCGTCCGTGTCGCCCGCGGGCAGCTCGTCGAGGAGCCGGTCCGGGTAGGGCTGGAGCCACAGCACCTCGCCGCCGGTGGCGGGTTCCGGGCGGGACTTGGCGAGCAGGTCGAGACAGGTGTTGGTGGCGATCCGGTACAGCCAGGCCCGGAACGTCGAGCGTCCCTCGAAGGTCTCCCGGCGCCGCCAGGCTCTCAGAAAGGTCTCCTGCACGGCGTCCTCGGCGTCCTCGAACGAGCCGAGCATCCGGTAGCAGTGCACATGCAGCTCCCGCCGGTGCCGCTCCGCCAGTGCGGAGAACGCCGGCTCGTCGACCTCGTCCAGGCTGCTCACACCCAGCTCCTCCAGCCGCGTGTCCGTACTCATCACATGATCCTTCCGCCTCGTGGTGTCCCGTCGTAGGTGTGACGGGTACGAGCGCGAAAAGTCATCACTCGGGTCGGCGGCCACCCGCTCGGGAGTGGGGTCGCCATGGGGGAGGATGCGTTCCCATGGACCGTCCGCTGCATCTCGACCGTACGCTCGACGAGCTGGACCCGCCCCGGTGGCCGGACCCCGACGACGCGACGGGGCTGGTGCGCACGGTGCACGGACTGCGGCGGGTGCCGCTGGGCAGGCTCGGTCCGGCGGATCTGCGCGTTCTGGTCACCCAGCAGGTGGCACCGACCCGCATCCTGCCCCTCGCGGTGCGCCTGCTGGTCGGGGAACCACTGCTCGACGCCCGGTTCTACGGGGGCGATCTCCTGCTGGCCGCCGTCGGAGCCCCCGCCTCGGCCTGGGAGGTGCTGCCCGACGACGCAGCGCGCCTGCGCGAGGTGGTGCGGGCGCTGACGCCGGCGGAGGTCGCCGGGCTGCCCCGCGGTGCCGCCGGGCAGCTCGCACGCTTCTGCGCCCGGCCGTGAGCTGCCCGGCCGGGCGCAGAGGTGTCGCCCTGGCTCAGGCCGAGGCGAGGAGTTCGAGGCTGTCGATCACGCGGTTGGAGAAGCCCCACTCGTTGTCGTACCAGGCGACGACCTTGACATGGCGGCCCTCGACCCGGGTCAGCTCCGAGTCGAAGATCGACGAGGCGGGGTTGCCCGTGATGTCGGACGAGACCAGCGCGTCCTCGGAGTACTCCAGGACACCGGCCAGGGGCCCCTCGGCCGCGGCGCGGTAGGCGGCCAGCACGTCGTCGCGGCTGACGTCGCGGGCGACGGTCGTGTTCAGCTCGACGATCGAGCCCACGGGGACGGGCACGCGGATGGAGTCACCGGAGAGCTTGCCGTCGAGCGCCGGCAGGACCAGGCCGATCGCCTTGGCGGCGCCGGTGGTCGTGGGCACGATGTTGACGCCGGCGGCGCGGGCGCGGCGCGGGTCGCGGTGGGGGCCGTCCTGCAGGTTCTGCTCCTGCGTGTAGGCGTGGACGGTGGTCATGAAGCCGTGCTCGATACCGGCCAGGTCGTCGAGGACCTTCGCCAGCGGCGCCAGCGCGTTGGTGGTGCAGGAGGCGTTCGAGACGATGGTGTGCAGGTCCGGGTCGTAGGCGTCGGTGTTGACCCCGTAGGCCAGGGTGACGTCGGCGCCGTCGGAGGGGGCGCTCACGAGCACCTTGCGCGCGCCGGCGTCGAGGTGGGCGCGGGCGGCCTTGGCGGAGGTGAAGCGGCCGGTCGCCTCCAGGACGATGTCGATGCCCAGCTCGGCCCACGGCAGGTTCGCCGGCTCGCGCTCGGCGAGCACGGTGATCCGGCGGCCGTCGACGACGAGGGTGTTGCCGTCGGTGGTGACCGGACGTCCGAGGCGGCCCGAGGTGCTGTCGTAGGCGAGGAGCCGGGCGAGAGCGGTCGGCTCGGTGAGGTCGTTGATGGCGACGATCTCGAGGCTGCTGTCGCGCTCCAGCAGTGCGCGGAGCACGTTGCGCCCGATGCGGCCGAATCCGTTGATGGCGATGCGAGTCATGTGTGGGGTCCCTTCCCGTCCCCGCCAGCATCGTCCGCGGCGGACGCCACTGACAGTGGCTGGATCGCCATGGTTCAAAAGGATCCCGCCAGCCGGTGGGAGGTGGGTCACTCGCCGCGGGTGAAGGTGCGCCGGTACTCGGTGGGGGTCGTGCCCAGGATCCGCTGGAAGTGCAGCCGCAGATTGGCGCCGGTGCCGAGCCCGACATCGCCCGCGATCTGCTCGACGCTGCGCTCGGAGCGTTCGAGGAGCTCGCGGGCCAGGTCGATCCGGGCGCGCATCACCCACTGCATGGGCGTGTAGCCGGTCTCCTCGACGAAACGGCGGGAGAACGTGCGCGGCGACACCTCGGCCTGCCGCGCGAGCGTGTCGAGGGTGAGCGGCTCGCCCAGCCGGTGCAGCGCCCACTCACGGGTGGCGGCGAACCGCTCGCCGAGCGGTTCGGGCACGCTCCGCGGTACGTACTGGGCCTGGCCGCCGCTGCGGTAGGGGGCGGCGACCAGCCGCCGGGCGGCGTGGTTGGAGGCGGCGACGCCGAGGTCGGCGCGGAGGATGTGCAGGCACAGGTCGATGCCGGAGGCGGCGCCGGCCGAGGTGAGCACACTGCCCTCGTCGACGAAGAGCACGTTCTCGTCGACCCGGACCAGCGGGTGCTTCGCCATCAGCGCCCGGGTGTAGTGCCAGTGGGTCGTGGCGCGCCTGCCGTCCAGCAGGCCGGTGGCGGCGAGGGCGAAGGCGCCGGTGGAGATGGCGGCGAGCCGCGCGCCCCGGTCGTGGGCGGCCGTCAGCGCGTCGAGGACCGCCTGGGGCGGGTCGTCGCGGTCCGGGTGCCGGTAGCCGGGTACGAAGACGATGTCGGCCCACGCCAGCGCCTCCAGCCCGTGCTGCACGGAGTAGGCGAGGCCGTCACCGCCGGCCACCAGGCCGGGTTCGGCCCCGCACACCCGTACCTCGTACGGCATGCTCGCCCGCGTGGTGAACACCTGTGCCGGGATGCCGACATCCAGCGGCTTCGCGCCGTCGAGAACGAGCACGGCGACGCGATGCGGGCGGGAGGCTGGCACAGGGAAAGGTTACGCGGGCGGCGAGCCGGGTGCCGCGAGACGGCGGCCGGTCATCCCGCGGCGGCGTGTGCCGCCGGGCCGGGCTCCGGCCAGGAGGTGTCCTCTTCTCCGAAGTCGGGGGCCTGGAAGGGGTCCGTGACCGGAGGCGGTGCCGCCTCCGTGGAACGTAGGGGCTGCCCCTCCGGAGCGGAGAACAGCGAAGTCGCGTTGATGAGAGTTCTGCCTTTCGTTACCGGCCCCGTACGGGGCCGGTCGCCGGAACCGCGTGCAGCGGCTCTACAGCTTGGTCATCTTGTTGTACGGGCTCAGGACCCGGACCGGCGTCGAGCCGAAGTCCACCAGCGTCGCGACGCCGTCCTCGACGCCGATCACCCGGCCGAGGCCGTACATGTCATGAGTGACCTGATCGCCCGGTTCGAAGTGTTTCGTGGGGGGTGCGACGGGTGCTGCGAAGGGGCTGGTGGGCAGATGGCGCCGGCGGCCCGGAGAGTTCGTCATGGCTCAGTATGCACGCGTCCGCATCCCGCGTGTTGTGACCAATGGCACAGAGCACCGTTTCGATGACGGTTCGGACGCCCGTCACCACTCGTTCGTGCCCTCGTACATGCCGTCCACCGCCGCCGCGTACGTCCTCTCGACCACCGGGCGCTTGATCTTCAGACTCGGGGTGAGTTCACCGTGTTCGACGTCCAGGTCCCGGGGGAGCAGCGTGAACTTCTTGACGGTCTGCCAGCGTTGCAGCTCCCCGTTGAGGCGTCGCACGAAGCCGTCGATCAACCGCCGCACCTCGGGAGTGGCGACCACGTCCGCGTAGGACCCGCCGGCGAGGCCGTGTTCGGCCGCCCACGGCATGATCACGCTCTCGTCCAGGGTGATGAGGGCGGTGCAGTAGTTCCGGCCCTCGCCGATCACCAGGATGTTGCTGACGAACGGGCAGACCGCCTTGAACCTGCCCTCGATCTCGCTGGGGGCGACGAACTTGCCGCCGGAGGTCTTGAACAGGTCCCGCTTGCGGTCGGTGATCCGCAGACAGCCGTCGGCGTCGAGTTCCCCGATGTCCCCGGTGTACAGCCAGCCGTCCGCGTCCAGCGCCTCGGCGGTCCGGTCGGGCAGGTTGTGGTAGCCGCGCATCACGCCGGGGCCGCGCAGCAGCACCTCCCCGTCCTCGGCGATCCGGATCTCGGAGCCCGGCAGGGCGGTGCCCACGGTGCCGATCCGCATGTCGTGCTGCCGGTTGACCGCGACGGCACCCGTCGTCTCGGTCATGCCGTAGCCCTCCAGGACGGGTATGCCGGCGCCGGCGAAGAAGTAGGTGATCTCGGGTGCCAGCGGGGCGCTCCCGGACACCGCGCGGCGCAGCCGCCCGCCGAACGCCGCCCGGATTTTGGCGTAGACGAGCCGGTCCGCGAGCGCGTGCTGGAGCCGCAGCCCCAGCGGCGCGCCGCCGCGCCCGGTGGCGAGGCGGCGGGCCTCGGTCGCTCTCGCGTGGCTGCGGGCGACGTCCACCGCCCAACGGAAGATCCCGTACGTGATGCCGCCCCGCGCCCGCGCGTTGCCTGCGGCGCTGTTGCACACCTTCTCGAAGATGCGCGGCACGGCGGCCATCACGGTCGGCCGGACGAGCGGCAGATTGTGCACGATCCGGTCCACCCGCCCGTCCACGGCCATCGTGTGCCCCGTGTGGATCTGGCCGGAGACGAGCGTCTTGCCGAAGACGTGCGCCAGGGGCAGCCACAGGTACTGCACGTCGTCCGCGGCGATCAGGGCGCTCTCCGCCTGCGCCAGGCCCTGGTAGGCCAGGCCGTCGTGCGACAGGCGCACCCCCTTGGGGCGCCCGGTCGTGCCGGAGGTGTAGACGAGGGTGGCGAGTCCGTCGCCGTCGACCGCTTCGACCGCCGCTTCGACCGCGCCCGGGTCCAGGGCCAGGTGCTGACTGCCCAGGGCCTCCAGTTCGGCGAGGGTGAGGACGGTCAGACCGTCCGCGGTGATCCCGCCGTCCGGGGCGTCGAAGAGGATCACATGGGTCAGTTCGGGCAGCCGGTCCCTGCTCGCGACGGCCTTGGCGAGTTGCTCCGTGTCCTCGGCGAACAGGGCCCGGCTGCCGGAGTCGGCGAGGATGAACGCCGTCTCGTCCGTGTTGGTGGTGGGGTAGACGGTGGTGGTCGCGGCCCCGGCGCACATGATGCCGAGGTCGGCGGTGATCCATTCGACGCGGGTGCCGGAGGAGATCGCGACCCGGTCCGCGGGGCGGATGCCGAGCGCCATCAGGCCGGCGGCGACCGCCTTCACCCGCTGGGCGGTCTGCGCCCAGGTCAGCGTGTGCCAGTGTTCGTCGGCCACGGTGCCGTCGGCGTCGCCGGCCACGGTGCCGTCGGGGCCGGTGCGGTCGGGGTAGCGGTAGGCCTCGGCGTCGGGGGTGGCGTTCACCCGGTCGAGGAACAGGTGGGCCACGGACGGCGGACGGGTCTCGATCAGGGGCTGTACGGAACGCACGATGACCTCCAGGGCGGATGGGCCAGCGGGGGAGAAGGCTGGTAAGGGGGCGGGCGTCGGAACCAGGGGTGGCGAGTACGGGCCGTTCCGAGGCGGCGTTTTGGTCCGTGGCCTCGGGGTGCCCGACCGGTCGTCGCCGCGTCGGGCACCCCGGGAACGTCCGCAGGGAACGGGCCTCTACACGGCGTCGCTGAAGAGCAGGCCGCGCTCGGCCTTCTCCACCAGCAGCGCGGGCGGCGTGAAGCGGTCGCCGTACCGCTCGGCGAGTTCGCGGGCGCGGGCCACGAAACCGGTGAGGCCGCCCTCGTAGCCGTTGATGTACTGGAGCACTCCGCCGGTCCAGCCGGGGAAGCCGATGCCGAAGATCGAGCCGATGTTGGCGTCGGCGACCGAGGTCAGCACGCCCTCCTCCAGGAGGCGGACGGTGTCCAG
>NZ_JBEPBM010000013.1:207085-229634 GCF_040299205.1 Streptomyces sp. NPDC000983 | reverse complement strand
TCCTTTGTACTCACCCTCTCGGGCTTTCCTCCGGGCTGCTTCCCTTCGGTCTTGCGTTTCCGACTCTATCAGATCTTTCCGACCCGATTTCCTCGTTGCTTTCCAGGTTCTCGCTTTCGCGTTTCCCTTTCCGGCGGTTCCGACTTTATCAGAAGTTTCGCACCGGTCTGACCGGCCACTCTTTTCCGATTCATCGGGAGCGCTTCTCGACAGTCGAAAGTTCGACACTTCAAGAAGCGGATAGATTTTCATGGTCGCCGACCGGATCAGGTCCAGTCCAGGCAACTGTTCGAATCTACCTCCCCGATCGATCCGTGTCAACGGTTTTTTCGGGGCGAAGAGGAGACTAGCAGCTCATCAGGTGTGTCCGCACATCAAGCCGCGGTCGGGAGTGTGGCGCCGCGCTCGGCCTCCTCCACATCGCCCGTCTCACCGGCCCGCGCGGCACGGCCGCCGACGACATAGACGTAGGTCAGGAAGGCCAGCTCGGCGGCGACGCCGATGGTGATGCGGGCCCAGGTGGGCAGGCCGGAGGGGGTGACGAAGCCTTCGATGGCGCCGGATACGAAGAGGACCGCGGCGATGCCTATCGCCATGCCCACGGCTGCTCTGCCCTCCTCCGCCAGGGCCGTGCGCCGGGTTCGGGGACCCGGGTCGATGACGGTCCAGCCGAGGCGCAGTCCCGTGCCGGCGGCTACGAACACCGCGGTGAGTTCGAGCAGGCCGTGCGGCAGGACGAGGCCGAGGAAGGTGTCGAGGCGGCCGGCGGAGGACATCAGGCCGAATCCGATGCCGAGGTTCAGCATGTTCTGGAAGAGGATCCACAGGACGGGGAGCCCCAGGAAGACGCCCAGGACCAGGCAGAGTGCGGCTGCCTGGGCGTTGTTCGTCCACACCTGGGCCGCGAACGACGCCGCGGGATGGCTCGAGTAGTACGTCTCGTACTGGCCGCCGGGGCGGGTGAGCTCGCGGAGTTCGTCGGGCGCCGCGATGGAGGACTGCACCTCGGGGGTGACGCCGATCCACCAGCCCAGGAGCACGGCGACAAGGGTCGACAGGAGTGCGGTGGGCACCCACCAGTGGCGCGACCTGTAGACGGCGGCCGGGAAGGAGTGGGTGAAGAAGCGGGTGGCGTCGCGCCAGGAGGCGCGCCTGGTTCCGGTGACCGCGCTGCGCGCGCGTGCCACCAGTTGACTGAGGCGGCCGGTCAGCTGGGGGTCAGGGGCGCTGGACCGGATCAGGGAGAGATGGGTGGCCGTGCGTTGGTAGAGGGCGACGAGTTCGTCCGCCTCCGCGCCGGTCAGGCTGCGTCGGCGCCGGAGGAGGGCGTCGAGGCGGTCCCATTCGGCGCGGTGCGCGGCGACGAAGACGTCGAGGTCCATCGGTGTGCCTGCTCCTCGGCTGTTCGTCGGCGGGCCGTCATGGATGTCAGCTTGTCGTACTGAGGCGCGATGTGCCCTCAGCTTGGCAGACTGGCCGTTCCGGAGGCGGGCCAGGGGAAGGACGGCGCAGGCGTGAGTGAGCTGGTGACGGGCGAGGCGGTGGCGCTGGAGGTGAGCCCCGCGAGGCTGCCCAGCAGGGCGATGGCCGTGCTGCTCGATCTCGTCGTGGCCGTGGCCGTCTATGTCGCCGTGACGATCGCCCTGGTCGCCGCGACCGCTTCGCTGGACGACGCGGCTCGGATCGCGGTGTCGATCGCCACCTTCCTCCTGGTGCTCGTGGGTGCTCCGATCGCGGTGGAGACGCTGAGCCACGGCCGGTCGCTCGGGAAGCTGGCCTGCGGGCTGCGGGTGGTGCGGGACGACGGCGGGCCGATCCGGTTCCGGCACGCGCTGGTGCGGGGTGCGATCGGCGTCATCGAGATTCTGCTGACGTTCGGTGTCGTCGCGTGTGTCGCGTCGCTGGTCTCGGCGCGGGGGCGGCGGCTCGGGGACGTGTTCGCGGGGACCCTCGTCGTGCGGGAGCGGGTGCCGGTGGCGCGGAGCGGTTTGGTGCCGCCGCCTCCGCCGTGGCTGGCCGGGCGGTTCTCGGGGCTGGACCTCTCCGGGGTTCCCGACGGGCTGTGGCTCGCCGTCCGGCAGTACCTGACGCGGATGCGGCAGTTGGATCCCCGCGTGGGCCAGGCGATGGCGGAGCGGCTCGCGGTGGATCTGGCGGCGCGCACCGGTGCGCCGGTGCCGGAGGGTGTGCCGGCGGGGGCGTATCTGGCGGCCGTGCTCCAGGAGCGGCAGGCCCGGGAGGCGCGCCGGGCGTTCGGGCCCGGATCGGTGACTCACCCGTCGAAGGTGGGTCCGTCGGCCTCGGCCGGTCCCGGCGGGTACGGGAACAGACCCGGGTCCGCCTTCGTCGAGCCCGCGGCTCCGGGTGGGGCGCCCATGCCTGCCGTTCCGGCGTCCGAGGAGGATGCCGCTCCTGCGCGGCCGGGGACCGGGTTCGTCCCGCCTGCCTGAGCCCCTTCCGGGCAACGTGTGGCGGCCGGTCGGCTCAGGTGAAGGTGGACGGCGGGGTTTCGAGGTCCTCCAGCTCGATGCCGGGCGCCGCGAGGACCACGTCGCCGGCGATGTGCACGCTGTGCTGCTCGCCGGTGTCCAGGGCTGTGACCTGGTACTCCTCCACCGTCAGGGGGCCGTTGTCAGTGGCGTGTGCTTCTCTCTTCAGCAGGGCCCAGGACTGGTCGACGGTGCGCGGGGCGAGCACCGGGTCCGTGAAGGCGATCAGGCGTACGCGGGTGGCGGAGCCGGAAGGGGTGAGGCGCAGGAGACGGGCGGTGGCGACCAGGAACGCGGGGGACGTGCCGGTGAAGGCGTGGGCGCGCACATTGCCTTCCGTGGCGTGGGCCCCGGTGGGGTCGGTGCGGACCCAGGTGACGCCGTCGAGGGCGGCGCCGCGCACCTGCCAGGCGGCGGCGTGCAGTTCCAGACGGATGGGGCGGCCGAGTTCGTCGAGGGCGAGGTCGACGGAGCCGCTGTGATCGCCCGCGGGGGTGGTCAGCTGGGAGACGTAGCGCCAGCCGGAAGGGCCGGGCGCGCAGTGGAAGTGCTCTTCCGCGAGGGGGGTGTGATCGTGCGGATCGTGGAGCGAATAACGGCCGCGGGGCATGGGAGTCCTGGGTCTTGACGGGTTGCTCCGGCCGCGCACGCCGGACGGGCAGGCCCCCGACACGGGGGTGCGGGGGCCTGCCCTGAAGGACCTGCTGCGGGACGGGCGCGCCCGTCACGGAGTTCGGGTCAGTAGCGGTAGTGGTCGGACTTGTACGGGCCGTCGACCTCGACGCCGATGTACGAGGCCTGCTCGGGGCGGAGGGTCGTGAGCTTCACGCCGAGCGAGTCGAGGTGGAGGCGGGCGACCTTCTCGTCGAGGTGCTTGGGCAGCGTGTAGACGCCGATCGGGTAGTCGGCCTGCTTGGTGAACAGCTCGATCTGGGCCAGGGTCTGGTCCGCGAAGGAGTTGGACATCACGAACGAGGGGTGGCCTGTGGCGTTGCCGAGGTTCAGCAGGCGGCCCTCGGACAGGACGATGATGACCTTGCCGTCGGGGAACTTCCAGGTGTGGACCTGCGGCTTGACCTCGTCCTTGACGATGCCGGGGATCTTGGCGAGGCCGGCCATGTCGATCTCGTTGTCGAAGTGGCCGATGTTGCCGACGATGGCCTGGTGCTTCATCTTGGCCATGTCGCCGGCCATGATGATGTCCTTGTTGCCGGTCGTGGTGATGAAGATGTCGGCCTTGTCGATGACCTCGTCGAGGGTCGTGACCTGGTAGCCGTCCATCGCCGCCTGGAGCGCGCAGATCGGGTCGATCTCGGTGACGATCACGCGGGCGCCCTGGCCACGCAGGGACTCGGCGCAACCCTTGCCCACGTCGCCGTAGCCGCAGACGACGGCGGTCTTGCCGCCGATCAGGACGTCGGTGGCGCGGTTGATGCCGTCGATCAGCGAGTGGCGGCAGCCGTACTTGTTGTCGAACTTCGACTTGGTGACGGCGTCGTTCACATTGATCGCCGGGAAGAGCAGGACGCCGTCGCGCTGCATCTCGTACAGGCGGTGGACGCCGGTCGTGGTCTCCTCGGTGACACCACGGATCTCGGAGGCGAGCTGGGTCCACTTCTGCGAGCCGTCCGTGATGGTGCGGTGCAGGAGTTCGAGGATGACGCGGTGCTCGTCGTTCTCGGCGGTGTCGACGGCGGGGACCTCGCCGTCCTTCTCGTACTCGACGCCCTTGTGGACGAGGAGGGTGGCGTCACCGCCGTCGTCGAGGATCATGTTCGGGCCGCCGGTGGGGCTGTTCGGCCAGGTCAGCGCCTGCTCCGTGCACCACCAGTACTCCTCCAGGGTCTCGCCCTTCCAGGCGAAGACCGGGACGCCCCGGGGGTTGTCGGGCGTGCCGTTCGGACCGACGGCGATGGCGGCGGCCGCGTGGTCCTGGGTGGAGAAGATGTTGCAGGAGGCCCAGCGGACCTCGGCGCCGAGGGCGACCAGGGTCTCGATGAGGACGGCGGTCTGCACGGTCATGTGCAGGGAGCCGGTGACGCGGGCGCCGGCGAGGGGCTGGGCCTCGGCGTACTCCTTGCGGATCGACATCAGGCCGGGCATCTCGTGCTCGGCGAGGGTGATCTCCTTGCGGCCGAACTCGGCCAGGGAGAGGTCGGCGACCTTGAAGTCCTGTCGGCTGTCGACAGTCGTCATTGCGAGCTGCTCCTCGGGGTTGGGGCGAGGGTGGGTAGGGCTGGTCTGCGCGGCGGCGGACACAGGGGTCCCGAAAGAGGACACAGGCATGCCCGCGTGCGCGCAGCGCAGTCCGTCGGAGGCCCTCTCTCCCTCGGCCGGTCCGTGCCGGGACCGCCCGACCGCCATCAGCAGCGACGTCTGGCTCCGTCCCAAGCTACACCGGTCGGCCCCGGGGCCCCAGTCCGCCTTTAAGCGGATCAAGTCGTTCCGGGCGGGACGCAGGCCGTCCGTGGGGCCGGTGGCGGGCGGCCGGGGCGTGATCGCGGGCGGTCGTTACGCTCGGGCGCCGCGGAGGTTCCGCGTGGGGAGGGGCGGTCGATGAGGGCGGGAACGGCGCACCGTGTGCGGGTGGCGGCGTGGGTGACGGGGCTGCTGGGGATCGCGCTGGTGGCCGGATCGCTGGTGTGGCTGAGGACGGGCTATGTGCTGGCCACGGTGGGCGGCGAGAGCATGGCGCCGACGTACGCGGTCGGCGACCGGATCGTCGCCGAGCGGGTCGGCGGGGACGAGGTGGGGCCGGGTGATGTGGTGCTGTACTCGGCGCCGGAGCGGTACGGGCCCGGGCGGGACGTCGTGCAGCGGGTCATCGGGGTGGGCGGTGATCGCGTGGTGTGCTGCGAGAACCGGGACACGCCCCAGGAGGCGGTCACGGTCGACGGCAGGCCGCTGCGGGAGCCGTATGTGAGGGACGGCATCGCGGACGGGACGCACCGGTCGTACGACGTGACCGTGCCCGAGGGGCGGCTCTTCCTGCTCGGTGATCACCGGCAGAACGCGCGCGACTCGCGCTTCTTCGCCGAGGACCACGCGGGGACGGTTGCGGTGGACGCCGTGCGGGGGCGGGTGACGGACAGTCGTGCGGCACCGCTGCTGCTGGGTTCCGCCGCGCTGCTGGGGATGGTGCTCGCCGTGCTCGGGCTGGTGGCCGGAATCGCCGCGCGGGTGATGCGGCGGCGGCCGGTGGCGGTGGAGACGCAGTTGTGGCCGCGGAACCTGTGAGGCGGGTGCCGTGGGACGGCGAAGGGCCCGCCGGGGCGTTCCGGCGGGCCCTTCGTGCGGTGCGCGGGGTGTCAGTGACCGGCGGGGTCCGAGGACGGGCCGCCGGGGGTGGCCTCGGGGTCGGCGCCGCGGGCCGCCTCGGTCTCGCTGTAGACGTCGGGCTCCAGGTAGATGACGCGGGCGATCGGGACGGCCTCGCGGATGCGGGCCTCGGCGGCGTCGATGGCGGCGGCGACCTCGGTGGCCGTGTCGTCGTGCCGGACGGCGATCTTGGCGGCGACGAGCAGCTCCTCGGGGCCGAGGTGCAGCGTGCGCATGTGGATGATGCGGGTGACGGTGTCGCCGTCGACGACCGCGGCCTCGATCTTGTGGACGTCCTCGACGCCCGCGGCCTCGCCGAGCAGCAGCGACTTGGTCTCGATGGCGAGGACGACCGCGATCAGGATGAGGAGCACGCCGATGCACAGGGTGCCGATGCCGTCCCAGACGCCGTCGCCGGTGGCGAGGGCGAGGCTGACGCCGCCGAGGGCCAGGACCAGGCCGACCAGGGCGCCGAGGTCCTCCAGGAGGACGACGGGCAGCTCGGGCGCCTTGGCGTGCCGGACGAACTCCTTCCAGGACTTCTGGCCGCGCAGGACGTTGGACTCCTTGATGGCGGTCCGGAAGGAGAAGGTCTCGGCGATGATCGCGAAGACGAGGACGCCCACCGGCCAGTACCAGTGCTCGATCTCGTGCGGGTGCTTGATCTTCTCGTAGCCCTCGTAGAGGGCGAACATGCCGCCGACGGAGAAGAGGATGATCGAGACGAGGAAGGCGTAGATGTAGCGCTCGCGGCCGTAGCCGAAGGGGTGCTGCGGGGTCGCCTCGCGCTGGGCCTTCTTGCCGCCGACGAGCAGCAGGCCCTGGTTGCCGGAGTCGGCCAGGGAGTGGACCGACTCGGCGAGCATCGAGGACGAGCCGCTGAACAGGAACGCCACGAACTTCGCTACGGCGATCGCTAGGTTGGCGGCGAGTGCCGCCACGATTGCCTTGGTGCCGCCTGACGCGCTCATGTGGTCGCGGTGTCCCTTCGTACGTACGCCGTGCGGGGCCTGTCGCCCGTGGTGGCTTTGCCGGTCCTTTGCCGGTGGGTCATTGTTGCAGCCCGGTAAGGCCGTCAGGCGCCGGACCGTCCGAAGGGCCGGGCGGGGCAATCGCTTTGTGACCTCGGCCTGCGGGTCAGGCGACGACGGTGGCCCTGAAGACCGTGCCGGTGCCGGACACTTCGGCCTTTTCGCCCGCCGGGACGAACACGGACTCGCCCGGGGCGAGCGTGAGTTCGCCCGCGCGCACCGAGCCCGCCGTGCAGAGCAGGATCTGTGCCGTGGCTCGGGTGAGGTCGTGGGCGGCGGCGTCCTCGGGCAGGACGTAGCGGGAGAGCCGGAACTCGTCGATGGGCGTCTCGTAGACCTCCTCGCCGTCCGGGGCAGCCTCGGGGCGCAGGACGCCCGGGTCGGCGGCCTCGAAGCGGACGATGCGCAGGAGTTCGGGGACGTCGACGTGCTTGGGGGTGAGCCCGCAGCGCAGGACGTTGTCGGAGTTGGCCATGATCTCCACGCCGAGGCCGCTGATGTAGGCGTGCGGGATGCCGGCGCCGAGGAACAGGGCCTCGCCGGGCTGGAGTCGGACGTGGTTGAGGAGCATCGCGGCGATGACGCCGGGGTCGCCCGGGTAGTGGTGGGCGAGTTCGGCGTACGGCGTGTAGGGGCCGCCGAGGCGGTCGCAGGCGGCCGCGGCCTCGGTGACGGTGCGGGCCATGTCGTCGCGGTCGGCGGAGAGGATCGCGGTGAGCACCTCGCGCAGGGCCGCTTCCTCGGGGTGCGCGTGGAGCAGGTCGACGTACGGCTTGAGGGAGTCCACGCCGAGGCCGGCGATCAGGTCGGCGGCGCGGACCGGGTCGCGGAAGCCGCACAGGCCGTCGAACTCGGTGAGGGCGCAGATCAGTTCGGGCTTGTGGTTGGCGTCCTTGTAGTTGCGGTGGCCGGCGTCGAGGGGGACGCCTCGGCGTTCCTCGTCGGCGAAGCCGTCGCGGGCCTGGGTGAGGTCGGGGTGGACCTGGAGGGAGAGCGGGGCGCCGGCGGCGAGCAGCTTCAGCAGGAAGGGCAGGCGGGGGCCGAACTTGGCGACGCCCGCAGCGCCGAGTTCCTTCTCGGGGTCGGCGTCGACGATGTCGACGAGGGTGCCCCGGCCGGTGTGCGAGGGGGCGCCGGGGTGGGCGCCCATCCACATCTCCGCCTGCGGTTCGCCGGTCGGTTCGGTCCCGAGCAGGTGCGGGATCAGGGTGGTGGAACCCCAGGC
This sequence comes from Streptomyces sp. NPDC000983, assembly GCF_040299205.1. NCBI lineage: Bacteria > Bacillati > Actinomycetota > Actinomycetes > Kitasatosporales > Streptomycetaceae > Streptomyces > Streptomyces sp. NPDC000983. The sequence continues at coordinate 221,571 of NZ_JBEPBM010000013.1, read as the reverse complement.
GTAGGGGCGGACGGTGTTGTCGAGGCGGTCCATAGGGTTCTCTCTGCGTGCGACGCGGGGGTGGTCCGCGTGCGTCGGTCGGGGCGTCCGGGCCGGATCAGGCGCCCGAGGCGAGCGCCAGGTAAACGGCGGCGAAATCCGTGATGGCGATCAGCTCGGCGAGCGTCTCCAGTTCGTCGCCGGCCTCCGGTTCCAGCTCGCTGATCGGCGTGTCGTGACTCAGGGCCAGTTCACGGGCGCCGGGCGCCGCGCTGAGCCCGCCGCTGGGGCGGTCCCGGAGCAGCACCACGCACGCGTGCAGCGCGGGCGGTTCCTCCACCCGGTCGCGGAAGAAGTCGTCCGGATCGGCGCTGGCGGCCAGGGGGCCGGCGAGGAGGGCGTTGTGCGTGGCGAGCGCCTCGGGGAGTTCCGCGACGACCGCGGGGCGGCCGGAGAGTTCGGCGAGGGCGATGGCGAAGCGGCGGCCCGCGGGGCCGGCCGAGGTGCCCTCGGTCCAGATCACCGGGAGCGCGTCGGCGAGTTCCGCGGCCAGGGTCTTGGCGGGGTTGCCGTAGGTGGCGATGGCGGGCCCGCAGCGCTCGGCGACGCGGTCGAGGCGGTCGGCGACCTTCTCCAGGGCGTCGGCGGGCGCGGCCAGCAGGCCGACCCGGTCCAGCAGCGCGAGCAGCGGGGTGAGCAGCGCCCACAGGACGCCGGGCGCGGATGCGGCGAGGGGGGTGTCCTCCTCGTACGGCGCGGTCGCCATCGGTACGAACAGGCCGTGCGCGGCGACCAGTGCCTCGGCGAGCGGGGTGCGGGCCGGGGCGACGGCCACGACGGTGCAGCCCCGGCGGTAGGCCTGCTCGGCGAGCAGGGACAGGCCGGGTTCGGTGCCGTCCGGGGTGGCGATCAGGAGCAGGTCCACGGAGCCGGCCCAGCCGGGCAGTTCCCAGCGCAGGGCGCCGGCGGCGGGGGCCACGCCCGCGGGGGCCAGCCGGGTGACGGGGCTGCCCGCTCCGGCGAGGGCGCCGAGGAGGTCGGCGGCGCTGGTGGCGGCGGCGCCGGGTCCCGCGATGAGGACGGCGCGGGGGCGGCCGTCGGGTTTGAGCTCGCCCAGGCCCGCCTCGGTGGCGAGTCGGGCGGCGGTGCGGACCCGGGCGCCGGCCTCGGCGGCGCCGCGGAGCAGTCCGCGGCGGTCGGCCTGCGAGAGGGCCTCGGGGGTGTCGAGCAGCGATTCGTCGAGCACGGTCGGGAGCCTCCGGTCGCCGGGTGGGGTTACGCGGGTCGGCGGGCCTCGTCGACGAGGAGGACCGGGATGCCGTCGCGGACGGGGTACGCCAGGCCGCAGTCCTGGCCTGTACAGATCAGCTCGGCGTCCTGCTCCTCAAGAGGGGCGTGGCAGGCCGGGCAGGCGAGGATCTCCAGGAGACCGGCTTCGAGCGGCATGGGGGTCCTTCCGGGGGTGTGTCGGGGTCGCGGACGTGCCTGGTCAGGTTACCGCCGGGGCGGGTTCCTCGGGGGGTGCAGGGGGTGCCGTCGCGTCGGCCGGGCCCGCCGGGCACCCGGTCGGGAGGGGCGCCGCCCGGGCGGCGGCGCGCCTCCCGGGGGGTCAGGCGCGGATCAGGGCCAGGACCTCGTCCCGGACCTTGGTCATGGTCGCCTCGTCCCTGGCCTCGGCGTTCAGCCGGAGGAGGGGTTCGGTGTTGGAGGGGCGGACGTTGAACCACCAGTCGGCGGCGGAGACGGTGAGGCCGTCGAGGTCGTCGAGGGTGACGTCGTCGCGGTCCCGGTAGGTCTCGCGGATCGCGGTCAGGCGGGCCTGCTGGTCGGCGACGGTGGAGTTGATCTCTCCCGAGCCGACGTAGCGGTCGTACTGGCCGACCAGCTCCGAGAGCGGGCCGTCCTGGCCGCCGAGGGCGGCGAGGACGTGGAGGGCGGCCAGCATGCCGGTGTCCGCGTTCCAGAAGTCGGCGAAGTAGTAGTGCGCGGAGTGCTCGCCGCCGAAGATCGCGCCGGACTTCGCCATCTCGGCCTTGATGAAGGAGTGGCCCACGCGGGTGCGCACCGGTGTGCCGCCGTGCTCCCGGACCACCTCGGGGACCGACCAGGAGGTGATCAGGTTGTGGATGACGGTGCCCTTGCCGCCGTTGCGGGCGAGTTCGCGGGAGGCGACCAGGGCGGTGACGGCGGAGGGGGAGACGGGTTCGCCGTCGGCGTCCACGACGAAGCAGCGGTCGGCGTCGCCGTCGAAGGCGATGCCGAGGTCGGCGGACTCCTCGCGGACCCGGCGCTGGAGGTCGACGAGGTTCGCCGGGTCGAGCGGGTTGGCCTCGTGGTTGGGGAAGGTGCCGTCCAGTTCGAAGTACATCGGGACGAGGTCCAGCGGCAGGCCGGCGAAGACGGTGGGCACGGTGTGGCCGCCCATGCCGTTGCCCGCGTCGACGACGACCTTCAGGGGGCGGATGGAGGTCAGGTCGACGAGCGAGCGCAGGTGGGCCGCGTAGTCCTCCAGCGTCTCGCGCCGGGTGACGTCTCCCGTCGTCGCGGCGGCCGGCGGGGCGCCGGTCTCGCTCCACTGCTCCACCAGGGCGCGGATCTCGCTCAGGCCGGTGTCCTGGCCGACCGGGGCGGCGCCGGCGCGGCACATCTTGATGCCGTTGTACTGGGCCGGGTTGTGCGAGGCGGTGAACATCGCGCCGGGCAGGTCGAGGGCGCCGGAGGCGTAGTACAGCTGGTCGGTGGAGCACAGGCCGATCTCGGTGACGTCGACGCCCTGGGCGGCCGCGCCGCGCGCGAAGGCGGCGGACAGGCCGGGGGACGAAGGGCGCATGTCGTGCCCGGTCACGATCGCGTCCGCGCCGGTGACCCGGGCGAAGGCCGCCCCGAACAGCTCGGCGAGCGCCTCGTCCCACTGGTCGGGGACGACTCCGCGCACGTCGTACGCCTTCACGAGCTGCGACAGATCAACAGCCACGGCCAACCTTCCTGAAAAGTCCCATGGGAGTCCCCAAAGTACCCGCACCGGCCGTGGGCGGGCCGTGTGATCACCGAGTGGACCCCCAGCCGTAACGTCACCGGTCGCACCCGGCCGCGGTCGCGGGGTGACGCGAGGTCAGTTGTCCGGGGAGCGCAGGACCCTGAGATGGCCTCGGCGGGCGACCTCCATCGGGTCCGCCGTACGGGCCCCGCCGCCCGCCCCAGCGGTACGTTCCTGCGGGCGGGCCGCCTCGCGCACGGCGTTGGCAAGCGCTTCCAGATCGTCGCCGCTGGGGCGGGCCGGGGCGGAGCCGTCGAGGAGCCGGACGACCTCCCAGCCACGCGGCGCGGTCAGGCGCTCGGAGTGCTCGGCGCACAGGTCGTAGCAGTGGGGTTCGGCGTAGGTGGCGAGCGGGCCGAGGACCGCGGTCGAGTCGGCGTAGACGTACGTCAGCGTCGCTACGGCGGGACGGCCGCAAGCGGTGCGCGAACAGCGACGTACAGGGCTCACGACGTTGGACGGTACCGCACTCTTGAGCGGGCCGCGACGACTCTCCCTCAGCTCACTCCACCGTGTCGTGCGTCCGAACGCCTCACGGAGCCCTTCCGACGCACCTCCCTGACCTGCGGTAACGTCGATTTTCAGCCGTTCGGGCCGGATCTGGCCCAGTCAACACTCGGTACAAACAACGTCATTCACCTTGAATCGCCGGTCCGGGAGCGATATGGAATCGAGCCCGGCGAGGACCGGAACAGTCATCCGGTGGCATGGAATCCGGCGGGCACGGACCGGGGCCGGGCGGCCGTGTGGGCGCGGCGCGGGCTCCTGGCGAGGACTAGGCTTCACCGGTGATGGACAACCCCGTACCGCCCCGTGCCGCAGGCCGCCCAGGGCCCCGCCGTCGTGACCGTCACGGCCGGGGCATGCGTGGGCCGATCGCGCCGCCCCAGGTGCCGCTGGCCGCCAGCCGCGCCGAGGTCTTCGCCGACCTGGTGCAGGACTCCGTGGAGCGCCTGGAGCGCAAGTGGCCGCAGCTGGCCGACATGGACTTCCTGGTCATGGAGGTGCCGCCCACCGACGGGTCGGGGCAGAACTGGAACGACGAGGCGGTGCCCCTGGGCGGCGCCATCGCGGCCCGGGAAGGACGCCCCGCGCGCGTGATCGTCTACCGGCGCCCGGTCGAGATCCGCACCAAGGGCCGCGACGAGCGGGCGGCACTCGTGCACGAGGTGGTCGTGGAGCAGGTGGCGGAGCTGCTGGGCCTCACCCCGGAGACCGTCGACCCGCGGTACGGGGAGGACTGAGCCGGGGCCCGTCGGCCCCGGCCGCGGCTACTTCTGAAGCACCGACAGGTCCTGGTCGGCCTCCGGCACCTTCACCATGCCCCGGTCGTCCGGGAGGGTCTGGGTGGTGAAGGCCGGAACGTCCCCCACGGTGGAGGTCAGGGTGCGGGAGGCGTAGACCGGACCGCCCGAGACCGTTTCGACCGTGAGGGCGTAGGTGCCCTTCAGTCCGCTCGGGACCGGGACGGCGATCTTCTGGGTGGTGCCCTTCTTGACGGTGAACGTCTTGGTCACCGCCTTGCCGCCCTCGGTGCCCGCCGACGCCGTGACCTTCACCCGGGCCGTGGCGGTCGGGGCGGTCACCGACAGGGTGGTGCCCTTCTCGGTGTTCGCCGCCGCGCTCGCGCGGGTGCCGACCGGCCGGGTGGCCGGGATGAACGACGTCTCCTGGGCCTCGCCCTCGCCACGCACCACGCGCAGCGCGGCCACCACCGGGACCGATCGGGAGGTGGGGGTCAGGACCAGGGAGCCGGACTCGCCGCGGGTCACGTCGCCGAGGTCGACCGCGGCCGTCATGCCCGCCTTGACGTGCAGCGTCTCGTTGCCGGCCGGGGTGATCAGGCCGGTCGGGGAGGCCAGCTGGACCTTCAGGTCGGCGTCGGAGCCGTCGGGGGTGAACGCGATCAGCCGGACCGCGGTGGCGTCCTCGGGGATGCCGGGCATGACCAGGCTGCCGCCGGGGTCGGTGGAGGCGGCCAGCCAGTCGCCGCCGAGGCTGTCGTCCAGCGCCTGCACCGCGGCGCCGACGCGCCCGCTGCGGACGGTGACGTGCGCGGTGAGGTTGGTCTGCTTCTCGGCGGTGAGCGTGGAGAGCAGGACCGGCTCGGTGGAGTGCGGCTTGACCGTGATGCCGTCCGGGACGGTCGTCTCCAGCGCGCCGTCCTTGCTGTACAGCTTGATGTCGACGACGGCCGCGGAGTCGTCCGGGTTGGTCAGGTGAACGTAGTCCGTGCGCTCCGCCGCCGTGCTGGCACCGGGGAACCAGAACTCCGTGTCGGGGGCGGCGCAGTTGAGGCCCTGGAGGCCGCGTCCGGTGCCGGCCGTGACCTCGGTGGTCTGCTGCACGGTCCAGCCGGGCGCGAACCTGCCCTCGGCGGTGCCGACCAGCGCGGGCGCGTCGGCGCCGTTGGCGTCCTCGGCGACCGGCTTCCCCGGTTCCTTCGGGGCCAGGACGGGCTTCTCGGCCTTCTCGCCCTTGTCCTCGGTGTCCTTGTCCTCGGTGTCCTCGCCGTCCTCGGCGTCCGCCGTCGGGGACTGCGCGGTCGCGGCGCGGAGTGCGGCCTCGCCCTTGTCGTCCGTGCCCTCGGTGACGGGGGTGAAGGAGGTGTACGTCGTCTCGGCGAGGTCGGAGGTGCTGGGCGTCGGGCACAGCAGGCTGGTGCGCTCCACGGGCAGGACGGCGGCGGCCTCGGCCCGGTCCTCGCCGGACGCCTCCGGGGTGCTCATCGAGGCGAACCCGGTGACGGCGGCGAGCGCGGTCGCGCCGGCGATCAGGGAGAGGGTGGTGCGGTTCACTGCTGGCTCCCGTCCGGACGCTCGGCCCCGTGCTGGTGCGGCTGCTGCGCCGGGTCGTACCCGGTGTCGTAGCCCTGCTGGTAGGTCCCGTCGTAGGCGTTCTGGTCGTAGCCGCCCTGCCCGCCCGGCCCGCCGTACCCGTACGGGTCGTACGGGCCGGCCTGGTACGGATCGGCCTGGTAGGTCTGGTCGTAGCCGCCCGCCGGATACGCCTGGCCCTGCTGGTACCGGTCGCCGTAGCCGCCGTACTCGGGGGCGCCCGCGTAGCTCGGGGTGTCGTGGTCGCCGTAGGACTGCTGCGGGATCGGGGCGGAGGTGTCCTCCTGCGCGGGGGCGGGGAACTCCTCGGACCCCTCCTGCTCCTCCGCCTCGGCCTGGGCGCGCAGGCGGCGGGCGCGGCGGCCGTCGCCGGAGATGTCCTGGGCCGGGAGGGACGGCTCCTCGGGGAGGTCGTCGTCGATATCCCGGCGGCGGCCGGGCAGGGCGAGGACGACCAGGACGACGGCGAGGGAGCCCTGCGCCCACAGCCAGGCGGTGTGGCCGAAGGAGTCCTCGAAGGTGACGTCCAGCCGGCCGCCGGCGGCGGGGAGTTCGAAGCCCTGGGCCCAGCCGTCGACGGTGGTGCGGGTGAGCGGCTTGCCGTCCAGGGTGGCCGTCCAGCCCGCGTCGGCGGTGTCGGCCAGGCGCAGGGTCCGGCCGTCGGACCCCGCCGGGATCTCGGTGTGGATCTCGACCGGGCCCGCGGCGACGGTCTGCGGTTCACCGGAGCCGGTGACGATCGTGGCGCGCGCGACCTCCTGGTCGACCCGCCACAGCGCGCTGCCGTGCTGCTGGCTGAGCCGGTTCAGGCCGGGCGTGGCGTCGAGCACCCGGGTGACCTCGCGGGGCGCGCCCTTGTGGACGAGGACGTAGGCCACGGCGAACTGGCCGAGCTGGTCGGCCTGGTCGGCGCCGGAGCCGGCGACGAGGTTGGCGACGACCTTGTCCAGCCCGCTGTTCGCGCCGGCGACGGAGGCGAGTTCGGCGTCGCCGAGCCGGGCACCGGAGCCGCGGACCAGGGTGTAGCTCACATGGGCGGCGGAGTCGCTGTCGAGGACGAGGGTGCGGGCCTGGTCGCGGCTGCCGCTCTCCTCGGCGACGAACGCGGGCACCTGGACCGGGTCTCGTCGCTCCACGGGGCCGTCGGCGCCGCGGATCATCCAGCCGGCGGCGAGCAGCAGCGGGCCCGCCGCGGCCGCGAAGGCGATCAGCGCGGCCACCGGCTGGCGCCAGCCGAAGCTCTGCTCGGCCACCCGGGAGCGTGCGCCGTCGGCGCCGAGCACGGCGGCCGCCAGCAGGGCGATGCCGTAGACGAGGGTGGCGGGGCCGGCCCAGGTGGAGCCGTTGGACAGGACCGCGAGGACGAGGCCCACCAGGGCGACCGTCCAGGCCGCCCAGATGCCGAACTGGCGCTCCGAGCGCAGCAGGGCGGCGAGCGCGGCCAGCACGACGCCGATCAGCATCAGACCGCTGACCGTGCCGGGGCCGCCGGGGACCGCGCCGAGCAGGTCGAGGGCGGAGGCGGCGGAGGAGCCGTACTCCAGGCCGGGTTCGTCGAAGAAGCCGAACGGGAGTAGGGTCAGCGACCAGGGCGCCAGGACCAGCAGCGGGACGCCGAGCTGCGCCAGGAAGCGCAGGCCGTGGGCGACGATGTCGGCTCGGCGGACGGCGAGCACGGCCCCGCCGAGCAGCAGCGCGATCGGCCACACGATGGGCGTGAACGCGGTGGTGACCGTCAGCAGCAGGGCGTACGCCCAGGTGGCACGCCAACTGCCGCGCGCGCCGCCGGTGTTCGCCAGGCCGCTGGCGGCGACGCCCGCGCGGGCGAGGAGCGGCAGCAGGACGGCGAGGACGGCGGTGCCGATCCGGCCGCCGGCCAGTGCGCCGGTCGCCGCGGGCAGGAAGGCGTAGGCGATGGCGGCCCAGGCGCGCAGCAGGCGGGACTCGACGAGCGGGCGGGAGGCGAAGTAGGCGGTGAGTCCGGCCAGCGGCACCGAGCAGACGAGCAGCACGGTCACCGCGAGTCCGGTCGAGCCGAGGAGCAGGGAGGCCAGCAGCGCCACGATCGCCAGGTAGGGGGGCGCGGCGGCGGTGCCGCCGGCGCCGACCGGGTGCCAGGAGTCGAGGTAGCGCGACCACAGGTCGCCCGCTTCGGCCGGCGCGGGCAGCAGGGCGCCGCCCGCGAGGGCTCCGCCGCCGAGCAGTTCGCGGCAGGCGACGAGCGAGACGAGCAGCAGGGCGAGGAAGAGGACCGGGCCGGGCTTGCGGGCGATGCGCTTGAGCCGGGCGAACTGTTCGATCTCCAGGAAGTCCGCGTCGTCGCCGCCGGGTCCGGACTCGATGCCGCCGCCGTGCCGTCCGGCACCGGAGGTGGTCTCGGTGTCGGAGCTGCCGAAGAGGCTGCCTGCGGCCTGTTCCACGGTGGCCCGCACGGTCGCGCCGGGCGGCGGGAACAGGGGCCGCATCTCGTCCTTGTCGACGACCGGGCGGCCCCGGCCGCGCCGGCCGGCGATGATCCGCTCGGGCCGCAGCAGCACGCCCAGCAGGCCGCGGATCTCGTCGACGGCCTGTCCGGGCACCTTGCCCACGAGGTAGGCGACGGTCCTGAGCAGGGTGCCGAGGACCAGGCGCAGCAGCACCCAGGGGAGCACGGCCGAGCGGCTGTTGACGAGCAGGGTGTAGACGGCGCCGGCCTTGTCGACCTTGTGCGGGGAGGCCGTGGTGCGGCCCGCGCAGTCGACCGCGCGGCGCTCGCGGGAGGCCGCCTCGGCGTGGCGTACGACCGCCTCGGGGGCGATCAGGACGCGGTGGCCGGCCGACTGGGCGCGCCAGCACAGGTCGACGTCGTCCCGCATCAGGGGCAGTCGCCGGTCGAAGCCGCCGAGCTGTTCGAAGACGTCCCGCCGGATCAGCATGCCCGCGGTGGACACCGACAGCACGGACCGGACGTGGTCGTGCTGGCCCTGGTCCTGTTCGCGGCGGTCGAGGCCGGTCCAACGGCGGCCGGAGTGGGCGATGGAGACGCCGACCTCCAGCAGCTGGCGGCGGTCGTACCAGCCGCGCAGCTTGGGGCCGACGACGGCGACGTCGTCACGGCCGAGTTCGAGCTCGTTCTCCACGACGCGCAGCAGCTGGGCCAGGGCGTCGGGTTCCGGGGCGCAGTCGTCGTGCAGCAGCCACAGCCACTGCACCGGTTCGCCGTGCGGGAGCTCCGGCATGTCGTAGGCGTCGTCGCGCCAGGAGCGGGTGACCGGGTCCCAGCCGCTGGGCCGCCGCAGGTAGGGCAGGTCGTCGGGGGTGAGGACGGGCGCGGTGCGGGCCGCCTCCTCGACGGCCTGGCCGAAGCCGGTGCGCCGGGCGAGGTGCAGCACGCTGTCGGCGCCGAGGGCCTCGGTGACCAGCTGGGCGGAGTCGTCCGCGCTGCCGGTGTCGGCGGCCACCACGGACTGCACCGGGCGGTCCTGGCCGATCAGCCCGGCGAGGGCGTCGGGGAGCCAGCGGGCGCCGTCGTGGGTGACGAGGACCGCGGTCACCACGTGACGCGGGAACTCTGGCGTGGCAGCGGCGTCTTGACGGGCTGCCGAGTGGCTGTGCACGGACATCGAGGTACGGGCCCCGGTTCGGTGGACTGTGGTGGACGCCTGTGCCCCGAGTGGGCGGCGGGGCGTCTCGGACGAGCGACCACACTATCGGCTGACCATGGCGACGGCCCGCCGCCTGTGGATAACCCACCTGCGACGGGCCGTCGGCTACGTCCGTATATGCGGTTTGTGCGCGCGTCCGGTCAGACGGCGGCCTTCTTCAGCCTGCGGCGCTCCCGCTCCGAGAGGCCGCCCCAGATGCCGAAGCGTTCGTCGTTGGCGAGGGCGTACTCGAGGCATTCGGAGCGGACCTCACAGGCGAGGCAGACCTTCTTGGCCTCGCGGGTGGAGCCGCCCTTCTCGGGGAAGAACGACTCGGGGTCGGTCTGGGCGCACAGCGCGCGCTCCTGCCAGCCGAGTTCCTCGTCCGCGTCGTCGACCAGCAGTTGCTGCACCAGCTCGGTCATGTGCGCCCCTCGTCTGTCTTTCGCGTCCCCGTGATCTAGCCGTTACCGATGCCGGCTGAACGACACGAGTGAAATTACAAGTGTGCTGCTCCGGGCGAGTCAAGCCGAGATCTGCTATTGGGCCCCTTATTCACTCTGCGGAACCAAGGCCTAGCGGAAAGTGTTCAAATCGGCATAAACCTTGACATGCAGACAGCACCCACGAAGGGCCCCCAGGCCGTACGGACCTAGTACGAAGAAGGACGCCCAAGCGTTCGATCTCGTTCCGACACGCGCGTCGAAGCGAACCGGATCACAGTCGGATCACGGGACACCGGCGAGGTTCGCGCACCCGGTTGTGCGCCATGTGTCCCGGCCACCCCATGAACAAACCTTTCGCCAGTCAGATGAACCGGATGAGGTGAAACATGTCCCACATACCGGGTGTCGAGTTGACAGTGAAGGTGTGAACCGCTGTCCTTGTGGGCATGCTCGCGAACTTGGCACTCACCTCGACCCGCACCGCCGGGTCCGTCGGTGCTGCCCACGCTCGCTGTAGCTGTTGTTGCTGTTCCGGCTGTTGAGCCCATCGCGCTCCGGCCGCTCTGAGTCCACCGCGACTCGGCTGCTTGTTCCCCTCGCCCCACCCGGGCACCTCTGTCGCCCGTGATCCGGGCCGACGGTCCGTGACACCCAGCCACCCCCCACTCTCCGCCGAGGAACCACCGCACCCATGAACAGCGACAGCGACCTCCAGATCGCCGGCGACATCCTCGAAGTCCCGCACCTGCTCCAGGCCCCGCGCGAGCACCCGGCCACCGTCGCCGAGTTCGCCGGCCTGGCCCGCTCCATCGCCGCCGACCGCTCCCAGTGGGAGCACCTCGTCCGCTACGACGCCACCACCCGCTGGTACCACCGGCTGCGCACCGGCCCCGGCTACGAGGTGTGGCTGCTGTCGTGGGTGCCCGGCCAGGGCAGCGGACTGCACGACCACGGCCCCTCCTCCGGCGTACTGACCGTCCTGGAGGGCGCGCTGACCGAGCGCACCGACCGCGGTACGCGCACCCTGGCCCCGGGCTCGCAGCGGGTCTTCGCACCGGGGTACGTGCACGAGGTGATCAACGGCGCACTGGAGCCCGCGGTCAGCCTGCACGTCTACTACCCGGGCCTGACGGAGATGCCGATGCACAGCCGGTGCGCCGCGGAGGCGGTCCGCCTCCCGTGACCGCCTGACGCGTTGTCGGACCCGCCTGCCATGCTTGCTCCCATGCGCATTGTGGTTCTGGCAGGCGGCATCGGCGGTGCCCGGTTCCTGCGCGGTCTGAAGCGGGCCGCGCCGGACGCGGACATCACCGTCATCGGCAACACCGGCGACGACATCCACCTCTTCGGGCTGAAGGTCTGCCCGGACCTGGACACGGTGATGTACACCCTCGGCGGCGGCATCAACGAGGAGCAGGGCTGGGGGCGGGCCGAGGAGACCTTCCACCTCAAGGAGGAACTCGCGGCGTACGGCGTGGGCCCGGAGTGGTTCGGGCTCGGCGACCGGGACTTCGCCACGCACATCGTGCGGACCCAGATGATCGGCGCCGGGTTCCCGCTGAGCGCGGTGACCGAGGCGCTGTGCGACCGCTGGAAGCCCGGGGTCCGGCTCATCCCGATGAGCGACGACCGGATCGAGACCCATGTCGCCGTGGAGATCGACGGCGAGCGCAAAGCGATCCACTTCCAGGAGTACTGGGTGCGGCTGCGGGCCTCCGTCCCCGCCGAGGCCGTGGTGCCGGTCGGCGCCGAGCAGGCCAAGCCGGCGCCGGGCGTGCTGGAGGCGATCGCCGAGGCCGACGTCGTGCTGTTCCCGCCGTCCAACCCGGTCGTCTCCGTCGGCACGATCCTCGCCGTGCCCGGCATCCGCGAGGCGATCGCCGAGGCGGGCGTGCCGGTGGTGGGCCTGTCCCCCATCGTCGGGGACGCGCCCGTGCGCGGGATGGCCGACAAGGTGCTCGCGGCGGTCGGGGTGGAGTCGACGGCCGCGGCGGTCGCCGAGCACTACGGCTCGGGGCTGCTCGACGGCTGGCTCGTCGACAGCGTGGACGCCGGTTCGGTGGAGCGGATCGAGGCGGCCGGCATCCGCTGCCGGGCCGTACCGCTGATGATGAGCGACCTCGACGCGACCGCGCGGATGGCCCGGGAGGCGCTGGACCTGGCCGAGGAGGTGCGGGGAGCGTGAGCGAGGCGTCCCCGGGCGGGTACCGCGTCTGGGCCGTGCCCGGGCTCCCCGAGGTCACGGCGGGCGACGACCTCGCCAAGCTGATCGCGGCCGCGGAACCCGCGCTGGCCGACGGTGACGTCCTGCTGGTCACCTCCAAGATCGTCTCCAAGGCGGAGGGCCGGATCGTCGAGGCCGCCGACCGGGAGGCCGCGATCGACGCCGAGACCGTGCGGGTGGTGGCCCGGCGCGGGACGCTGCGGATCGTGGAGAACCGGCAGGGCCTGGTCATGGCCGCGGCCGGCGTCGACGCCTCCAACACCCCCGCCGGGACGGTGCTGTTGCTGCCCGAGGATCCGGACGCGTCCGCGCGGGCGGTCCGGGAGGGGCTGCGCGACGCCCTCGGCGTCGACGTCGGGGTGGTCGTCACCGACACCTTCGGACGACCCTGGCGCTCGGGGCTCACGGACGTGGCGATCGGCGCCGCCGGAGTGCGCGTGCTCGACGACCTGCGCGGGGGCACCGACGGGTACGGCAATCCGCTGAGCGCGACCGTCGTGGCGACCGCGGACGAATTGGCCGCCGCCGGCGACCTCGTCAAGGGCAAGGCCGCCGGGCTGCCCGTCGCCGTGGTGCGCGGACTGCCGCACGTCGTGGTCGGCGAAGGGCACGGCGAGGGTGCCCGGGCCATGGTGCGCGGCGGGCACGACGACATGTTCCGGCTCGGCACCTCGGAGGCGGTACGGCTGGCGGTCACCCAGCGCCGTACGGTGCGGGCCTTCACCGGGGAGGCCGTCGACCCCGGTGCGGTGCGGCGGGCCGTCGCCGCGGCCGTCACCGCGCCCGCGCCGCACCACACCACGCCCTGGCGGTTCGTCCTGCTGGAGTCGGCGGAGTCCAGGGTCCGGCTGCTGGACGCCATGCGGGACGCGTGGATCGCGGACCTGCGGCGGGACGGCAGGAGCGAGGAGTCGATCGCCAAGCGGGTGCGGCGCGGGGACGTCCTGCGCAACGCGCCCTACCTGGTGGTGCCGTGTCTGGTCATGGACGGCTCGCACACCTACGGCCACGCCCGGCGCGACGCCGCCGAGCGGGAGATGTTCGTGGTGGCGGCCGGGGCCGGGGTGCAGAACTTCCTGGTGGCGCTGGCCGGTGAGCGGCTGGGGTCGGCCTGGGTCTCCTCGACGATGTTCTGCCGGGACGTCGTGCGCGAGGTGCTGGGGCTGCCCGGTGACTGGGATCCGATGGGGGCGGTGGCCGTGGGGCATCCCGCACAGGAGCCGCCGGCCCGTGCTGAGCGGGACGCGGGGGACTTCATCGAGGTGCGCTGACGTACGGCGGCTTCGGCCTACCCTCGTAGGACTGCTCCCTCACTCCCCCGGGACCTCATTCGTGGCTGGACGTTTCTCGCCCCGGCCCACCCGTACGACCGTGCGGGGTGGGCAGGTCGGGGTGCCCGCCGGGGCGCCGCGGCAGGCCGCGGTGGCGGGGCGGGTGCGGAGCTGGGTGCCCGAGGGGCCGCTCGAACTGGGGCTGGTGCTCGGGCCGTTGCGGCGCGGGCCCGGGGACCCGACGTTCCGTACGACGCCCGACGGGTCCGTGTGGCGGGCCTGCCGTACGCCGCTCGGGCCCGGCACCCTGCGGGTCGCGCTGCGGGGGACGACGGTACGGGCCGAGGCGTGGGGGCCCGGGGCGGAGTGGCTGCTGGACGGGGTGCCCCGGCTGCTGGGCGCCGAGGACGATCCGGAGGCGTTCGTGCCGCGGCACCGGGTGGTCGCGCTCGCCCGGCACCGGCGGCCCGGGCTGCGGCTGACCCGCACCGGGCTGGTGCTGGAGTCCCTGATCCCCTCGATCCTGGAGCAGAAGGTCACCGTCGACGAGGCGTACCGGGCCTGGGGAGCGCTGGTGCGCAAGTACGGGGAGCCGGCGCCGGGTCCCGCGCCCGAACGGATGTCCGTGATGCCGGAGCCGCGGACGTGGGCGTTGATTCCGTCGTGGGAGTGGCATCGGGCCGGGGTCGACAACAAGCGGGCGTCGACGATTCTGCGGGCCGTGCGGGTCGCTTCGCGGATGGAGGAGGCGGTGGGTCTGGGGCCGGAGGAGGCTCGGGCTCGGCTGGAGGTTGTGGCGGGGGTGGGGCCTTGGACCTCCGCGGAGGTGGTGCAGCGCAGTCATGGGGCGGCGGATGCGGTGACGGTGGGGGATCTGCATCTGCCGGGGATCGTGGGGTTTGCGTTGGCGGGGGATCGGGATGCGGATGATGCGGTGATGTTGTCGTTGCTGGAGCCTTATGCGGGGCAGCGGCATCGGGCCGCTCGGTTGATTCTGTTGAGCGGGCGGGTGCCGGGGCGGCGGGCGCCGCGGATGCCCCGGGGGGATATCGGGCGGTTGTGAGGGGGG
>NZ_JBEPBM010000013.1:0-206987 GCF_040299205.1 Streptomyces sp. NPDC000983 | reverse complement strand
GGGCCCGTGAGGGGGCCCGTGAGGGGGCCCGTGAGGGGGCCCGTGAGGGGGCCCGTGAGGGGGCCCGTGAGGGGGCCCGTGAGGGGGCCCGTGAGGGGGCCCGTGAGGGTTTTCGCCCCCGCCGCCCCTTCCCGTCCCGACCCCGGGGGCTGCGCCCCCGGACCCCCGCTTCGGCCCTGAAGAGGCCTTGTCCTCAAACGCCGGACGGGCTGGAAGGACGCCGGACGGGCCGGAAGAGGCTGTGGCTACTGGTCCGGGGAGAAGCGGAGGGCGGCTGGGGGGATTTGGGCGTCGCACCAGACTCGGGCGCCGATGGTCAGTTCGTTGTCGGGGCCCACTACCGCGCCGTCGCCTATGACCGTGCCGGTCAGGACGGAGCGTTCGCCTACTCGGGCCCTTGTGCCGATGAGGGAGTCGGTGATGACCGCGCCGGGCTCTATCACCGCGCCGGGCAGGATCGTGCTGCCGAAGACCCGGGCGCCCTGCGCCACGAACGCGCCCTCTCCCACCACCGTGCCGCCGGCCAGCTTGGCGTCCGGGGCGACCCTGGCCGTCGGGAGGATGAGGCGGTCGCCGCAGCGGCCGGGGACCGCCGGCGACGGGGCCCTGCCGAGGACCAGGTCCGCCGAACCGCGTACGAAGGCCGCGGGCGTGCCCAGGTCCAGCCAGTACGTGGAGTCGACCATGCCCTGGAGGTGGGCGCCGGCCGAGAGGAGGTCGGGGAAGGTCTCGCGCTCGACCGACACCGGGCGGCCGGCGGGGATCGCGTCGATCACCGAGCGCCGGAAGACGTAGGCGCCGGCGTTGATCTGGTCGGTGACGATCTCCTCGGGGGTCTGCGGCTTCTCCAGGAAGGCCGTCACCCTGCCCGTCTCGTCCGTGGGGACCAGGCCGTACGCCCGGGGGTCCGTCACCTTGGTCAGGTGCAGGGAGACATCGGCCTCGGTGCGCCGGTGGGTGTCCACCAGGGCCCGGATGTCCAGGCCGGTCAGGATGTCTCCGTTGAAGATCAGTACCGGGTCGTCGGGGGCGGAGTGCAGGCGCGAGGCGACGTTGCGTATCGCTCCGCCGGTGCCGAGGGGCTCGTCCTCCGTGACGTACTCGATGTGCAGTCCGAGCGACGCCCCGTCGCCGAAGTACGGCTCGAAGACCTCGGCCAGATAGGAGGTGGCCAGGACTATGTGGTCGACGCCCGCCGCTCTCGCTCTCGCGAGCTGGTGGGTGAGGAAGGGGACCCCGGCCGCCCGGACCATGGGCTTGGGCGTGTGCACCGTGAGCGGACGCAGTCGTGTGCCCTTGCCGCCGACCAGGAGGATCGCTTCTGTCACCTGTTGTCTCCGCTTCCTGCCGGGACCGGCCGAACTGTGTTTCGGCCGGTCAGTGTATGCAGACCGTTGTGCGCGGACCGTGTCCGGTGCCCTCGACGGCAGTGCGGCGTTCGTCATTGATCCGCCTTCCCCCCGATGGCGGTGCATGTGGTCGTCCGGCGGCTCCCCGGTGTCAGCGGCCCTGGAGGTCGGCCGCCGTCGAACGGGCTGAGCCGAGCTTCTTGTAGAGCTGCGCGCCCGGGCACTCCGTGGCGAAACCGTCACGGTGGCCGGAGATCACATTCAGTCGTACGTTCCTACCTTTTGCGTAGAGATTGCCACCTCCGGACTTCAGGTATGTCTTTCCCTTGGGATTGGCGCCGAAGAGACCGAGCTTCCAGGCCGTGAGCTTGGCCACGGCCGTCACCGAGGCGGCGGAGGGCTTCGCCTTGGCGTGGCTGCCGAGGAGGGCGATCCCCATGCTGTTGCTGTTGAAACCGAGCGTGTGTGCGCCGAGAACGGCCTTCGCCACGCCACCGGCACGGCCCTCGTAGATGTTTCCGCACTTGTCGACGACGAAGTTGTAGCCGATGTCCCGCCAGCCCATGCTCACCACGTGGTAGCGGTAGATACCGCGAATGACGGAGGGCGCCTGCGAGCACTTGTACCCGTTGCCGGAGGCCGTGTGGTGCACGAAGGCCGCCTTCACCTTCGTCGTGTAGACGAACTTCTTCTCCCGCCACGACTCGTTCGCGCCCCAGCCGCGGCGGGTGACGATCTTGGGGCGGGGGCCGATGTACGGCTTGGCCCGCTGGGCCTCCGTCAGCTGGGCGCCGCGCAGGGCGAACAGTTCCTCGCGGGTCCCCTCGGGACTCAGTTCGGGGATCTCCAGCGCGCCCATCGGGGCGAGTTCGGCGTTGGCGGCGGAGGCTGCCGCGGTCCCGGCGGTGAGGGTGGTGGACTCGGGGGCTTCCGCGGGCAGGACGGCGGAGCGGGCGGCGGCGCCGGTGACGGAACGGGCGGCGGGGCGGGTGGCGGGGGCGACGGGCTCCTCGGCGCCCGGGTCGACGAGTTCCAGGCGCAGGCCCTCGGGGAGTACGGGGGCGGTCTTGTCCGTCGACTCGGCGCGGACGCGCACCTCCACTCCGTCGGAGTCGCCCACCCACAGGGGGGCGGTGGCGCCGCGCACCCGGCCGGAGGCGCGTTCGGCGGTGTCCGGGTCGGCCGCGTGTTCGGCGTTGTGGGTCTCGACGTCCTGCCACGAGGACCAGTCGCCGGTGTCGGCCGCCCGGGTGCGGACCTCGACCCGGCCGCGGAGTTCGACGTCGGGGTCGTCCCAGACGACGCCGACCATCGAGAAGCGGTGTACGTCCCGGCGGGTCAGGCCCTGGTCGGGGACGCCGGGGGCGGCGGGTGTCGCCCGGGTGGAGTTGAGGGGGCGGAGGGGGAGGGACTCGGTGTGCCCGGGGGACGGACTGCCGGCCGGGATCGTGGCCGCTTCCGCCGCGGCCGCTTCCGCGGTGGACGCGGGTCCGATGGACGCCGCGACGGCGGTTGGGGTCAGAGGGAGGGCCAGAGCGGCCGCGCAGGTGACACCGATCGAAGAGGCAAGGAATCCACGCATGCCCCTGATGTTGGACATAGTCATACAAATCTGTCTATCGCGGAATTGACGGGTCGTCGGGCCGCGTTCGGCCGAACCGGTGGTGGGCGCCGGAAGTGCGGGGCGGGGCGCGCGCGTACGCTGACTCGGGTGACTGCCACCGATCGCACCCCTGCCGACCTGCTGCGTTCCGCGCTCGCCGCGGACCCCGGGCGTCCCCTTGTGACCTTCTACGACGACGCGACCGGCGAGCGGGTCGAATTGTCCGTGGCCACCTTCGCCAATTGGGTGGCCAAGACCGCGAATCTGCTCCAGGGGGATCTCGGTGCCGGGCCCGGTGACCGGGTCGCCCTGCTGCTGCCCGCGCACTGGCAGACGGCGGTGTGGCTGCTGGCGTGTTCGTCCGTCGGGGTCGTGGCGGACGTGGCCGGGGACGCGGGCGCCGCGGACGTGGTGGTGAGCGGGCCGGACTCGCTGGAGGCCGCGCGGGCGTGCGGCGGGGAGCGGGTGGCGCTGGCCCTGCGGCCGCTGGGCGGGCGGTTCCCCCAGGTGCCGGAGGGGTTCGTGGACTACGCGGTGGAGGTGCCGGGGCAGGGGGATCGGTTCGTGCCGTTCTCTCCGGTGGATCCGGAGGACGCCGCGCTGATCGTGGCCGGGCGGGAGTTCACGGGGGCGGAGGTCGTCGAGCGGGCTCGGGATGCGGCGGCGGGGCTGGGACTGACCGGGCCGGGGGCTCGGATTCTGTCCGGGCTGGAGTTCGATACGTGGGAGGGGCTTCGCGCGGGGCTGTACGGGGCGTTGGCCACCGGGGGGTCGGTGGTGTTGTGCCGTCATCTCGGGGAGTTGGGCGAGGAGGCGCTGGCCAAGCGCATCGAGAGTGAGCGGGTCACTGCCGTGGTGCGGTGAGGTGGGGGGTTTTCGCCCCCGCCGCCCCTTCCCGTCCCGACCCCGGGGGCTGCGCCCCGGACCCCCGTCGGCCCTTGAGGGGCCTTGTCCTCACACGCCGGACGGGCTGAGGGGGCGGGCCACCTCTTCGAACTGCGGGTGGGGGGAAGGGGGCGGGCCTTGTCCTCAATCGCCGGACGGGCTGAAGAAGCAACCACGTCGGACGGGCTCAAGGAGGGTCACCCGTTCGGCTTAGTTGGACCCTGCCCCCGGGGCTCTTTCGCGGCATCGTCGTGGTGGAGACCAGGGAAGGGGTGGACCTAGTCGTGAGCGAGACTTCTGGGGCCCGCGCCAGTGGAGTGGGGCTCATACGCCGGCGGCGACGGCGCTGGGTCCGCGGGATCGGGATCGGAACGGGTGTACTGGTGCTGGCGGCCCTCGGGGTGGGGTGGGCCGTCTACGTGAAGCTCGACGGGAACATCACGCCCGACAGCGCGGCGGCGGCCGAGCTCGCCCGGTACGAGAGCGAGCGGCCGACCTCCCTGGTGAAGGACGCGCAGAACATCCTGCTCATCGGGTCCGACTCGCGGGCCGGCGACGGCAACCGCCGCTACGGGCGGGACTCCGGCACCGAGCGGTCCGACACCACGATCCTGCTGCACCTGTCGGCCGGGCGGCGCAGCGCCACCGCCGTCTCACTGCCCCGGGACCTGATGGTCGACATACCGTCGTGCCGGCGGCCCGGCGGGAGCCGTACCGAGCCGATGTTCGCGATGTTCAACTACGCCTTCGAGATGGGCGGTTCGGCGTGCAGCATCCGTACCGTCGAGAAGCTCACCGGCGTACGGATCGACCACCACATGGTCGTCGACTTCCAGGGGTTCAAGAAGGTGGTCGACGCGGTGGGCGGGGTCGAGGTGTGCCTGAAAAAGCCCATCAACGACAAGGACGCCAAGCTGCGGCTGCCCGCCGGGCGCGTCGAGCTCGACGGGGAGCAGGCGCTCGGGTACGTGCGCGCCCGCAAGACCCTCGGCAACGGCAGCGACACCGACCGCATGGACCGCCAGCAGCGGTTCCTCGGCGCCCTGGTCAACAAGGTGAAGAGCAATGACGTACTGCTGAACCCGGTGCGGCTGTACCCCGTGCTCGATGCCGCCACCTCGTCGCTCACCACCGACCCCGAGCTGGCAAGTTTGCGCGGTTTGTACGAACTCGTCCGTGGCGTACGCGACATCCCCACCGAACGTGTGCAGTTTCTGACCGTCCCGCGGGAGTCGTACGTCTACAACGCCAACCGCGACCAGCTCGTCGAACCGGAGGCCGAGCGCCTGTTCGAGCGGCTGCGGACCGACACGCCCGTCGAAGTCAGTCAAAAGGGTCGCGCGGAGGCGAGTGGCGAGAAGGCGGACTCCTCCCCCAGGGCCTCCTCCCCCGCGCCCACTTTCCGCGGCAACACCGCCGCACAGGACACCTGTGGGTAAAGCGCTCACCAAAGCGGTGAACCTTTGTTCAGGGAAATGATCCGTATTGACCGGTTGTAGGGGCGTGGAATTTCTCACCGGCGTCGTTCCAGGTCGAAGAGGGCGGCTAGTGTGAGCGCCTCGGTGCACCCGGCCACCAGGTCGCGCACTGTTTGACCGAGACCCGAGCGCCTGAAGGGGGAAGGCGCCGCGTGGCCCCGACGGAGGATTCGTACAACCGTGGACGCGCAAAGCCGTGGGCGGGCGGAGAACATCGACCCCGCAGACCAGTGGGTGCTCAATCCGAACACCGGCGAATACGAACTGCGACTGAGTAATTCCGCACCGCAGTCGGCGGTGCCGGGTCCGCGCAGAACCTCCCCCCGGGCCTCCCGGACCGCCGCGCCGGTTCGTGAGCCCCGTCCGGAGCGTGAGGTTCCGCCGCCGCGCAGGCGGCGCGGCGCGCCCGAGGAGCCGCCGCCCGGGCGGCGCTCGCGGCGGCCCGCGAAGAAGGGCTCCCGGGTCAAGAAGTTCCTGCTGTGGACGGGTGGGTCGATGGCCTTCCTGCTCATCGCCACGGCCGGGGTCGGGTACCTGTACCTGGAGCACCTCAACGACAACATCGACACCGTCCCGGACGACGGCGCGAGCACCGGTGGCTTCAAGAAGGACCAGGCCATCAACATCCTGATCATCGGCACCGACAAGCGCACCGGAGCGGGCAACGACGGCTACGGCGACAGCGGCAGCGTCGGGCACGCGGACACCACGATCCTGCTGCACGTCTCCAAGGACCGCTCGAACGCGACCGCGCTCAGCATCCCCCGGGACCTCATCGTCGACGTGCCGGACTGCCCGACGACGCAGGAGGACGGGTCGAAGAAGAACATCGCCGGTTCCCCCGGCGTCCGCTTCAACACCAGCCTCGGCCAGGGCGGCCGTACGCCCAGCTGCACCATGCGGACCGTGACCGAGCTGACCGGGATCAAGCCGGACAACTTCGTGGTCGCCGACTTCAACGCGGTCAAGACGCTGACCAGCGCGGTCGGCGGGGTCGAGGTGTGCCTGGACAAGGACATCGACGACCCGGACTCGCATCTGAAGCTGTCCGAGGGCACCCACACCATCGAGGGCGAGCAGGCGCTGGCCTTCGTGCGCACCCGGCACTCCGTCGGCTTCGGCGGCGACCTGAGCCGGATCGGCATCCAGCAGCAGTTCCTCGGCTCGCTGATGCGCAAGCTGAAGTCCAACGACACCCTCACCAGCCCGACCAAGCTGGTGAAGCTGGCCGAGGCGGCCACCGAGGCGCTCACGGTCGACTCCCAGCTCGACTCCGTCGGCAAGCTGAAGGACCTGGGTCTGGAGCTGGGCAAGCTCAACACCAAGAACCTGACCTTCACCACCGTGCCGGTGATCGACAACCCGGCCGAGACGGTGAAGGCGACGGTCGTCGTCAACGAGACGACCGCCCCCGAGGTCTTCGACATGATCAAGAACGATGTGTCGTTCACCGAGGTCAAGGCGCAGAAGAAGAAGGAGAAGGCGGCCGTCGCGGCCCGGCTGAAGGGGACCAAGTCCGACGCCTCGGAGGTGCGCGTCCGCGTCCTCAACGGCGGCGCCCCCTCCGGCAGCGCGCAGACCCAGCTCACCTGGCTCCAGACCTCGGCCGGCGTCGACAAGTCGGAGAACGGCGGCAACGCGGACGCGGTGCAGGCGAAGACGACCCTGGAGTACGCGCCCGAACAGGCCGACCAGGCAAGGCGGTTGGCCGCCATCATGGGGCTGTCCGGCTCCGCGATGAAGCCCGGCGAGAGCGTCACCAACTCGCAGGGCCTGCCCACCATGACGCTGATCCTGGGCAAGGACTTCAAGGGCGCCGGTGTCCCGCTCAGCGGATCGACGTCGGGGAAGACCCCGGACGGCGTGGACAAGTCCACGGCCGATCAGGTTCAGTGCGCCAAGTGACCTTGAGTGAGCGGTCAGTTCAGGGAAATGGAGCGAATTGACCGCTTGTAGGGACACCTCGTTAGGTTGCCCTCTCGTGGAAAATCTCACCGACGGCCCCTTGACGCCGAAGTGTGCGGATAGTGTGAGCGATCCGGTGCATCGGGCCGCGCGGCAAGTCCCGCGCGTCGCCTTCCCGACGGAGGATTCGGACAACCGTGGACGCAGGCCGTGGGCGGTCGGAGAACATCGACCCCGCAGACCAATGGGTGCTCAATCCGGAAACCGGCGAATACGAACTGCGACTGAGTAATTCCGCACCGCAGTCACCGCATTCGCCGCAGTCACCGCTGCCCGGTCCGCGCAGACGCGCGGCCCCCGGGGCGGATTCCAGACGTACGGCGCCTTCCGCTGACGCCGGTACCGCCGCGCCCGCGGCGCCCGGACGGCAGGTCCCGCCGCCGCGCAGACGGCGTTCGGCGCCCGAGGAGCCGCCGGGCCGCCGCGGGCGCAGGCCCGGGGGGTCCAAGGCGAAGAAGGCGCTGCTGTGGACCGGCGGCACGATGGCCTTCGTCCTGGTCGCCACCGCCGCCGGCGGCTACCTCTACCTCAAGCACCTGGAGGGCAACGTCGACACGATCGACGTGGGCTCGGCGGGCGCGAGCAGCTTCAAGAAGGACGAGGCCTTCAACATCCTGATCATCGGCACCGACAAGCGCACCGGTGCCGGCAACGAGGGCTACGGCGACAAGGGCAGCTCCGGGCACGCCGACACCACCATCCTGCTGCACGTCGCCGAGGACCGGTCGAACGCGACCGCGCTGAGCATTCCGCGGGACCTCATCGTGGACATCCCGGAGTGCGAGGCCACCCTGGAGGACGGCTCCAAGGAGACGGTCCCCGGGCTGCAGGGCGTCCGCTTCAACCGCAGTCTCGGGGAGAGCGGCCGGGACCCCGGCTGCACCATGCAGACGGTCAAGGAGTTCAGCGGCATCCAGGTCGACCATTTCATGATGGCCGACTTCAACGCCGTGAAGACGCTGACGACGGCCGTGGACGGGGTCACGGTGTGCCTGGAGCGCGCCGTGGACGACGACGACTCCCACCTCAAGCTGCCCAAGGGCGAGTCGACGGTGGAGGGCGAGGAGGCGCTGGCCTTCCTGCGGACCCGCAAGAGCTTCGGCAACAGCGGCGACCTGGACCGCATCAAGGCCCAGCAGCAGTTCCTGGGCTCGCTGATGCGCAAGATGTCCTCCAGCGACACCCTCACCAGCCCGACCAAGCTGGTGAAGCTGGCCGAGGCGGCCACCGAGGCGCTCACGGTGGACAAGGCCATAGGCAAGGTGTCCACGCTCAAGGACCTCGCCCTGGAGCTGAAGAAGGTGCCGCCGAAGAACATCACGTTCACCACCGTGCCGGTGAAGGACAACCCGGCCGAGGTGGTCAAGGCGACCGTCGTCCTCAACGAGGTGACGGCGCCCCAGGTCTTCGACACGATCAACAACGACGTGTCGTTCACCGAGGTCAAGAACCAGAAGAAGAAGGAGAAGGCGGCCGTCGCGGCCCGGCTGAAGGGCACCAGGTCCGACGCCTCCGAGGTGCGCGTCCGCGTCCTCAACGGCGGCGCCCCCTCCGGCAGCGCGCAGACCGAGCTGACCTGGCTGCAGACCTCGGCCGGCGTCGACAAGTCGGAGAACGGCGGCAACGCGGACGCGGAACAGGCCAGGACGACCCTGGAGTACGCTCCTGACCAGGCAGATCAGGCGCGCCGGCTGGCGGAGATCCTCGGTCTGTCCGGTTCCGCGATGAAGCCCGGTGAGAGCGAGCTCAACGCACAGGGTCTGCCGACGATGACATTGATCCTGGGCAAGGACTTCAAGGAAGCGGGAGCCAAGATCGACTCCTCCACGGCGAAGGCGCCGGATGTGGAGAAGTCGACGGCCGACAAGGTCCAGTGCTCCGGTTGAGCCTCTGAGTTGACCTGACGGGCCTGCCGCACGTCTGAACCGACGTACGGCAGGCCCCGTTACATGGCGCGAGGGTGGGGCGGTTCGACCGGAATGGGGAGGGACGAGCAGTGACACAGAGCAGTGTGCGGGAGGCCGCACCGGTCGCCGAGGGGGGCGGCGCGGAGGCGTTCGACGGCGGGGAGGGCCTGGACCGGCGGCGCAGGGCGCGGCCGGCGCGTGGGCGGCGGTTGCTGAAGTGGTCGGCGACCGTCCTCGCGGTCCTGATAGTCGGCACGGCCGGCGCCGGATACCTCTACTACCGGCACCTCAACGGCAACATCAAACAGGACGACCTCAACCTCGGGGACAGCAAGGTCGCCGCGCCGACGCCGAACGCGGCCGGGCAGACCCCGCTGAACATCCTGCTCATCGGCTCCGACGCGCGGGACACCGAGGCGAACCAGAAGCTCGGCGGCGCCAAGGAGACCTTCGGGTCGACGCCGCTGGCGGACGTGCAGATGCTGCTGCACCTGTCGGCCGACCGCACCAACATGTCGGTCGTCAGCATGCCGCGCGACACCCTCGTGCAGATCCCCAAGTGCACCGACCCGGACGACAACCAGGTCTATCCGGCGAGCGACGGCCGGACGATGACCAACCAGAGCCTCGGCCACGGCGGCCCCGGCTGCACGGTGGCCACCTGGCAGGAGCTCACCGGCATCCACATCGACCACTTCGTCATGGTCGACTTCTCGGGCGTGGTGTCGATGGCGGACGCCATCGGCGGCGTCCCGGTGTGCGTGGACGCCAACATCGAGTCCCGCGACAGCCAGGGCCACGGCTCGGGGCTGAAGCTGGAGGAGGGCACGCACCCGATCAAGGGCGAGCAGGCCCTGCAGTGGCTGCGCACCCGGTACGGCTTCGAGGACGGCAGCGACCTGGCCCGGGCCAAGGCACAGCACATGTACATGACCTCGATGGTCCGCGAGTTCCGTGAGAACGCCACCCTGAGCAGTCCGTTGAAGCTGCGCAGGCTCGCCGAGGAGGCCACCGACGCGCTCACCGTCGACCCCGGTCTGGACGAGGTCAAGAAGCTCTACGACCTCAGCAACGAGCTGCGCAAGGTGGAGCCGGAGCGGATCACCATGACCACGATGCCGAACCGGTACGTGGGCGCGCGGGTGGAGCCGACCGAGGAGGCCGAGCAGCTGTTCCGGCTGGTGCGCGAGGACATCGCGCTGGACGGCAAGGACAAGAAGAAGCCGGCGAAGGAGAAGCTCTCCGACGACCCGGCGGCCGACGACGCCGAGATCGGCGTGCAGGTCCGGAACGGCACCAGCACCGACGCCCTGGGTCCCGCCAACGGCCGGGCCGGCACGGTGGCCGGGCTGCTCCAGGAGGAGGGCTTCACCCGGGCCGTGGCCGACGGCTCGGTGATCGTCAGCGAGGACGTGACGGTCGTCCGCTACCCGAGCGCGGAGCTGGAGGGCGACGCCCAGCGGGTCGCCAAGTCCCTGGGGATTCCGCTCAGTTCGGTGAAGAAGTCCACGGAGGTCTCGGGGGTGACCCTGGTCGTCGGCGGGGACTGGCGGGAGGGTACGGAGTACAAGGCACCCAAGCGGGACGACAAGCTGCCCGAGGCCGACAAGGCGCTCAACGGCGCCGACGAGTCGGCCTGTATGCACGTGAACCCGGCCTTCACCTTCTAGGCCGGGTTCCGGGCGGGGGGTCGCGGGCGGTGGACCGCCGGGCTCAGCTTCCGGTGCTGAGCACGGCGGGACGGCGCGAGGCGATCACCTTGCGGGCGAGGGCGCGGGGGCTGGTCAGGAAGCCCCAGCCCCACGACATGTGCATGGTGGCGAGGGCCACGGGGATCTGGAGCCGTGCCTTCAGCGGCAGCCCCTTGCCGGCCGGGACGGAGCCGAGGACGATCGCCGCGAGATAGCCGCCGGGGATCAGGAACCCGAGCGGGCTCAGCGTGACCCCCACCAGCAGCCCGGCCAGGATGGCGCAGACCGCGGTCGGCGGCGCGAGGTAGCGCAGGTTGATGGAGCCCTCGTGGTAGCGGGCGACGACGTGCCGCCAGCGGCCGTAGTCCTTGTACTGCTTGGCGAGCGCCTTCACGCTCGGCCGCGGGCGGTACGACACCTTCAGCTCGGGCGAGAACCAGATCAGCCCGCCGGCCTCGCGGATGCGGAAGTTCAGCTCCCAGTCCTGGGCGCGGATGAACTCCACGTTGTAGCCGTCCTGGCGCTCCAGCGCCTCGCGGCGGAAGACACCGAGGTAGACCGTCTCGGCCGCGCCGGCCGTGCCGCCGGTGTGGAAGGCGGCGTTGCCGACGCCGATCTTCGAGGTCATCGCGGCGGCGACCGCGTGCTCCCAGTCGTTCTCGCCCTCGGCGTGCATGATGCCGCCGACGTTCTGCGCGCCGGTCTCCTCCAGCAGGCGGACGGCGGTCTCGATGTACCCCGGGGAGAGCATGCCGTGGCCGTCGACGCGGACGACGATCGGGTGGCGGGACGCCTTGATCGCGGCGTTGAGGGCGGCGGGCGTGCGGCCGGTGGGGTTCGGGACGGTGTGCACACGCGGGTCGTCCCGGACGAGCTGGGCCGCGATCTCGTCCGTGCGGTCCGTGGACGGACCGAGGGCGATCACGACCTCCATCTCGCCGGCGTAGTTCTGCGCGAGGATCGCTTGGACGGCTCCGCGCAGATGCCGCTCCTCGTTGAGGACGGGCATGATGACGGACACGGCGGGGAGCTGCACGTCGGGATTGGCGTTCATAGGGGGCTCACGTTACCGCGAACGGGGGACACGGTTGCGCCCCGCCCGGGGCGGTGCACCGGGCGGGAGATCGTATCGGCCTACGGTGCTCACAATCCCCCGTCCCCGTAGTACGGCCCTTGCGGAGGTGTCGCCGTGCCCGCATCCCCCGCGTCCCGTCCCCCTCAGCGCCGCAGACGTCCGCCGCGGCCGCCCGTGCCGCGCAGACGCAGGCCGCGCTGGGCCATGCGGGCGGTGACGACGCTGTCGGTGGTGGTGCTGGCGGCCGCCGGCATCGGGCACGCGGTGGTGACCAGCCTGGACGCGGACATCGCGCGGGTGGACCCGTTCAAGGACATGAAGAACCGGCCGCGCGCCGGGCACGGGATGAACGTGCTGCTGGTCGGCACGGACGGCCGGGACCGGATCTCGCAGGCCGAGCGGCGCGCGTACCGGCTGGGCGGGGCGCCCTGCCACTGCACGGACACGGTCATGATCGTGCACATTTCGCAGGACCGGAGGCGGGCCAGTGTGGTGAGCCTGCCGCGCGACTCGTACGCGATGACGCCGCCCCACCTCGACGCCACCAGCGGCAAGCGGCACCACGGGCATCCGCTCAAGCTGAACGCGGCGTACGCGGAGGGCGGGCCGCAGCTGACGGTGCGGACGGTCGAGGCGATGACGAAGGTGAAGATCGACCACTATCTGGAGGTCGACTTCACCAGCTTCATGAAGACCGTGGACGTGCTCGGCGGGGTGAAGATCTGCACGACGCAGCCGCTGAAGGACTCCTACACCGGTCTCGACCTGCCCGCCGGGACCCACGACCTCAAGGGCGGCGAGGCGTTGCAGTACGTCCGGGCGCGGCATGTGGACGGGGCCTCGGACCTGGGGCGGATGCAGCGCCAGCAGCGTTTCATGGCGGCGCTGGTGGAGCGGGCGACGTCGTCCGGGATCCTGCTGAACCCGATGAAGTTCCGGGACGTGACCCGGGCGGTGCTGGGGTCGGTGCGGGCGGACAAGGGGTTCGGCACGGACGAGCTGCTCGACCTCGGGCGGGCGATGCGGAACTTCTCGCCGTCGTCGTCGGAGTTCACCACGGTGCCGATCGGGCGGATGGGCTACGTCGTCAAGGGCGTCGGTTCGACGCTGCGCTGGGACCAGGAGAAGGCGGCCGGCCTCTTCGCCGCGCTGCGCGAGGACCGTCCGCTCGCCACGCACCGCAGCAGGAGCGACGCGGTGACGGTGGACGTGGCGCCGCAGCAGATCCGGGTGCAGGTGGAGAACGGCACCGGGACGGCGGGGCTGGGCAAGCGGGTGGACGCGGCGCTGGCGTCCACCGGCTTCCGTACCAGCCGGATGCCGGTGAACGCCGAGGAGCGGACGGTGCGGCGGACCGTGGTGGCCTACGACCCGCGCTGGGACCGCTCCGCCAAGTCACTGGCGACGGCCCTGCCGGGCAGTGAGCTGCGGGCGGTGAAGGGGCTGGGCGCGACCCTGAAGGTGATCGCGGGCTCGGACTTCGAACGGGTCCGCAAGGTCCGCGCGACCGCCCCGGCCCAGGGCGGGTCCGGGGTGGTGCGGGGCGACGAGGTGGGGTGCAAGTAGGCCCCCTCGGGGGCTAGTCCTCGATGCCGTCCGCCGCGCGCTTCGCGCGCAGTTCCATGATGGCCCGGCGGCGGGCCAGGCGGTGGGTGCGGCGGATCTGGGCCTCCTGGCAGCGGCGCTCGTCCCGCTCGGTCTCCGGGAGGACCGGGGGGACCCGGCGGGGCTTGCCGTCGGCGTCCACCGCAGCGAAGACCAGATAGGCCGAGCCGACCTGGGTGGGCGCGGTGGACTCGTTCCAGCGCTCCGCCAGGACCCGGACGCCCACCTCCATCGAGGTCCGCCCCGTCCAGTTGACCTGTGCCTTCACATGGACCAGGTCGCCCACCCGCACCGGCTCCAGGAACGCCATCTCGTCCATGGACGCCGTCACGGCGGGGCCCCCGCTGTGCCGGCCGGCCACGGCGCCGGCGGCGTCGTCGACCAGCTTCATGATCACACCGCCGTGCACCGTACCCAGGAGGTTGGTGTCGTTGTGGGTCATGATGTGGCTGAGGGTGGTGCGGGACGCGGAGGTCGGCTTACCCGGGATGTCCGAGGTGTCCGCTTCCGCTGTGGGGACCTGTTCTGTCATGGCCTCCACCTTATGCCGGGGCCCGGGACGTCGGACTTTGTGTTGGGTTCGCAACAGCCGTGCTGCTATTTCCGCCGGACCCTGTAAGACGCACAGCCGTTCCCTGCACACTGGGGCGCATGAACAACTGGCCTCAGGGATGGTCCGACGACAACCGCGGCAGCGGCTACGGCAGCGCCGACGCGCAGCCGGAGGGCGCGCGCGTCATGCGGCAGGTCCGTCGCGGCCCGGCCGCGCCCCAGGGCGGGGGCCAGTCGGCACCGCCGTACGGTGTGCCGCCCCAGCAGTCGTACGGCGACGACCGGGGCCAGGACGGCTACGGCGGCGGTTACGACAGCGGGTACAACACCGGCCAGGTCTACGGCTCGCCCCCCGGTGGCGGCGACGACGGCTACGGGCCGGGCGGGCAGCGGCCCGCCCCGGACTGGCGGCGCCGGATCAAGTGGACCGCGATCACGGTCGTCACCGTGCTCGTGGTGACCACGGTCGGCACCTACTTCTGGGCCGACTCCAAGCTCAACCGCGAGGTCGACCTGTCCAAGGTCATCGACCGGCCGGAGGCGGGCGAGGGCACGAACTACCTCATCGTCGGCTCCGACAGCCGCGCGGGCATGTCCGCCGAGGAGAAGAAGAAGCTGCACACCGGCTCCGCCGAGGGCAAGCGCACGGACTCGATGATGATCCTGCACACCGGCGACAACGGCCCCACGCTGATCTCGCTGCCGCGCGACTCGAACGTGGAGATCCCGACCTTCGTCGGCTCGGAGTCCGGCAAGACCTACGAGGGCACGGGCCGGCAGGTGAAGCTGAACGCCGCCTACGCCGAGGACGGGCCCGAACTGCTGGTGCGGACGGTGGAGTTCAACACCGGCCTGCACATCGACCACTACGTCGAGATCGGCTTCGCGGGCTTCGCGAACATCGTGGACGCGGTCGGCGGCGTGGAGATCGACATCCCGCAGGACATCAAGGACACCAAGTCCGGCGCGGACCTGAAGAAGGGCAAGCAGACCCTGAACGGCGAGGAGGCGCTCGCCTTCGTCCGTACCCGGTACGCGCTGGCCGGCTCCGACCTGGACCGTACGAAGAACCAGCAGAAGTTCCTCGCGGCGCTGGCCAACCAGACCGCGACGCCGAGCACCGTGCTGAACCCCTTCAAGCTGTACCCGACGATGAGCGCGGGCCTGGACACCCTCATCGTGGACAAGGAGATGGGGCTGTTCGACCTGGCGTCGATGTTCTGGGGCATGAAGGGCGTCACGGGCGGCGAGGGCAAGTCCATGAACATGCCGATCTCCGGCTCCACGGGCGGCAACCTCGTCTGGGACAAGGCGAAGGTGAAGAAGCTGGTCGAGCAGCTGAACAACGACGAGCAGGTCACCGTCTCCGGCAACTGACGGGCGACGGGCAGACCACGAGAGGGGCCCCCGGCGTGACGCCGGGGGCCCCTCTCGTCGTGGTCGTGGCGGCGTTACGGCAGGTTGCGTGCCATGACGATGCGCTGGACCTGGTTGGTGCCCTCGTAGATCTGGGTGATCTTGGCGTCGCGCATCATGCGCTCCAGCGGGTAGTCCCGCGTGTAGCCGTACCCGCCCAGCAGCTGCACCGCGTCGGTGGTGACGTCCATCGCCACGTCCGAGGCGAAGCACTTGGCCGCCGCGCCCAGGTAGGTCAGGTCCGCGTCGCCCCGCTCGGAGGCAGCCGCCGCCTGGTACGTCAGCGCGCGGGCCGCGGAGATCTTCATCGCCATGTCCGCGAGCATGAACTGGATGCCCTGGAAGTCCGCGATCGGCTTGCCGAACTGCTTGCGCTCCTGGACATAGCCCTTGGCGTAGTCCAGCGCGCCCTGCGCGATGCCCAGCGCCTGCGCGGCGATGGTGATCCGGGTGTGGTCCAGGGTCTTCATCGCGGTGGCGAAGCCCGTGCCCTCCTCGCCGATCATCCGGTCCGCGGGGATGCGCACGTTGTCGAGGTAGACCTCACGGGTCGGGGAGCCCTTGATGCCCAGCTTCTTCTCCGGCGCGCCGAAGGAGACGCCCTCGTCGCCCTTCTCCACCACGAACGCGGAGATGCCCTTGGAGCGCTTGGTGGGATCGGTCACCGCCATCACGGTGTAGAACTCGGAGACGCCGGCGTTGGTGATCCAGCGCTTCACGCCGTTGAGGATCCAGTGGTCGCCGTCGCGGACCGCCTTGGTCTTCATGCCCGCCGCGTCCGAACCCGCGTCCGGCTCGGACAGGCAGTACGAGAACATGCCCTCGCCCCTGGCGAGCGGCGCCATGTACTTCTTCTTCAGGTCCTCGGAACCGGAGATGATCACCGGCAGCGAGCCCAGCTTGTTCACCGCCGGGATCAGCGACGAGGACGCGCACACCCGCGCCACCTCCTCGATCACGATCACCGTCGCGAGCGCGTCGGCGCCCGCGCCGCCGTACTCCTCCGGGACGTGCACGGCGTGCAGATCACCCGCGACCAGCGCATCGTGCGCCTCCTGCGGGAACCGCGCCTCCTCGTCCACCGCGGTGGCGAACGGCGAGATCTTCGCCTCGGCCAGGGAGCGGACGGCGTCGCGGAGCATGTCGTGCTCCTCGGACGGGCGGTACAGGTCGAAGTCAGCCGATCCGGCCAAGGTCTCTCACGCTCCAAAGACGCTGTGATGCTGGCGCTAATTACCGTTAAGTAACTCAAATTTTATGCCTCCGCCCACGCCGGTGATACGTGAGCTTGGCGACAGCGGGAAACGGCCCGGTGGGGAGCACTCCCGTGCCCCGACTATGCTCGGGCCCGCACCGCCGCCGTACCACTCAATGGAGTACCCATGGCCCTCAGGATCACCGTGATCGGCACCGGCTATCTCGGCGCGACCCACGCCGCGGCCATGGCAGAGCTCGGTTTCGAGGTTCTGGGGCTCGATGTCGTGCCCGAGAAGATCGAGATGCTCCAGCGGGGTGAGGTCCCGATGTTCGAGCCGGGTCTGGAGGAGCTGCTGCGCAAGCACGTCGCCGGCATCGAGGGCTCCACCGGGCGGCTGCGCTTCACGATGGACTTCGCCGAGGTCGGCGCCTTCGGCGACGTGCACTTCGTCTGCGTGAACACTCCGCAGCGGCACGGCGAGTACGCCTGCGACATGAGCTACGTCGACGCGGCCTTCGCCTCGCTCGCCCCGCACCTGCGGGAGGCGGCGCTGGTGGTCGGCAAGTCGACGGTGCCGGTCGGTTCGGCGGACCGGCTCGCCGACTACCTCGCCGAGCACGCCCCGGCCGGAGAGGGCGCGGAGCTGGCCTGGAACCCGGAGTTCCTGCGCGAGGGCTTCGCCGTGAACGACACCCTGCACCCCGACCGGATCGTGGTCGGCGTGCGCAGCGAGCGGGCCGAGAAGCTGCTGCGCGAGGTGTACGCGACGCCGCTGGGCGAGGGCACGCCCTTCGTGGTCACCGACTTCCCGACGGCCGAGCTGGTGAAGACCTCGGCGAACTCGTTCCTCGCCACGAAGATCTCCTTCATCAACGCGATGGCGGAGGTGTGCGAGGCCGCGGGCGGCGACGTCGCCCGGCTCGCGGAGGCCATCGGGCACGACGACCGGATCGGGAAGAAGTTCCTGCGGGCCGGCATCGGCTTCGGCGGCGGCTGCCTGCCGAAGGACATCCGCGCCTTCATGGCCCGCGCCGGTGAGCTGGGCGCCGACCAGGCGCTGACCTTCCTGCGCGAGATCGACTCCATCAACATGCGCCAGCGCGGCCAGATGGTGGAGCTCACCCGGCAGGCGCTGGGCGGCGGGGCCTTCCTCGGCAAGCGGGTCGCGGTGCTCGGCGCGACCTTCAAGCCGGACTCCGACGACGTACGGGACTCGCCCGCGCTCAACGTCGCCGGGCAGATCCACCTCCAGGGCGGGCAGGTCACCGTCTACGACCCCAAGGGCATGCCCAACGCCCGCCGGCTCTTCCCCACCCTCGGCTACGCCGACTCCGCGGTGGAGGCGGTGCGCGGCGCCGACGTGGTGCTGCACCTGACGGAGTGGCGCGAGTTCCGCGAGCTGGACCCGGCGGCGCTGGGCGCGGTCGCGGCGGACCGGGTCGTCCTGGACGGCCGCAACGCCCTCGACCCGGCCCTGTGGCGCGCGGCGGGCTGGACGTACCGGGCGATGGGGCGGCCGACGGCCTGAGCGGGGCGCCCTGATCCGGGGGCGCCCGACGCGAGGCGCCCGATCCGAGGGCGCCTTCGGGGCTCCGCGGGCCCGGACCGAGGCGACGCCGCTTCGGCCGAGGCTCAGTCGGCCGAAACGGCGTCTGCCCGCATTCTGCCGCACGCCGGGGCGCCGCGGCCCAGGAGTGCTCAACCGGCACTCCCGTCCCGCCCCGCTACCTGGCCCGGTACCGGCGCATCTTGGCCCGCGCCCCGCACACCTGCATCGAGCACCAGCGGCCGCGTCCGGCCGGGCTGCGGTCGTAGTACGCCCAGTGGCAGTCGGCCGCCTCGCACGCCTTCAGCCGGTCCCAGGTGCCGGCGACCAGCGCCTCGGCGACGACCGAGGCGACCCGGGAGGCGAGGGTGGGCGGGCCCGCCGGGGTGAGGACCGCCGAGCCGTCACCGGCGTCGAAGGCCAGGCGCAGCGGGGCCGGCGCGAGCAGGTCCGTCAGCGGGGTCACCGTGCGGTGCGCGGGGTGACCGGCGTGGGCCAGCAGGGTCGCCCGCAGTGACTCGCGCAGCTCACGGGCGGCCGTCACCTCGTCCTGCCGCAGCCCCAGGGCGTCCCGGCCCTCCGGCGTGTCCAGCCGGTCGGCGCCCGATTCCAGGTCCAGCGTGTTGACCAGTACCTGGACCAGTTCCAGTCCGCCGGGTGCGGGCGAGCGCGCGTTCATGGTTGCGACGTTACCCCCAATGCGGGACCATGCAGTAACGGCGTTACCGCATGAGGCGTTTTTCCAGTAACGCCGATCCTCCAGTAGCACCGATCCGAGGAGCAACGTCATGGCTCTCGCCCGACTGGACGTCGTCGTCCTGGACTGCCCCGACCCCCGCGCCCTGGCCGGCTTCTACGCCGGTGTCCTCGGCGGCACCGTGGAGGGCGAGGACGACTGGGTGGACCTCAAGGCGCCGGGCGGACTTCAGCTGGCCTTCCAGGCCGCCCCCGGCTTCGTACCGCCCCAGTGGCCCTCGTCCGGGCATTCCCAGCAGTTCCACCTCGACCTGGCCGTCGACGACCTGGACGCGGCCGAGAAGGGCGTGCTGGAGCTGGGGGCCCGGCCGCTCGACACGGAGGACCGCTCGCGCTCCTTCCGGGTCTACGCCGACCCGGCGGGGCACCCCTTCTGCCTGTGCGCCTGCTGAGCCGGGAGGAGGCGCGATGACCGTCGCCCGTTTCCGTTCCGTCGTGGTCGACTGCTCCGACCCGCTCGCGCTCGCCGGGTTCTGGGCGGCGCTCCTGGGCGGCACTCCTGACGTGCAGGACGAGGACTGGGTGGTGCTGGAGGCGCCGGGCGTGCCCCGGCCGGCCTTCAACCGCGAGCCGGGGTTCCGGCCCCCGGCCTGGCCCCGGAGGGCGGGGACGCCCAGCAGTTCCACCTCGACCTGGACGCCGGGGCGACCTGGGCGGAGGTCGACGCGGCGGAGAGCCGGGTGCTGGAGCTGGGGGCCCGGCTGCTGCGGCGGGAGCGGGACCCGGTGACCGAGGACGCCCGGGTGTTCGCCGACCCGGCGGGGCATCCGTTCTGCCTGTGCCGGATCGACCACCCGTGAGCGGGCGCGGGCCCCGGGCCCGGTGTCAGCCGTCCAGCTCCGCGATCCGTGCCGTGGACGCCTCCCGGCGCTGCTGGGCCGCCCGTGCGGCGGAGTCGGCGCTGCGCAGCACCCGCTGGACGTTGCCCCAGGTCAGCAGGGCCAGGTCGGTCTCGGTCCAGCCCCGGCGGAGCAGCTCGGCGACCAGCAGCGGATAGCCGGAGACGTCGCCGAGGTCCTGGGGGTGGGCGGTGCCGGCGTCGTAGGTGCCGGACAGGCCGACGCAGTGTGGGCCCGCGACCGAGCGGACGTGGTCGAGGTGGTCGGCGACGTCGCGGACCGACGGCCCGGTCTGCTCGGCGGTCAGCGGCACCATGCACAGGCCCTTCGCCGCGCCCAGCTCGGCGAGCAGGTCGTCGGGGAGGTTGGCCGGGTGCGGGCGCAGCGCGCGGGCGGCGGAGCGGGTGCACAGGACCGGCGCCTTGGAGGTGGCCAGCGCGCGGCGGATGGTCTGCTCGGAGGCGCCGGAGAGGTCGGCGAGCATGCCCAGCCGGTTCATCTCGCGCACCACTTCCTCGCCGAAGCGGGTCAGCCCCGCCTCGCTGGCCCAGGAGGTGCCGGCCAGGGTGAGCACGCGCAGTCCCAGGCCGTGCAGCACCCGCAGGACGGCGAGGGAGTCGTCCAGCGCGGCGGCCGTGGCGGGGCCCAGCAGGACCGCGACCCGGCCGCAGTTGCGGGCGTCGATGACCTGGCCGGCGGTACGGGCCGGGCGCAGGCCCTCGGGGTGGGCGGCGACGACCGTGCGCACCAGGTCGAGCTGTTCGAGCGTGGCGGCGACGGCCCGGTCGGCGGCCAGCCCCTCGGGCAGGTGCAGCGCGCAGAACAGCGCCCCGACCCGGCCCTGGCGCAGCCGCGGGAGGTCGGTGTCGACGGCGCCCTCCCCCAGCTCCAGGTCGTACCAGGGCAGGTGGCGCAGGACCCAGGGCAGTCCGTTGTAGCCGTCGGCCACGGGGTGCGCGGCCAGTACGGCGTGGGCGCGCTCCAGGGGTCCGGCGTCGGGGTCGGCGGGGTCCGTGGGCGGCAGGGGCGGCAGGGGCGGCAGGGGCGGCAGGACGGAGCGGGGGTCGGCGGGGTGGGGGTCGGCCAGGGGCAGGTCGTCGAGCGGGGGGACCTCGGCGGCGGGATGCAGGTCGTCCTGGAGATCTGCCATGGCGTGCTCCGTACGTGGCGCGGTGTCGCTGTACGGTCACCGTCGCACGCGGCCGGACGGCCTTCCTGGTGGACGGGGCGTTCGGGGGTCCGCCGGTTCAGCTACCCCCGGCGGCCTCGATCACCTCGTCGAGGGTCTCCCGGGACCGCTCCAGGTCGGCGATCATCCGGTCCAGGCGTTCCCGTTCCGCGGTGAGGTCCTCGACCAGGCGGGGCGTGGCCGCCGCCGAGGGCCCGCCGTCGGTGTCGCGCATACAGGGCAGCAGGTGGGCGATGCGGGCGCTGTGCAGTCCGGCCGCGAACAGCTCCTGGATCCGCACGACCCGGTCCACGGCCGCCTCCGGATAGTCGCGGTGCCCGCCGGGGGTGCGCTCGGCGGGCAGCAGCCCCTGGGTCTCGTAGTAGCGCAGCGACCGCTCGCTCACACCGGTGCGCCGGGCCAGTTCGCCGATCCGCATGACCACCCCCGCCTCGAAGCCCGGCATCCCCGCGCGGATGCCGGGTTCCACGGTACGGGCCGCGCGGGCCGCGGGCGGGGCCTCCGGCCGGACCGGCCGCCCCGCCCGCCGTCCGGTCAGCCGTCCAGCGCCTCGATGGTGGCGTTGGAGGGCCCGCACGCGGCCTGCAGACCTCGTGCGACGTCCTCCGCGGCGCTCAGCACCCGTACGGAGTTCTTCCAGGTCAGCTGGGCGAGGTCGGCGTGGGACCAGCCGCGGTCCAGCAGCTCCGCGATCAGGTGGGGATAGCCAGAGACGTCGTCGAGGCCGTCCGGGGTGAAGGCGGTGCCGTCGTAGTCGCCGCCGATGCCGAGGTGGTCGATGCCCGCCACCTCGCGCATGTGGTCGAGGTGGTCGGCCACGGTGGCGACCGTCGCGACCGGGCGCGGGTTGCGCTCCTCGAAGGCACGGTGCACGACCATCGCCTCCGCGGTGGTCTCCAGGTGGTGGAAGCCGTGGGCGCGCATGTTGTCGTCCGCCGCGGCCGTCCAGTCCACCGCGGCCTGGAGCACGAACTTCGGCACGAACGTCACCATCGCCACGCCGCCGTTGGCGGGCAGCCGCTCCAGCACGTCGTCGGGGATGTTGCGCGGGTGGTCGCAGACGGCGCGCGAGGAGGAGTGCGAGAAGATCACCGGCGCCGAGGTGGCGTCCAGCGCGTCGCGCATCGTGGTCGCGGCGACATGGGAGAGGTCGACCAGCATGCCGAGCCGGTTCATCTCCCGCACGACCTCGCGGCCGAACGCCGACAGACCGCCCACCGCGGGCTCGTCGGTCGCCGAGTCCGCCCAGTCGACGTTGTCGTTGTGGGTCAGCGTCAGATACCGCACGCCGAGGGCGTACAGGCCGCGCAGGGTGCCGAGGGAGTTGGCGATCGAGTGCCCGCCCTCCGCGCCCATGAGGGAGGCGATCCGCCCCTCCCGGCGCGCGGCCTCCAGGTCGGCGGCGGTCAGCGCGGCCCGCAGGTCGGCCGGGTGGCGGTCGATCAGCTGCCGTACGCAGTCGATCTGCTCCAGCGTCGCCGGGACCGGGTCCGGCAGGTCCGAGCGGACGTACACCGACCAGTACTGCGCCCCGACCCCGCCCGCGCGCAGGCGGCCGAGGTCGGTGTGCAGGTGTGCGCTCTGGTCGGTGGCGATGTCACGGGCGGCCAGGTCGTAGCGGACCTGCTCGCGCAGCGCCCAGGGCAGGTCGTTGTGCCCGTCGACCACGGGGAACTCGCGCAGCAGCTCGCGGGCCGCGTCCAGGGAACCCACGGCGGTCACTTCCCGAAGCCGAAGCCGCCGGACCCCTCGACCTTGGTGCGCAGCCGCCTGCCCTTCTCGGTGGCCTGGTCGTTCAGCTCCTGCTGGAACTCCCGCATCCGGCCGAGCAGCTCCTCGTCATGGGTGCCGAGGATCCGGGCGGCGAGCAGACCGGCGTTGCGGGCGCCGGCGACCGAGACGGTCGCGACGGGGACACCGGCCGGCATCTGCACGATGGAGAGCAGGCTGTCCATGCCGTCCAGGTACTTCAGCGGCACCGGCACGCCGATGACCGGCAGCGGGGTGACGGAGGCGAGCATGCCGGGCAGGTGGGCGGCGCCGCCGGCGCCGGCGATGACCACCTTCAGTCCGCGCTCGGCGGCCTGCTCCCCGTACGCGACCATCTCGCGCGGCATGCGGTGCGCGGAGACGACGTCGACCTCGTACGCGATCTCGAACTCGTCGAGCGCCTGCGCGGCGGCCTCCATGACCGGCCAGTCGCTGTCCGACCCCATGACGATGCCTACAAGCGGGCTCATTCGGTGATCGTGCCTCTCAGGTAGCCGGCAGCGTGACGGGCGCGCTCCAGCACGTCGTCCAGGTCGTCGCCGTAGGTGTTGACATGGCCGACCTTGCGGCCGGGCTTCACGTCCTTGCCGTACATGTGGATCTTCAGCCGCGGGTCGCGGGCCATGCAGTGCAGATACGCGGAGTACATGTCCGGGTAGTCGCCGCCGAGGACGTTGACCATCACCGTCCACGGGGCGCGGGGCCGCGGGTCGCCGAGCGGGAGGTCCAGGACGGCCCGCATGTGGTTGGCGAACTGGCTGGTGATCGCGCCGTCCTGGGTCCAGTGGCCCGAGTTGTGCGGGCGCATCGCCAGTTCGTTGACGAGGACGCGGCCGTCGCGGGTCTGGAACAGCTCGACGGCGAGGTGGCCGACGACGCCGAGTTCCTTGGCGATCCGCAGGGCCATCTCCTCGGCTTCGAGGGCGAGGCCGTGGTCGAGGTCGGGCGCC
Source organism: Streptomyces sp. NPDC000983 (assembly GCF_040299205.1). Classification (NCBI taxonomy): domain Bacteria; kingdom Bacillati; phylum Actinomycetota; class Actinomycetes; order Kitasatosporales; family Streptomycetaceae; genus Streptomyces; species Streptomyces sp. NPDC000983. Next base: position 183,213 of record NZ_JBEPBM010000013.1, on the reverse strand, counting down.
GGGGCGATGACGGTGTCGCACACGCCGGCGACCTGGCGGGACTCGACCACCGGGTAGGCCACGGCCTGGCCGTGCGGGGACCGTACGACGTTGGCGGCGAGCTCGCGGACGAAGTCGACCTTCTCCTCGGCGAGGACGGGCACGCCGGCCTTGAAGGGGGCCTCGGCCTCCGTCTCGTCGTCGACGACCCACACGCCCTTGCCGTCGTAGCCGCCGCGCACGGTCTTCAGGACGACGGGGAAGCCGTCGCCCTCCGCCGCGAAGGCCGCCACGTCCGCGGGGTCGGTGACGATGCGGTGCCGTGGGCAGGGCACGCCGATGGCGTCCAGCTTCGCCCGCATCACCCCCTTGTCCTGGGCGTGCACCAACGCGTCGGGGCCGGGGCGCACGGGGATGCCGTCCGCCTCCAGGGCCCTGAGATGCTCGGTGGGTACGTGTTCGTGATCGAAGGTGATCACATCGCACCCGCGCGCGAAGTCACGCAGCGTGTCCAGGTCGCGATAGTCGCCGAGGACGACGTCGCTCACCACCTGGGCCGCGGAATCCTGAGGGGTGTCACTGAGGAGCTTGAACCTGATGCCCAGCGGGATGCCAGCCTCGTGTGTCATACGAGCGAGCTGGCCGCCGCCGATCATGCCGACTACCGGGAACGTCACACCCCTAGCGTATCGGCCGTACGGGAGCGGCCGGTTTCCGCTGCCTGTGTTCCGGTCCACAGGCAGCGGCGCGGGCGGGTGGTTAGCATGGCTTGGTTGAATAAACCGACTGACGGGGGCTTTCACTCCATGGGACGTGGTTCCTCCGATCTGGTGCGACGCCTGTGGCGCGAGGCCGTGAAGTTCGGCGCCGTGGGCGGAGCCGGCCTGCTCGTCAACCTGGGCGTGTTCAACCTGGTCCGCCATGTGACCGACCTCCAGGTGGTACGGGCCAGCGTGATCGCCACCGTGGTGGCCATCGCCTTCAACTACGTGGGCTTCCGGTACTTCACCTACCGCGACCGCGACAAGAGCGGGCGGACCAGGGAGCTGACCCTGTTCCTGCTGTTCAGCGGGGTCGGACTGGTGATCGAGAACGGTGTGCTGTACGCGGCGACGTACGGATTCCACTGGGACACCCCGCTGCAGAGCAACGTCTTCAAGTTCCTCGGCATCGGCATCGCGACCCTGTTCCGCTTCTGGTCCTACCGCACCTGGGTCTTCCGCACCCTCCCCACCCCCACCCCGAAGACCCCGGCCCACCCCCGCACTCCCCAGCCGGCCGGCCGACAGCCGTAGCCCCCCACCGAACCCGCACCAAACAACGACGCCCAGGCCACCCCCTAAAGGGGCGCGGGGAACTGCGCGACAAGCCCCCACCGAACCCGCGGCAAACAACGACGCCCAGCCACCCTGATAGGGGCGCGGGGAACTGCGCGACAAGCCCCCACGCGGCCGCACCCGAACACGCACCCCCCACCCCAACAGGGCCGCGGGGAACTGCGCAACCGCCCACAACAGGCGCCGCACCCCGAACAACCCGCGGCGCCTACCGCACCGTGGGCGACGCCTCCGCCGCCCGAGCCGCAGCCGTACGCGACAGGAACAGCCCGAACACCGGCGGCGCCGCCTGCAACATCTCCAGCCGCCCCCCGTCCGCCTCCGCCAGATCCCGAGCCACCGCCAACCCGATCCCCGTGGAGTTCCGCCCGCTGATCGCCCGCTCGAAGATCCGCGCACCGAGATCCGCCGGCACCCCCGCCCCCTCGTCGGTGACCTCGATCACCGCCTGGTTCCCGGTGACCCGGGTCCGCAGGGCCACCGTGCCGCCCCCGTGCATCAGCGAGTTCTCGATGAGCGCCGCGAGCACCTGCGCGACCGCCCCCGGCGTGCCCACCGCCTCCAGGTGCCGCTTGCCGGAGCTGACGATCGCCCGCCCCACTCCGCGGTAGGCGGGCCGCCACTCGGCGAGCTGCTGCTGGATGACCTCGTCGAGGTCGAAGGTGACGGCGGACCCGGTACGCGGGTCGCGGGAGTTGGTCAGCAGCCGCTCGACGACGTCGGTCAGGCGTTCCACCTGGGTGAGCGCGATGGTCGCCTCCTCCTTCACCGTCTCGGGGTCGTCGGTGAGGGTGATCTCCTCCAGCCGCATCGACAGCGCGGTCAGCGGGGTGCGCAGCTGGTGCGAGGCGTCCGCGGCGAGCCGCCGTTCCGCCGTGAGCATCCGGGCGATCCGCTCCGCGCTGGCGTCCAGCACGTCCGCGACCCGGTCCAGTTCGTGGACGCCGTAGCGCTTGTGGCGGGGCCGCGGGTCGCCGGAGCCGAGGCGCTCGGCCGTCTCGGCGAGGTCGGTGAGCGGGGACGCGAGCCGGTTCGCCTGCCGCAGGGCGAGCAGGACCGCCGCGATCACCGCGAGCAGCGCCACCGCCCCGATGATCAGCAGGGTCCGCCCGACCTCGCGGGTCACCGTGGAGCGGGGCTCCTCGACGGTGACCGTCTCGCCCTCCTCGCCCGTGCGGCTGGCGCTGATGGTGTCGCCGGTCGGCTTGGCGCCGATCGCGATGGGCCGCTCCCCGGGCACCCGGATCACGGCGTACCGGTCCTTGGGCACCTGGTCGCGGAGCATGTCCGCGGTGACGGCCCCGGTCGCGATCAGCCTGCTGTCGACGATGGACGCGAGCCGCACCGCCTCGGAGTCGACCCGCTCCTGGGCGGTGCTGCTGATCGTGCGGGTCTCCACGATGACCAGGGAGACCCCGAAGACGGCGATCACCACGAGCACCACGGCGAGCGTGGACTGGATCAGTCGGCGGCGCATGGCCCCGTCCTACTCATCGCGCAGGGCTCAGCTCTTCTCGAAGCGGAAACCGACACCGCGGACCGTCGCGATGTAGCGGGGGTTCGCCGCGTCGTCGCCGAGCTTCTTGCGCAGCCAGGAGATGTGCATGTCGAGGGTCTTGGTCGACGACCACCAGGTGGTGTCCCAGACCTCGCGCATCAGCTGGTCGCGGGTGACCACCCGGCCGGCGTCCCGGACCAGGACCCGCAGCAGGTCGAACTCCTTGGCGGTGAGCTGGAGCTCCTCCTCGCCCATCCAGGCCCGGTGCGACTCGACGTCGATGCGCACCCCGTGGGTGGCCGGCGGCTGGGGCGGTTCGGCGGCACCGCGCCGCAGCAGGGCCCGGACCCGGGCGAGCAGTTCGGCGAGGCGGAACGGCTTGGTGACGTAGTCGTCGGCGCCCGCGTCGAGGCCGACGACGGTGTCCACCTCGTCGGCGCGCGCGGTCAGGATGAGGATCGGGACGCTGTGGCCCTCGGCCCGCAGCCGCCGCGCCACCTCCAGACCGTCCATGCCGGGCAGTCCGAGGTCGAGCACGACCAGGTCGACACCGCCCTGCATCCCGGCCTCGAGCGCCGTAGGTCCGTCCTCACGCACCTCGACCTCGTACCCTTCCCGGCGCAGTGCGCGGGCCAGCGGCTCCGAGATGGACGCGTCGTCCTCGGCGAGCAGTACACGGGTCATGAGCTGATGGTAGTCCGCCGGGCGCACGAGCCGGGATGGGACGGCCGGGAGTGATTCACACCTCCCTCTCACCCCCCTCTTACCGTGGTACAGACCATTGGTCCGGAGGTGTAATCCTGTGGTGACCTTCGAAAGGCCGTGCGCGGTTCCGGTGACACCTGTGATCCGTGTCTCAAGTCCTTCCATTTCAGACGCTGTCCTGCCGTATGGTGATTCAACGCCTGTAGCACCGCGAGGCCTTCGGCGACACATCCGACGCTGAGGGTCTCTTTCGCGTGCGGGCCGGTTCGCGCCGGCCTTCGAAAGGAATGACCTGTGGCCGGGCCCCACCGCACACCGTCGCGCGTGGGGCGTGGATCCCGGTGGTCGGCGTCCGCCGCTCCGTGACCCGGAGCGGACTCCCCTGGGCGTGGGGTGGACGGGCGCCGACCTCGCCGGTGCCGGCCGCCCCCCACCGGGCGCGCGACGCTCCAGCAGCGCGTCCCGACCAGCAAGGAACGACCATGGCGTCCAGCCTGACGAAGGACTCGGCCCGACCGGGCACCCCCGGTTCCGAGAGGACCTTCTTCGGCCACCCCCGCGGACTGGCCACTCTCTTCATGACCGAGATGTGGGAGAGGTTCTCCTACTACGGCATGAGGGCCCTGCTCCCGCTGTACCTCGTGGCGCCGGGTGGCCTCCACCTCGACGCGGCGACGGCGACGGCGATCTACTCCGTCTACGTGTCGCTCGTCTACCTGCTCGCCATGCCCGGCGGCTGGTTCGGCGACCGGGTCTGGGGTCCGCGCAAGACCGTCGCGGTCGCCGGCGCGGTGATCATGCTCGGCCACCTCACGCTGGCCCTGCCCTCCTCGGGCACCTTCTTCGCCGGGCTCGGCCTGGTCGCGATCGGCTCGGGTCTGCTGAAGGCCAACATCTCCACGATGGTCGGCCACCTCTACGACGGCCCGGACGACCCGCGCCGCGACGGCGGCTTCACCGTGTTCTACATGGGCATCAACCTGGGTGCCTTCGCCGCTCCGCTGATCATCGGCACCATCGGCGAGAACGTGAACTGGCACCTCGGCTTCGCCCTCGCCGCGCTCGGCATGGCGCTCGGCCTGGCCCAGTTCCTGATCGGCAGCCGCAACCTCGCCGCGCGCTCCAGCGTCGTCCCGACGCCGCTGTCCGCCGCCGAGAAGTCCGCCACCCTGCGCAAGGCCGCGATCTGGGCCGGAATCGCCGTGGTCTTCTACGCGATCGTCGGCTTCTCCGGCCACTACACCCTGAACTGGATCCTCGTTCCGCTGACCCTGCTCGGCGTGATCATCCCGACGATGGTCCTGGTCCGCATAAAGCGCGACAAGGACCTGGACCGCACCGAGCAGAAGTCGATGTCCGCGTACATCTGGTTCTTCGTCGCCGCGGCCGTCTTCTGGATGATCTACGACCAGGGCGGTTCGACCCTGTCGATCTTCGCCGACGCCTCCGCCGAGAACTCGGTCCTCGGCTGGGAGTTCCCGGTCTCCTGGTACCAGTCGGTCAACCCGGTGCTGATCATGGCGCTGGCCCCGGTCTTCGCCTGGTTCTGGCTCGCGCTGAACCGGCGCGGCAAGGAGCCCAGCACGGTCGTGAAGTTCGCCTCGGGCCTGGTCCTGGTCGGCGCGTCCTTCTTCCTCTTCCTCGCCCCGCTGTCGATCGCCGAAGGCGGTCACAAGGCGGCCGCGATGTGGCTGGTGGCGATCTACTTCGTCCAGACCGTCGGTGAGCTGCTGCTGTCCCCGGTGGGTCTGTCGGTGACGACGAAGATGGCGCCGGCGAAGTACGCCTCGCAGATGATGGGTGTCTGGTTCCTGGCGGTCACCGCGGGTGACGCGACCACGGGTCTGCTGTCCATCGCCGGGGTCGACCTCAACAAGACCGGGGTCGTCGCCCTGGAGGCCACGCTCGCCGTGGCGGCCGGTGTGGCGGTGTGGATGTACCGCAAGCGGGTCAAGGAGCTGATGGGCAGCGTCAACTGACGCGTGCTCCAGGCTGTTGCGGGGCCGCCGCGACCCTCCCGGGTCGCGGCGGCCCCGTCGCCGTTCGTCAGCGTGCCCTGCGCCCCGGCAGGAACGTGAAGACGGCCGCCCCGAGCAGCACCGCCGTCCCCGCGACCAGGCCCAGCGCCTTCAGCGCCCCGTCGCTCCCGGCGCCCGTCTCCGCGAGCCCGCCGCCCGAGGCCGTACCGCCGCCCGCCGTGCCGCCCCCGCCCGCCGTGCCGGTGGAGCCGCCGCCCGACGCGCCGCCCTCCTGCTCGGTCGTGTCGAGGGTCAGGGAGACCTGCGACTTCTCAGGGGTGCAGGTCGTCGTGGTGCCCAGGGCCTCGATGGTCAGCACGCCCGGGGAGAGCGTCGACTCACCGCTGGCGCCCGGCCTGTAGGTGCCCTTGAGGTCCGGGATCTCCATCGGGTCGCCCGACTTGATCGGTTCGGCGTTCGTCGGCCCCTCCACATGGACGGTGCCGGTGTCGGCGCCGCCGAGGGCCACCTCCATGGACGGCTTGACCGAGTCGGCCGGGATGTCGGCGGGGCTGTCCATCACCGACTTCTTGAACTGCACCGTCAGGTCGAAACTGCCACCGTTCCTCCTCGCGTCGATCTGCACGGGCGAGGTCGCGTCCTTGTCGCCGATGGGCGTCTTGCAGGCGTAGGCGACCTGGACCTCCTTGCCGGTGAAGTCGGTCTGCCCGCCGCCGCTCTCGGAGGCGGACGGCGAGGGGCTCGGCGAGGGGCTCGGCGTCGGGTCGGGTGTCGGGTCGGGTGTCGGCTGCGACGGGCTGCCGTCCCCGGCGGCCACCGTGATCGTCGCCGCCGGCTGCACGGCCTCCTCGGGGGTGCACTTGGTCTGCGTCGACATGACGTCGATGGCGTAGGCGTCCGGTGTCAGCGTCACCTCGCCCGGCGCCGTCAGCTTCAGCGTGCCCTTCATCGCGGACAGCACCATGGCGCCGCCCTTGGGGATGGCCGGGTTCTCCCGCGGTCCGCTCATCGCGAGGTCCGCGGTCTGCGCGCCGGCCGCCCTGAGCGTGCCGGTGGGCTGCACCGAGTCGGCGGGCAGGTCGATGAGGTCGGGGTTCTTGGAGGCGGCCTGGACGAAGGTCCACACCACCTCGACCTCGTCGCCCACCTTCGCCGTCGCGGGCGCGGTGATCTCCACCTTCGTGGTGCCCCGGACCGGCGGCAGGCCCGAGATCGACGGCGGCACGCACTTGGTCGCGTAACTCACCTCCGCGGCCCGGGCCGGACCTGCGGCCAGGCCCAGCAGCACCACCGCCGCCGCAGCCACGGCCGGCACGGCTCTCCTTCGCTTCCTCACGTGGGTCCCTTCCTGGTGGGGGTCGCCCGGCTCGTCGGGCTGTCGTCGTGCGGTGCGGAGAGCCGGCCCGCCGTCCCCGGATCGGCGTCCGGGGTGAACCACGGCAGGGTCGGGGAGATCGAGTGCCGGGCCTCCCGGCGGGGCCTCGGCCCGGGGAGGCGCAGGGCGAGCCCGGACAGCCGCGGCGGGCGCCGGCGGGTCCGCGGCCGGGGCCGGATCCGGTCCACGGCCGCCATCCCGGCGCGGAACAGCGCGGCCGGGACGACCAGGCAGGCCAGGATCCAGAACAGGGTCACGCCCCAGGGGCGGCCCACGCCCCAGGGCTGCTCGGCCATCACCTTGCCGCCGTACTTCAGCGAGACGGTGTAGTCGCCGTGCGCGCCGGCCGCCAGCTCGACCGGCAGCTCGATGCGCGCCTTCCCGCCGGGCCGGACCGTGCCGCGCCACTGCTGTTCCTGCCATTCGGGGGCGAACACCCCGTGGGAGGTGCCCACTTGGAACACCGGGTTCTTCACCGCGGCGGTGCCGATGTTGCCGACGGTGAAGACCAGGGTCCGGGCGGGCGGGGCGCCGAACCAGGTGAGCAGCCCGCCGGAGCCGTCGAGGCGGGTGTCGGTGAGGACGGACAGCCGCCCTCCGGAGGCGTCCGCGGGCAGCGGTTCCACGGCGTGTCCGGCCACCTGGAACACCGCGTCGGCCTCGGCCCGGGCGCCCTGCACGGTGGCGACGTGCACCACGCACGGACAGGGCACCGGCGGTTCGGCCACCGGCAGCTTCCGGCGGAACCGGCCCTCGGCGTCGGCCGTCACGGCCCGGCCGTCGGCGTTGGCGCAGGAGTCGGTGCCGCCGGTCACGCCCGTCGCGGGCACCGACTGGCCGCACACCAGGATCATCAGCAGCGCGCGGGGCCGCCAGCCCTCCCCGGTGACGGTGATCGAACCACCGGTGCCCGCCTGGGACTTGGAGAGGGTGACGGTGGGCGGGTCGGCCGCGGCGGCGGGCGCCGGGAGCAGCGCGAGGAGCAGCAGCACGAGGAGCGCCGAGGTCCGTACCCGTCCGTTCACCGCACCGCTCCCGTCGACTCGGCGTCCGTACGGGGTGGTTCGCCCGCGGGACGGGCACGGCGACCCCGGCGCCGTACGGCGAGGGTGACGCCCGCCAGCGCTCCCGCGCCGCCCGCGACCGGCCCCCAGGGCACGGACCGGGCCGACGCCGACGCCGTGTCGTGGGCCCCGCCCCCGGCGGTCACCGTCAGCCGGACCCGGGTGGTGCCGAGGGACGGGCGGTCCGGCCAGGGTTCGGTGAGCCGCAGCCGCCGGCCCGGCGGGAGTTCGGCGGCGAGGGTGCGCGCGGGGCGCTCCAGAACCGTGCCGAACACGCCGTCGGCGCGGACGGCGAGGCGGGGGACGAGGGTGGTGGTGCCGCGGTTGACGATCTCGTACGTGATGCGGTCGCCGCGCACCCGCACCCGCTCGACCGTCAGCGCGGACAGCCGGGGCACGTCGGCGCGCAGGTGCAGGGCGACCCGCTGCGAACCGCCGTCCTGGGCGCGGGCGGTGATGCCCGCCGAGCGGTCGGTGTCCGGGACGGTCACGGTGAAGGGGACGTCGGCGCGGGTCCGGGCCGGGACGCGGACCTCGGAGCGGGCGAGGACGATCCGCGCGCCGGTGCCGGTGAGGCGGACGGTGACGGGGCGGGCGCCCCGGTTGGTCACCGACACCGTGTCCGTCAGGGCCGCCCCGGGCGCGCCCTCGGCGTAGAAGGAGGGCCGCCCACCGCCGGCCGGCGCGAGGGACCAGGTCCCGGCGGCGGCCGACGCGTGCGCTCGGGTTCTGTCGGCGGCCGACGCGAGGGACCGGGTCCCGGCGGCGGCCGACGCGAGGGACCACCTCCTGTCCGCGACCGGCGCAAGGAACCATGTCCCGGCGGCGGCCGACAGGTGGGCCCGGGCCCCGTCGGCGGCCGACGCGTGGGGCCGGGCGGCGCCGGTGGCGGTCGCGGGTGGTGCGGCCGCCAGCAGGAGCAGCAGGGCGGGGGGCAGGACACGCGCGGTCAGGGACATCGGCGGCTCCAAGCGCGGTGCGGGATCGTCAGCGGCGTACCGGCCGGTGGCGTCGCGTCAGCCACAGCGCGCCCGCCGCGCCCGTGAGGAGCACGGTGCCGCCGAGGGTGCCGAGGGCGACCGCGGAGTCCAGGGGTCCGGTCTGCGGGAGTTCGGAGCCGGTGTCCGCCCCGGAGCCGGAGCCGCTCTGCGGGTCGCCTCCCCCGCCTCCGGCGCCCTCGACGTCGAGGGTGAGCGCCGGGCCCGGGTTGTTGGACGGGGTGCAGGTGGTGGTGGTGCCGAGCGCCTTGATGGTGAGCACCCCGGGGGTGAAGGTGACCTTGCCGGACTTCTTCGGGGTCCAGGTCCCCGTCAGGTCGTTGATCTTGATGGGGGTGTCGGCGGGGATCGCCTCCTGGTTGGCCGGGCCGGTCACGGTGAGCGTGCCGCTCTCGGCGCCGCCCAGCCTGATCGTGGCACTGGGGCTCATCGCGCCCTTGCCCAGCTCGACGGGGCTGGAGGAGACGCCCTTCTGCCAGGACATGGTGACCTTGTAGCCGCCGCCGCTCTTGACGCCCTTGATGTCGATGGGCGAGACGGCGCTCTTGTCACCGATCGGCGTCTTGCACTGGTAGTTGACGTCGACGACCTCGGCACGGGCGGCGGGGGCGGCCATGAGCACCGCCGAGCCGGCCAGGGCCGCGACGGACGCGAGCGCGGCGGTTCGATTCCGGTACGACACGGTTCCGCTCCCTCTCGATTCCTGACGGCACATCAGATCGGGCCGTCAAGGTACGCCCGGGGCGCAGAGGAGGGAAGACACGGCGCACGCCGGAGTTGTGACGATCCGGCGTGCGTGGAAGAGGGTTCGCGTGGAGGCGACGACCAGGGGGTGACCCGGAGTAACCTCCGGGCACCCGGCGGGCGGAGGGATCAGGCGGGAGCGCCGAGTTCGGCCCAGACGGTCTTGCCGGTGACCCCGGGGGTCCGTACGACGCCCCAGTCCAGGCAGAGCCGCTGCACGATGAACATGCCGTGGCCACCGGGGCGGCCCGCGCGGTGCGGGGTGCGCGGTGCGGGCTGGCCCGCGCCGCGGTCGGAGACCTCCAGGCGGATCACCTTGTTGTCGCAGGTGATGCGGAGCCGGTCCGGCCCTTCCGCGTGCAGACAGGCGTTGGTGACCAGCTCCGAGACGACGAGCAGCACGTCCTCGGCCGCGGCCCGCCGGTCGGCGGTGGCGGCCGGCAGCCAGCCCCAGGCGTACAGGGCCTGCCGGGTGAAGTCGCGGGCGAGCGGCACGACGCCGCTCTCGCCGTCGAGGTTCAGGATGCGGATCTGTCCGCCCGCCGACTGCTCGGACGGCACGGCCGAACCCTCGCCGGACACCCCGGAAGCGCCGCTGGGCTCGGGGCCGCGGTCGCCCGGCGAGTAGGGCCGGGTGGTGCTCATCAGCGCTTCACCTCACCGATTCACCAGTTCACGATTGAAGAAGTCAGTACTCAGATCCGGTCGGATTTCCCGCCGCCGCGACGGCGACCCGTTCAGGATGTCTCCTGCCCGGGCGGACCGGCGGAACACCCCCGGATTCGGCACGAATCACGTGACGTCCGGAGAGTGACGTTCCACCAGGGGCGACGGATGCGGCGCACAGGGCCGCGGCCCGGCTCAGTCGGCCTCGTCGGCCAGGGCGGCCGCGAGGCTGTCGTGGACGGTGAAAACCGCCTCCGCCCCGGTGATCTCGAAGACCCGCGCGACGACGGGCTGCATCGCCGCGAGGTGCACCCCGCCACCGGCCGCCTCCGCCTTCAGGCGGGCGCCGAGCAGCACGTTGAGCCCCGTGGAGTCGCAGAAGTCCAGCCGTGCGCAGTCGACGACCAGCCGACTGAAACCCTTGCCGAGGCAGTCGTCGAGGGGCTCGCGCAGCAGATCGGCGGTGTGGTGATCCAACTCACCCACCGGGATCACGACGGCGCTGGAGCCCTCTTCCCGCACCTCCACCAGAAGTCGGCCGGACTGTGCACTGCCGACTGTCCCGCGGTCCATGCCGTCTCTCACTCCTGACGTCGCGACTGTGACTGACGCCCTCGAACATTACGCCTTCTCCACAGTCTCCGACACCCGAACAACTACCCAGAAACGGACATTTCACCACAGAAAGCACTTGCGATGGGTTCGGGAAAGCGGGTAGGGCTAGTAGAGACACGTAAACCGACACGGCCGGCTTTGGAGGCGCCGCACACCGCAGTGCACGCACAGGCTTCGGCAGCCATATGCCGAGAACGATGGAGGACATCATGTCACCCCGGATCGACGCACCGCATACCCACGAGGCGACGTCGACATCTGCCCCGGAACAGCTGGATCCCATCGAGCAGGACGACGTACTCGCCGGTCTGCCGGACATCCCCCCGTACGACGAGGTGGGACCGGTGGACGCAAGGGCCCTGTCCAAGACCCTCTTCGCGCGGCTCCAGTCGCTGGAGGAAGGGACCCACGAGTACGCCTACGTCCGCAACACGCTCGTCGAACTCAACCTCGCGCTGGTCAAGTTCGCCGCCTCCCGGTTCCGCTCGCGCAGCGAGCCCATGGAGGACATCATCCAGGTCGGCACGATCGGCCTGATCAAGGCGATCGACCGCTTCGAACTCAGCCGCGGAGTCGAGTTCCCCACCTTCGCGATGCCCACCATCATGGGCGAGATCAAGCGTTTCTTCCGGGACACCTCCTGGTCCGTACGCGTACCGCGCCGGCTCCAGGAACTCAGGCTCGACCTGGCCAAGGCGGGCGACGAACTCGCCCAGCAGCTCGACCGCGCCCCGACGGTGGCCGAGCTCGCCGAACGCCTCGGGCTGACCAACGAAGAGGTCGTCGAAGGCATGGCGGCCTCGAACGCCTACACCGCCTCATCGCTGGACGCCCAGCCGGACGAGGACGACGCCGAGGGCGCGCTCGCCGACCGGATCGGCTACGAGGACCACGGACTCGAAGGCATCGAGTACGTCGAGTCGTTGAAGCCGCTCATCGCCCAACTCGCGTCCCGGGACCGCACGATCCTGTCGTTGCGGTTCGTCGCGGGCATGACCCAGTCGGAGATCGGCGAGGAACTGGGCATCTCCCAGATGCACGTCTCGCGCCTGTTGTCCCGCACCCTGGTGAAGCTGCGCAAGGGGCTGACCGTCGAGGAGTGACGGCACCCCGCGCGAACCTCCGCGACGCGCGGCACCCGTAAGACCTGTTGAGCGGCCCGGACCCCCTGGGGACCGGGCCGCCCGGCTTTTCCGCGCCCACGCCGCGAGTTACCGGCGGAAACTCTTTCCCCGGGGGCTCCCCGTCCCTCACCATGTGCCCTCATACCCGCCGGTAGGCGCGGGTTGCGAGGAGGCGAGTGCATGACGTGGGCCGACGAGAGTGACGCACGGCTGACGGAGCTGTTGCGGGGCGACTCGGCCACCGCGTACACGGCGCTCCAGGAGTTGCGCGCCCGTCACCGGCCCGCCGTGCTGGTGTACGCCCGACTCTGCGCCACGGGTGACACCGTGGCACGGCAGCTGGCCGGGCAGGTGTTCACCCTCGCGGCCCGCGAGACCTCGCGAGGCATCGACCCCGGCGGACCCTGGCGGCACCGGCTGCTGCTGCTCACCGGGCGGCTGGCCGCCTCCTGGGCCGCCGACGGGCGGGCGGCCGGCCTCGACCCCGGGCTGCTGCTGGTGCTCAGCACGGCGGAGCGGTCCGGTCCGGTGCCGCCCATGCTGGGCGCGTTCCGGTCGCTGACCGCCCGCGAGCAGGGCGTGCTCTGGTACGCCGTCGTGGAGCGCGAACCGGACGCCCGTACCGCCGCCCTCCTCGGCATCACCGCCGAGGACGTGCCCCGCGACACGGGTGCCGCGCTCCAGCGCCTGGGCCGTGCCTGTCTGCGCGCCCGCCTGGCCGCCTCCCCCGACCCCGACTGCCGTGACTTCCAGCGGCTGATCGAGGAGTCGGTACGGCCGGACGGTCCGCGTGCCAGCGCCGATCTGGACACCCACATGGCGCGCTGCGGAACCTGCACGGCCGCCCACGAGGAGCTGTCGGCACTGCGCGACGACCCGCGCGGGACGCTCGGCGAGGGCCTGCTGCCCTGGGCGGGGACGGCCTACGTCAGGGACGAGCCGGCGCCCGCGGCGGCGGAGCCCCGTCCCTCGGGCCGGCCGCTGTCCCGGCGCTTCGCGCTGATGTCGGCGGCGCTCGGGGTGGCGCTGGCGCCGCTGCTGTTCTTCCTGCCGGACCCGTCCGGCCCCTCGGGCCAGGCCCAGGAACCGGTGGTCTCGTCGGGCGGCCCGGTGGGCCCGCCGCCGGTGACCGTCACCGCCACGGTGTCGGCGACTCCGTCGCCCTCTCCCTCCAGGGCCTCCACGTCACCTTCCCCTTCCCCTTCCCCGACCAGGAGTTCGGCCGCCCCCACCAGGGCACCGAGCCCGACCCCGACCCCCGCGCACCGGCCGCCCGGTGCCGCGTACGCGCATGTGGTCAACGTCGCCAGCGGGCTGTGCCTGGACGTCCGCGACGGCGACTTCTCCAAGGGCACGGACGTCGTCACGGCACCCTGCACCTCCTCGCCCACGCAGGTGTGGCGGGTCGACTCCGGGCGCGGGGTCGTGCAGTCGTCCGCCGATCCCGACTTCTGCCTGGACAGCCGGGGTTCGGTGGAGCGCGGCGTCGGTATCTGGGAGTGCGACTCGGTGGACGGCGACAACGGCCGGAACCTGCGGTTCGCGGTCGACTCGCGCGGGGTCATCCGCCCGGGCATCTCCCCCGGCCACGCGGTGACACCGGCCGGCGGCGACACGGTGGCGCTGGTGCAGGAGAGCGGGGAGGCGGGGCAGCGGTGGCGGGCGGGGTGAGCGGGCCGGGCGCGGGGAGCGGGCGGGGCGGGCGGGAACCCGGTGGTCAGAGCTCGCGTACGCCCTTGCGCCACACCGCGCTGACCAGGGGCACGCCCGGCCGGTAGGCCAGGTGCACATGGCTCGGCGCGTCGAGCAGGACCAGGTCCGCGCGGGCGCCCGGGGCGATGCGGCCGACGTCCGTGCGGCGCAGGGCCGCCGCGCCGCCCGCGGTGGCCGACCAGACCGCCTCGTCCGGGGTCATCCCCATGTCGCGGACCGCGAGCGCGATGCAGAACGGCACGGACGAGGTGAAGGACGAGCCCGGGTTGCAGTCGGTGGACAGGGCGACGGTGACGCCCGCGTCGAGGAGCCTGCGGGCGTCGGGCCACTGGGCGCGGGTGGAGAACTCGGCGCCGGGCAGCAGCGTCGCGACGGTGTTCCCGGAAGCCAGCGCGTCGACGTCGGCGTCCGTGAGGTGGGTGCAGTGGTCGGCGCTGGCCGCGTCGAGCTCGACGGCGAGCTGGACACCGGGGCCGTGGGAGAGCTGGTTGGCGTGGACCCGGGGGTGCAGCCCCTTGGCCCTTCCCGCGGTGAGGACGGCGCGGGCCTGGTCGCCGTCGAAGGCGCCCTTCTCGCAGAACACGTCGATCCAGCGGGCGTGCGGCGCGCAGGCGTCGAGCATCTCGCCGGTGACCAGGGCGACATAGGCGGCCGGGTCGTCGGCGTAGTCCGGGGAGACGATGTGGGCGCCGAGGTAGGTGACCTCGTCGGTGTGGGCGGCGGCGATGCGCAGGGCGCGGGCCTCGTCCTCGGTGGTCAGGCCGTAGCCGGACTTGGTCTCGAAGGTGGTGGTGCCCTGGCGCAGGGCCTCGGCGAGGTAGCGGGTGAGGTTGGCCTCCAGCTCGGCGTCCGTGGCCGCCCGGGTCGCCGCGACCGTGGTGCGGATGCCGCCCGCGCTGTAGGAGCGGCCCGACATCCGGGCGTTGAACTCCTGCGTCCGGTCGCCGGCGAAGACCAGGTGGGAGTGGGAGTCCACGAACCCCGGCAGGACGGCCCGGCCCCCGGCGTCGACCCGGTTGTCGGTGGCGGGTGCTTTGCTTGACTCACCGGTCCACACGACGTGGTCGCCGTCGACGACGACGGCCGCGTCCTGGATCAGACCGAGAGGGGAACGGTCGCCGAGGGAGGGGTCGTTGGTGACGAGTGCGGCGATGTTGGTGATGGCTGTGCTGCTCATGGCGTCCTCGTGGGTGGTCGTCAGGCGCGGAGGGCTTCGACTGCCCGCGACAGGGCTCGCGGCACATCGGGGACGAGCGTGTGGGCCCCGTCGCGCACGATGTGCCGGCCCGCGACGACCGTGTGCCGTACGTCGGCCGCGGTCGCCGCGAATACGGCCGTCTCGGCGCCGAGCCGCGGCAGCGGCCCCGCCGTTCTGACCGAGTCCAGCGCGATCGTCGTGAAGTCGGCGCGGGCGCCCGTCTCCAGGGTGCCCAGGTCGTCCCAGCCGAGGGCCGCGTGGCCGTCGGCCGAGGCCGCCCGCAGGAGGGCCGCCGCCGTCCAGTGACCGCGGGTGCGGGTGCGCAGGCGCTCGTTCAGCTCCATCGCGCGCGCCTCCTCCAGCAGGTCGATGACGGCGTGGCTGTCGGAGCCGAGGGAGAGCGGGGAGCCCTCGTTCTGCAGGGCGACGGCCGGACCGATGCCGTCCGCGAGGTCCCGCTCGGTGGTCGGGCACATGCAGGTGCCGGTGCCGGTGCCGCCGATCAGGGAGACGTCCTCGGCGGTGAGGTGGGTGTTGTGGACGCCGGTGGTGCGCGGCCCGAGGACGCCGTGGAGGGCCAGGAGCTGGGTGGGGGTGCAGCCGTGGACCTCCAGGCACGCCTCGTTCTCGGCGGTCTGCTCCGACAGGTGCACATGGAGCGGGGCCCGCCGCTCCTCGGCCCAGCAGGCCACGGTCTCCAACTGGTCGGCGGGCACGGCCCGTACGGAGTGGATCGCCGCTCCGATCCGTGCGTGATCCCGTTCCTTGAGAACTGAACAGCGTTCGGCCCAGGCGTCCGCGCTGCCGTCGGAGAAGCGGAGCTGGTGGCTGTTGGGCGGCTGTCCGAAGCCGGCGGAGAGGTAGGCGGTGTCGAGGAGGGTGATGCGGATACCGGCGTCGGCGGCGGCCGCGATGAGCGCCTCGCCCATCGCGTTGGGGTCGGCGTAGGGGGTGCCGCCGGGGGCGTGGTGGAGGTAGTGGAACTCGCCCACTGCCGTGATCCCGGCGAGCGCCATCTCGGCGTACACGGCCCGGGCGAGGGCGTGGTAGCTGTCCGGGGTGAGCCGTCCGGCGGTCGCGTACATGACCTCGCGCCAGGTCCAGAAGGTGCCGGAGCCGACCTGGACGGTGCCGCGCAGGGCGCGGTGGAAGGCGTGCGAGTGGGCGTTGGCGAGCCCGGGGAGGGTGAGTCCGCGGAGGACCTCGGCGCCGGGGGGCGGCGCCGGGGTGCCGGTGCGGACGGCGGTGATACGGCCGTCGAGTACGTCCACGGCCGTATCGGGCTCGACATGGGTGCCGAGCCAGGCCTGCTCCAGCCAGTAGGTCCGGGTCACGGGCAGGCCAGTCCTTCCAGTACGTCGGCGAGTGCCAGCACTCCGGCGACGCAGTCGTCCTCGGCGGCGAACTCGGCCGGGGAGTGCGAGACACCGGTGGGGTTGCGCACGAACAGCATGGCGGTCGGGATCGTCCCGGACAGGATTCCGGCGTCGTGTCCCGCGCCGGTGCCGAGGACGGGCACCGTCAGACCGGTGTCCTTGCCGAGGATGCGGGCCAGTTCGTCGCGCAGGGCGTGGTCGAACTCGACGACGGGGGTGAAGGACTCCCGGACGATGTCGAGGGCGATGCCGTGGGCCTCCGCGTACTCGTGGGCCGCCCTCTCGATGCCGCCGACCACCTGGTCGAGGCTCGCCTGGTCCTGGGCGCGGGAGTCGAGCCAGCCGCGCACCAGGGAGGGGATGGCGTTGACGCCGTTCGGCTCCACGGAGATCTTGCCGAAGGTGGCCACGGCACCGGCGAGTTCCGCCTCCCGGCGGGCGGCGAGCACGGTCTCGGCGTACGACAGCATGGGGTCGCGCCGGTCCACGAGCCGGGTGGTCCCGGCGTGGTTGGCCTCGCCCCGGAAGTCGAACCGCCACCGGCCGTGCGGCCAGATGGCGCTGGCGATGCCGACCCGGTCGCCGCTCAGGTCCAGCGCCCGTCCTTGCTCGACATGGAGTTCGACGAACGCGCCGATCCGGGAGAGCCGCTCGGGGTCCGGCCCGATGGCCTCGGGGTCGTAGCCGGCGGCCTCCATGGCCTGCGGGAGGGTGACGCCGTTGCCGTCGGTCAGCCGGTGGGCGGCGTCCACGGTGAGCTGCCCGGCGGCCAGCCGGGACCCGACGCAGGCGAGCCCGAACCGGGCGCCCTCCTCGTCACCGAAGTTGACGATGGCGAGGGGCTTGCCGAACTCGGCTCCCCGGGAGCGCAGTTCGTCGAGCGCGGCGAAGGAGGACACGACGCCCAGGGGCCCGTCGAAGGCGCCCCCGTCGGGCACGGAGTCCAGATGCGACCCGGTGACCACGGCGTCCTCGGCACCGGGATCCCCGAGCCAGGCCCACTGGTTCCCGTTCCGGTCGACCTCGTACACCAGCCCCCGCGCCTCGGCCTCCCCCCGGAACCAGGCCCGACAGTCGACATCGGCCCCGGTCCAGGCATAACGCCGGTACCCACCGGACCCGGCATGCCGCCCCACGGCCAGCAGCTCCCGCCACATACCGTGAAAGGAGCTCCCACCCGACCCGGGCTGCGGTCCCCCAGGCTGCGGACCGCCGGGCTGCGGACGGCCGGGCTGCAGTCCCCCAGGCTGTGGGCAGTCGTTCCGCAGGGCGGAACGGGTGGGCACAGCCGGACCCGCGCCCGGCGACGAGGCACCCGCCCCCACCGAAGAGTCGCCGGCAGCCGGACCAGCGGCCGGCGACGAGGCGCCCGCCCCCACCGAGGAGTCGCCGCCCTCCGTCACGCGTCGTCACCCTCACGCATCGGCACCCGCACACCCTTGTCGCCCGCCACGGACTCCGCGATGTCGTACCCCGCGTCCACATGCCGGATGACCCCCATGCCGGGATCGTTGGTGAGGACCCGCCGGATCTTCTCCCCGGCCAGCGCCGTGCCGTCCGCCACCGTGACCTGCCCGGCATGGATGGACCGCCCCATCCCGACCCCACCGCCATGGTGGAGGGAGACCCACGACGCGCCCGAAGCCACGTTGACCATGGCGTTCAGCAGCGGCCAGTCGGCGATCGCGTCGGACCCGTCGAGCATGGCCTCGGTCTCGCGGTACGGCGAGGCCACCGACCCGCAGTCGAGGTGGTCGCGCCCGATGGCGAGCGGCGCGGCCAGCTCACCGCTGGCGACCATGTCGTTGAACCGCTCACCGGCCCTGTCCCGCTCGCCGTAGCCGAGCCAGCAGATCCGCGCGGGCAGCCCCTGGAAGTGGACGCGCTCCCCGGCCATCCTGATCCAGCGCGCGAGGGACTCGTTCTCCGGGAACAGCTCCAGCATCGCCCGGTCGGTCTTGGCGATGTCCGCCGGGTCACCGGAGAGCGCCGCCCACCGGAAGGGGCCCTTGCCCTCGCAGAACAGCGGACGGATGTAGGCGGGGACGAAGCCGGGGAAGGCGAACGCCCGGTCGTAGCCCGCCAGTCGCGCCTCGCCGCGGATGGAGTTGCCGTAGTCGAAGACCTCGGCGCCGGCGTCCATGAAGCCGACCATCGCCTCGACGTGCCGCGCCATGGACTCCCGCGCGCGGGTGGTGAACCCGGCCGGGTCCTTCGCCGCGGCGTCGGCCATGTCGTCGAAGTCGACACCGGCGGGCAGGTAGGCCAGCGGGTCGTGGGCCGAGGTCTGGTCGGTGACGATGTCGACCGGGGCGCCCTCGGCGAGCATCCTCGGCAACAGCTCCGCCGCGTTGCCGAGCAGGCCGATGGAGAGCGGGCGGCGGGCGTCGCGGGCCTCGACGGCGAGTTGGAGGGCGTGCTCCAGGGAGTCGGCCCTCACATCGAGGTAGCGGTGCTCGATGCGCCGTTCGATGGCGCGCGGGTCGCAGTCGATGCAGATCGCGACACCGTCGTTCATGGTGACCGCGAGGGGCTGGGCGCCGCCCATGCCGCCGAGGCCGGCGGTGAGGGTGATCGTCCCGGCGAGGGTGCCGCCGAACTTCTTCGCGGCGACGGCGGCGAAGGTCTCGTAGGTGCCCTGGAGGATGCCCTGGGTGCCGATGTAGATCCAGGAACCGGCGGTCATCTGGCCGTACATGGTCAGGCCGAGGGCCTCCAGGCGGCGGAACTCCTCCCAGTTGGCCCAGTCGCCGACCAGGTTGGAGTTGGCGATCAGGACGCGCGGCGCCCACTCGTGGGTCTGCATCACGCCGACCGGGCGGCCGGACTGGACGAGCATGGTCTCGTCCTGCTTCAGCCCCTTCAGCGTGCGGACCATGGCGTCGAAGGAGCGCCAGTCGCGGGCCGCCTTGCCGGTGCCGCCGTAGACGACGAGCTTGTCGGGGTGTTCGGCGACCTCGGGGTCGAGGTTGTTCTGGAGCATCCGCAGGGCGGCCTCCTGCTGCCATCCCAGGGCGCTCAGTTCCGTACCGCGCGGCGCTCGTACGGGGCGGGGTCCTGACATGGTCTGCCTCCTCGCGGAAAGTACTGCCGTTATTCACATCCTGACGCCCTGAATAGAGCTAGTCAATACAGGGGTGCGCCAGCGCGGGCGCGCCTCGGATGTTTGTCTGGATACGTGGTCTCGGGGAACGTCACGACGGGGGCGGCGATGAACGGTGCGAAGGACGGGCGGACGGACGGCGGCGAGCGGGCGGTCCGCCGGGACGAGGCGGTGCGGGCCGCCGTGGAGCGGGGGCTGCTGGGCCCGGACTCCCCCGTCGTGGGCCTGCTGGACGTCACCGGTATCCGGGAGTCGGCCGCGCGGCTGCGGGCGGCGTTCGACGCGGTCACCGCGCCGGGCACCCCGGTGCTGCACGCCTTCGCCGTGAAGGCGACCCCGCTGGTGCCGGTGCTGCGGCTGCTGCACGAGTCGGGGATCGGGGCGGAGGTGGCGAGCCCGGGCGAGCTGGAGCTGGCCCGCGCCGCGGGGCTGCCCCCGGAGCGGACGGTGCTGGACTCGCCCGCGAAGACGCCCGCCGAGCTGCGCCGGGCACTGGCGCTGGGCATCGCCGTCAACGCCGACAACCCGCAGGAACTGGCGCGCATCGACGCGCTGATGAGGTCGGCCCCGAGCCGCTCCCCGCTCGGGATACGGATCAATCCGCAGGTGGGCGCGGGTGCCATCGAGGCACTGTCGACGGCGACCGCGACCTCGAAGTTCGGGGTGGCGCTGCGCGACGAGGGCACGCGGGAGTGGGTGGTGCGGGCGTACCTGGACCGGCCGTGGCTGACCCGGCTGCACACCCACACCGGCTCGCAGGGCGTCCCGCTGTCCCTGATGGCCCGGGGGGTGGCGGAGGCGTACGCGCTCGCGGAGGAGATCAACGGCCGGGCCGGGCGCCGGCAGATCGACACCCTCGACATCGGCGGCGGTCTGCCGGTGAACTTCTCCTCCGACGTCACCACCCCGACGTACGCGCAGTACGCCCGGTTGCTGAGCGAGGCGGTACCGGGGCTGTTCGACGGGCGGTACGGGCTGGTGACCGAGTTCGGCCGGTCGCTGCTGGCCGAGCACGGCACGATCCTGGCCCGGGTGGAGTACACCAAGAGCGCGGGCGGGCGGCCGGTCGCGGTGACGCACGCGGGCGTCCAGGTGGCGACCCGGACGGTGTACGCGCCGGCGTCCTGGCCGCTGCGGATCGCCGCCTACGACGCCAAGGGCCGGCCCAAGGCGGGGGCCGAGGTGGTGCAGGACGTGGCCGGGCCCGCCTGCTTCGCGGGCGACCTGCTGGCCGAGGCGCGGGCGCTGCCGCCGCTGGAGCCGGGGGACCTGGTGGCGGCGCTGGACACGGGCGCGTACTACTTCGCCCACCACTACGCGTACAACTCCCTGGCCCGGCCCGGTGTCTACGGCTTCGCGCCGGACGGGCGCGGAGGTGTCGCGTTCGCGACCGTGCGGGAGCGGCAGGGCCTCGCGGAGATCGTGGCCGAGTCCGGCGGGGCGCACCCCACCGCCCTGACCACGCTCCGCGCACCCGGCCGCCCTTGACGCACTCCGGGGGCGCCGCGGTTCAACTGGTCCGTGAAACAAGCCGGTCGACTGGTTCGTGAAACAGGCCGGTCAACTGGTTCGTGAAACAGGTCGGTCGACGGGTCCGTGAACGGGGTCAGTCGACCCACCTTAGTCATCCGCAGCATGTTCCACCGGAAAATGCCAGATCCCTCACCCGCCGCCCACACGTTGCGTAGTTTCGCTGTCACTCAGCCGAACCGCAGGCGGGAGGGGAAGCAGCGTGCCCGGAATCGACGAGTGTCTGCTGGAGGCCATGCAGCTGCCCGGAGCCAGGGGCGCCGCACTGGTCGACTGGACCAGCGGGCTTGCCCTGGGCACGGTCGGCGAATCCCCGGGCGGCGACCCGGAGGCCAGCGCGGCGGAGGCGGCGGAGCTGGCCCGGCTGGCCGCCGAGCACCGGGCGTTCGCCCCCGCCGACGGCGCCGCCCCCGAGACCCCCGGCGAGGAGACGGACCCGCCCGTCGAGGACCTGATCCTCAGCAACCGGGACAGCTACCACGTCCTGCGCTTCGTGTGGACCTCGTTCGACAGCAGCGTGTTCCTGCACCTGTGGCTCGGCCGCGAGGAGGGCAACCTGGCGCTGGCCCGGATACGCCTCGGTGAACTGGCCGGACGGCTGGTGCTGGGATGACCACACTGCGCGCTGCCTCGGCCGCCCTGCCACCGCCCCGGCTGCCGGTACGGGACCGGAGCACCGCGGCCGAGCGGACCCCGCTGCGCGGGCTGTCGCCGATGCTGAGCCGGCTCGCCGCCGAGCGGGCCACCGGGGTCCTGCTGCGCGAACAGGGGACGCTGTACCTGGCCGAGGGCCGGGTGGTGCACGCCGAGAGCCCGGCCGCTCCCGGCCTGGACGTCCTGCTGACCACGCACGGCACCCTCTCCAGCGCCGCCTGGCAGGACGCCGTGGCCCGCGCCGACGAACGGCACGGCGCGGCCCGGCTGCTGGTCGACAGCGGCCGGCTCAGCCCCGGCACGCTGGAGCTGTGCCACCTGGGCGCCCTGTACGACGCCGCCTACTTCGCGCTCGCGCCGAGCAGCACCCCGGGCCGCTTCCGCTACGGCACCGGGCACTGGCTGGGGCCCGTGCACCCGGTGCCGGTGGCCGCCGTGGAGCGCGAGACGCTGCGCCGCCGCGACCTGCTGCAACGCATCTGGCCCGACCCCGGCACCGACAGCGCGCCGCTCACCCGCGCCGAGCCGCAGCCCGCGCTGCCGACGCTCACGACCCGTCAGCGGGCGGTCGTGGCACTGCTGGACGGGGCACGCACGGCGACCGACATAGCGCGGGTGCTGGGCCGCCCGGCGTTCCACACCCTGGTGGACATACGGCGGCTGGCGGCGGCCGGTGTCCTCGCCCCGCGTCCCGGGCGGCCGGCACCGGACCCGGCCGCCGGGCTGCCGAGGCTCCCCACCCGCCCCCGCCCGGCGCCCGCCGAGCGGCTGGCTCCCGACGACCCCGACGTCGCCCTGCTGAAGAGAGTCCGGGATGCGCTGGAGGCCCTTTGACCGACAGAGGAGAAACCTGATGGCCGCCGAGGCGCCGATACTCGACGAACTCCACCGGCTCAGAGCCCGCATCCCGCAGCTGACCGGCTCCCTCGCGGCCAGCGTCGACGGCCTCGTCGTCGCCGAGGACACCCCCGGTGTGGAACCGGAGGGCGTGGCCGCGCTGACCGCCGCCGCCCTCGGCGTGGCCGTACGGCTGAGCGACGTGACCGGCAGCGGAGAACTGCGCGAACTGCTCGTCCGCGGCCGGGACGGCTATGTGGCCACGTACGCGGCGGGCCAGGGCGCCGTGCTCACCCTGCTCGCCGGGGACGACGTCAGCGTGGGCCGGCTCCATCTGGAGGGCCGCCGCGCGGCGACCCGGATCGGGGAGCTGGTCGACGAGGCGGCACCCGAACCCAAGACCCGCACACCCGCGAGAGTGCCGGCCGCCCGGGCGAAGGCCCTGCGTGAACGGCGCACCGCACCCACCCATCCACGCACCACCACGGAGAGTTGAGAGGAAGTTCCATCATGGCCAACACCGAGACCTCGCTCAAAGAAGCGCTGACCTCGATCGAGGGCGCGACCGGCGTCGCGCTCGTCGACTACACCACCGGCATGGCACTGGGCACCATGGGCGGCAGCAAGAGCTTCGACCTGAACGTGGCCGCCGCGGGCAATACCGATGTGGTGCGCGCCAAGATGCGCACCATGGAACACCTCGGCCTCAAGGCCGAGATCGAGGACATCCTGATCACCCTGTCCGACCAGTTCCACCTCATCCGCCTGCTCAGCGGGCGCAGCGGCAACGGCCTGTTCATGTACCTGGTGCTCGACGCCAAGCGCGCCAACCTGGCGATGGCCCGCCACCAGCTCCGCAGGATCGAGCAGGACCTGGAGGTCTGATCCCGGGTCGCCAGCGCCTGTCGTCGGATTCGCGTCGTCCGCCCGCCGGGCCGACGGGAATCCGGCGACAGCCCCTGGAGGCCCGGCAGGCCCTCTAGGCGAGTGCCTCGGCGCGGCGGCGCGCTCCGCCCGGAGCCGCGTCGCCCGCCGCGATGCCGGTGCTGCGGAAGCCCTTCACCGCCTTGCCGGCCGGGCGGCCGCCGCGCGGGGTGAGCCAGTCCACCCGCACCCACAGCAGGGTGTCGGCGGCGTGTTCCCGGCGGCCGATCCAGGCGGACTTCAGCCACAGCCCGACGCCCGCCCCGGCGAGCAGCATCCCGCCCGTCGCGGGCACCGCGAACCCGCTGCCGAGGGCGCACAGGAACGCGAGCAGCAGCCACCGGCGGTGTCCCCGGCGCCAGACGCGCACGGTCACCGCGCGGTCCTGGAGCACATCGTGCTTGCCCGCGCGGGCCGCACCGTCCAGCAGGGCGCCGTAGCGCCGCCGTCCGCGGTACGCCACCACCGCCGCGGTGACGAGGAACAGCGCCGCTCCCGCCAGCACCCCGATCCGACGCCCCGTCACCCCCGGTACCAGTACGCCGATCCCGGCCGCACACAGCCCGAGCCACACCATCGGCGCCGCCCCGGCCCGTACGACGACGGCCACCCGAGCCAGTCCCTGACCTCCACGTGCCACGTCCGCCTCCTCGTCGTCCCGCACTTCGCGTGCCGGGGAGGTTAGCGGACCTGTGTGAGACGCGTCTGAGAACCGCGCCCCATCAGGCTCACTCCACGAACAGGCCCCGGGCCGCCGCCCGCGCGTCGAACTCCTCCAGGCGGGCCTGCGCGTCCGGCAGGTCGTCGCACATCGCCTCCAGCAGCACCCGGCCCAGCAGCATGGGCGCGCAGGCGGTGTCGAAGGCGAGCCCGGTGCCGACGGCGGCCGGGAGCAGCACGTCGGAGACCTTGGCGACGGGCGCGAAGGCGGAGTCGGCGACCGTCACCACGGCCAGCCCCGACTCGCGCGCGTGGGCGAGGGTGTCGAGGACCTCGCGCGGGTGCCGGGGCAGCGCGAAGCAGAGCAGGGCCGAGGCGCCGGCCCGGACGCAGGCGTCGATCCGGTCGTGGACCATCGTGCCGCCCTCGTTGAGCAGCCGGACGTCCGGATGGACCTTGGCGGCGAAGTAGGCGAACCCGTGCGCCTGGGCGGCCGCCGCGCGCAGCCCGAGCACCGGCAGCGGGCGGGAGGCGGCCAGCAGCCGGCCCGCCCGGTGCACCGGGCCCGGGTCGGCGAGCAGCTCCGCGAGGTGCCGCAGGTTCTCGATCTCCGCCTCGACGGCCTGCTGGTACTCGTTGAACGCGCCCGTGGCGGCGGCCGGTTCGACGGGCGCGACCTCGCGCAGGTGCCGGCGCAGGGCGGGGTAGCCGTCGAAGCCGAGGGCGACGGCGAAGCGGGTCACCGAGGGCTGGCTGACCCCGGCCAGCTCGGCGAGTTCGACGCTGGACAGGAACGGCACGTCGGCGGCCCGGCGCACCATGCTGTGCGCGATGCGCCGCTGGGTCGGGGTCAGCCGGTGCCCCTCGAACAGCGCCTGCAGCCGCGCCGCGGGAGTGTCCGCGGCCCTCGTGTTGCCGTCCGCGCTCATACGCCGTTCCCCCTCCAGATCTCCGTGAACCGGTCGAGCAGTCCCGCCGCCGCCGTCACGTCCCGTGTGAGCGGCCGGTCGGCCTGGTCCTCGTCGAGCACCGCCTCGGCCAGCTCCAGCGCCCGCGCCACCGGGAGCCCCGGGGCCGGCCTGAGATCGCGCTGGCGCAGCGCCCGTACGGCGGCGACGAGTTCGCAGCCGACGACGAGACGGTACGCGCCGCACGCGCGCAGGGTCTGCCGGGCGGCGAGCGAGGCGAAGCTGGCCAGCTCCTCGACGCCCCGGGAGAGTACAGCGTGGCCGAGGGAGGCGGGCG
This sequence comes from Streptomyces sp. NPDC000983, assembly GCF_040299205.1. Classification (NCBI taxonomy): domain Bacteria; kingdom Bacillati; phylum Actinomycetota; class Actinomycetes; order Kitasatosporales; family Streptomycetaceae; genus Streptomyces; species Streptomyces sp. NPDC000983. The sequence continues at coordinate 157,889 of NZ_JBEPBM010000013.1, read as the reverse complement.
CGGAGAAGGCCCGCAGGTCACCGAGGGCGGCCGTGGCGGAGTACTCCAGGATCATCACGCCGGACGCGACGGGCACCTGGTCGGCGAGGAAGGGCCTGAGCCGGGTGTAGGCGGGTTCGTTGAGGGTGGAGAGCCGGGAGGTGGAGAGCCGGGCCACCTGGATCACCGCGAGCCGGAAGTGGTCCAGGGCGAGGGCGAGCTGGGCCTGGTAGAAGCCGCCGTGGTGGTAGGCGGCCAGGTCGTCCACGGCGATCAGGGGGTTCTCGGCGGCGGCGTTGAGCTCCACCGCGAGCACCGCCTCCAGGGCGTCGGCCGCGTCCAGCGCGGGTCCGTGTATCTGGGGCAGGCAGCGGAAGCCGTAGGGGTCCTGGATCCGGCCGAGCGGGGGTGCGGGGCGGTCCGCGGCGCCTGTCAGCTGCCGCATCCGGCGGGCCACCTCGGTGGAGCCGCGGTGCGGGCGGGCGGCGTGGACGGGGGCGGCGTACGGCTCGTGGGAGCCGTCGACGGCGAGCAGGGAGAGCGCGGCGACGACCTGGGTGGCGGCGACGAGCCCGCGCAGTTCGTGCAGGGCGAGGGCGGCCTGGCCGAGGGTGAGGGCGTTGCTGCTGATCAGGGCGAGGGCGTCGTTGTTGTCCAGCGGCTGCGGCGCGGGCGCGCCGGTGCCGCGCCAGGGGTGTTCCCCGGCGAGCGCGAGGCCGAGCTGGGCGAGGGCGGTGAGGTCGCCGGTGCCGACCGAGCCGAACTCGTTGACGACCGGGTGCGCCCCGTTCTCCAGCGCCTCGCACAGGGCGGTGACGACCGTGGGCCTCAGACCGGCGCCGCCGGCGAGCAGCTGGTTGGCGCGTACCGCGAGCATCGCCCTCACCTGCCGGGCGGGGAGTTCCTCGCCGATGCCGCCGGCGTGACTGCGCAGCAGGCGCAGCCCGTGTCCGGCGGCGGCCTCGGTGGGCACGTCCTCGTTGCGGTTGGCGCCGACCCCGGTGGAGCGTCCGTAGACGCGTCCGGTCGCGGCGATGTGCCGGGCGGCGTCCCAGGAGCGGGTGGCCCGCTTCATCGCCTCGTCCGCCGGGACGGGGCGGGCGGTCCCGTCCGCGAGCCGCACCACCTCGGCGACGGTGAGTTCCCGGCCGTCGAGGAGGACCGGGCCGCCGGTCACGGCCGCCGGCCCGTCCGCGATCCGAGGCATCGACACCACGCTCTGGACTCCCCTCACCCCGCACCGCCCATTCAAGCAAGGAGAACTCTGCATGAGGCCATACAGCCGGGCAAGCGGCGGCTCCCCCGCGCGGGCCGCGGGGGCGGTGCCGGCCCCCGTCCGGAGAGGGGGGATAGCCCCAGTGCCGGGGCCGCCGCCGCTCCCTACCGTGGTGCCATGACCGGAATGGACACACGGGACACCGAGCTGAAGAAGGAACTCGACGCCACCCTGCAGGCCCGCAGGGAACTGGGCGAGGAGTACGAGTCCGCGCTGGTCGACTCCTTCCTGGAGAAGGTCGACCAGCGGATCGACGGGGCGGTCGAGCGCCGGGTGCGCCGGCAGCTGGCCGAGCAGCAGATGGTGGTGGCCCGGGACTCCCGGTCACCGAGGCCGACGGACTCCTGGGGCGAGCGCTTCGGCTTCGGCATCGTCTCGCTGGTGCTGGCGATCCCGCTGTCCGGGATCGGCGGCGGGGTGGCGCATCTGCCGGGGCTGCTGGTCGCCTGGGCGGGGATCGTCGGCGTCAACGTCGTCCAGGCGGCCCGCTCCAACCCGGGCCTGTTCCGCCGGCGCAAGCCGCGCCGGGACGGGGACTGGGAGGACTGAGCGGGAGCGGTCGCCGCGTGAGAGGGATATGCGCGGGGACCGCCGCACCCCCGTTACCGGGGGGCGGGACGACGGCGGTCCCCGCGAGGGACGCTGACCGGGTCAGGGCCGGGCCTCGCGTCCGGCGTCCATGGAGGTCCGGGAGCCGCTCCGGAGGTCCTTGGACGTTCGGTGCCGGCCTGGGCGGGGAGCCGCTCCCGCCCCTGCCGACATCCACCAATGTGCCCGACGCGTGTTAAGCGTGTGCTGCGCGGACGTGACACGCTCGTACCACTTCCGCGAAGCGACGAAGGCTGTTGATCACCGTAAGTTCGCCGCCGACACGCCCTGTTCACCGCAGGTTCGCCGCTACTTCCCGCCCTTGGCGAGGAACGCCAGCAGGTCCTGGCGGCCGATCACCCCGGTGGGTTTGCCCTCGACGAGGACGATCGCCGCGTCCGCCGTGCCGAGCACGGTCATCAGGTCGCCGACCGGTTCTCCGGAGCCGACCTGCGGCAGCGGCGCGGACATGTGCTTCTCCAGCGGGTCGTCCAGCGAGGCCGCCTTGGTGAACAGGGCGTCCAGCAGCTCGCGTTCGACGACGGAGCCGATGACCTCGGCCGCCATCACGTCCGGGTGGCCCGCGCCTGGCTTGACGATCGGCATCTGCGAGACGCCGTACTCGCGCAGCACCTCGATGGCCTGGCCGACGGTTTCGTCGGGGTGCATGTGGACGAGGGACGGGATCGCGCCGTGCTCCTTGTCGTTGAGGACGTCGGCGACGCGGGCGCTGGGGCCCTCGTCCTCCAGGAAGCCGTAGTCGGCCATCCACTCGTCGTTGAAGATCTTGCTGAGGTAGCCGCGGCCGCTGTCCGGCAGCAGGACGACGACCACGTCGTCCTCGCCGAGCCGCTCGGCGACCCGCAGCGCGGCGACCACGGCCATGCCGCAGGAGCCACCGACCAGCAGGCCCTCCTCCTTGGCGAGGCGGCGGGTCATCTGGAAGGAGTCCTTGTCGGACACGGCGACGATCTCGTCGGCGACCGTGCGGTCGTAGGCGGTCGGCCAGAAGTCCTCACCGACGCCCTCGACGAGGTACGGGCGCCCGGAGCCGCCCGAGTAGACCGAGCCCTCGGGGTCGGCGCCGACGACCTGCACCCGGCCGTCACTGGCGTCCTTGAGGTAGCGGCCGGTGCCGGAGATGGTGCCGCCGGTGCCCACGCCCGCCACGAAGTGGGTGATCCGCCCCTCCGTCTGCTCCCACAGCTCCGGGCCGGTGGAGTGGTAGTGGGAGAGCGGGTTGTTGGGGTTGGAGTACTGGTCCGGCTTCCACGCGCCGGGCGTCTCACGGACGAGGCGGTCGGAGACGTTGTAGTAGGAGTCGGGGTGCTCGGGGTCCACCGCGGTGGGGCAGACCACGACCTCGGCGCCGTAGGCGCGCAGCACGTTGATCTTGTCGGTGCTCACCTTGTCGGGGCAGACGAAGATGCACTTGTAGCCCTTCTGCTGGGCCACGATGGCGAGTCCGACCCCGGTGTTGCCGCTGGTCGGCTCGACGATGGTGCCGCCGGGCTTGAGCGCGCCGCTCTCCTCGGCGGCCTCGATCATGCGCAGGGCGATCCGGTCCTTCACCGATCCGCCGGGGTTGAAGTACTCCACCTTGGCCAGGACGGTCGCCCTGATGCCCTGGGTCACGCTGTTGAGCCTCACCAGCGGGGTGTTGCCGACGAGGCTGATCATCGAGTCGTGGAATTGCACCGTTGTCTCCGGGATGCTGCAAAAGATGTGGTCACTAGTGGTTCCAGCCAGCCTATGACCTGAGCGACACCCGTGACGGTCGTTCACTCCTCGTTGGGATTGGGCCACGGTCCGTGCGGGGCAAGCAGTGGATGTACGGGTTCGAGGAGGTGACGGCGGGACATGACGAGCATGTCGAGGGCGCGGGCGGCCCGGCGCATCGCGACCGGGGCGGCGTACGGCGGCGGCGGGATCGGGCTGGCCGGCGCGGCCGCCGTGGGGCTGGTGCTGGCGGAGGCGCGGCTGGCCAGGCGGGCCGTGAACAGCAACGGCACGGCGCCGCACGCGCCGCGCGCGGAGGGCCGCTACGGCAACGGCTTCACCGTGGCGGGTGAACCTCCGCTCAGGCTGTTGCTGCTGGGCGACTCCACGGCCGCCGGCCAGGGCGTCAGACGGGCCGGGCAGACCCCGGGCGCGCTGCTCGCCTCGGGCCTCGCCGCGGTGGCGGAGCGCCCGGTGGAGCTGCGCAACGTCGCCCTCACCGGCGCCCGCTCCGACGATCTGGAACGCCAGGTGGCGGCCGCGCTCGCGGACCCGGGCCGGGTGCCGGACATCTGCGTGATCATGATCGGCGCCAACGACGTCACCCACCGCATGCCCCCGACCCGCTCGGTGCGCCACCTGTCCACGGCGGTACGGCGGCTGCGCACGGCGGGCGCCGAGGTGGTCGTCGGCACCTGTCCCGACCTGGGCACCATCGAGCCGGTCCAGCAGCCCCTGCGCTGGCTGGCCCGGCGGGCCTCCCGGCAGCTGGCCGCGGCCCAGACCATCGGGGTGGTCGAGCAGGGCGGGCGGACCGTGTCGCTGGGCGATCTGCTGGGCCCGGAGTTCGCGGCGAACCCGCGCGAGCTGTTCGGCCCGGACAGCTACCACCCCTCGGCGGAGGGGTACGCCACGGCCGCGATGGCGGTCCTGCCGACGCTCTGCGCGGCCCTCGGCCTGTGGCCGGCCGAGGAGGAGCGCCCCGACGTCGCGCGCCGCGAGGGCTTCCTGCCGGTCGCCCGGGCCGCCGCCGAGGCCGCTTCGGAGGCGGGCACGGAGGTCGCCGCGGCGATGCAGACGGGGCCGCGCGGGCCCTGGGCACTGCTCAAGCGCAGGCGCCGGCGGCGGGTCGGGGAGGCGGAGCCCTCACCCACCAGCACCTCGTCCGGCGTGTGAGGCAGAGCCTTCGCCCACCGGCACCTCGCCCGGCGCGTGAAGGCGCAGCCCTCACCCACCGGCGCGTCGTCCGGCGCGTGAAGGCGGAGACTTCGCCCACCGGCGCGGTCGCCCGGCGCGTGAAGGCGGAGACTTCACCCACCGGCGCGGTCGCCCGGCGCGTGAAGGCGGAGACTTCACCCACCGGCGCGGTCGCCCGGCGCGTGAAGGCACAGCCCTCGCCCACCGGCACCTCGTCCGGCGGGTGAAGCGGAACGTCCGCGTCCTGCGCGCAGCCTCGCGTACACGCATCGTTCACCGGGCGAACGGGGGCCCGTCACCGGATCACCCCCGGCTTTGGCGAGGGTGTGGCTCCGCTGTCGGTCCCCTGTCAGGAGTACCACCCCCGCGATGCGCGCCACGCCTCCGAGTTCCGCCGGTCCCGGCCGTGACCCCTGGTGGGACAACGCCCGGTTCGTCTCCGCGACGCTGATCGTCGTGCTGCACACGGTCGGCAGCATCATGGACCGGCACGACTCGCTGCACGTCTTCCATGTCGCGGCCTGGGCCTTCCGGGTGCCGGCCTTCGTGGTGCTGGCCGGTGTCTTCAGCAGCGCGGGTCCGCTCGGGCCGCGCCGGCTGCGCACCCTGCTGAGCAGCGTCGCGCTGCCCGCGCTGATCTTCAGCGTGCTGTTCTCGCTGGAGACGAAGGCGCTCGGCGGCCCGCTCGACCTGCATGTCGCCCAGCTGCCCTGGACGCTGTGGTTCCTGATGTCGCTGTTCTGCTGGCGGCTGCTGCTGCCGCTGGTCGTGCAGTTGCGCCATCCGCTGCTGGTGACCACCGCGGTGGCGCTCGGGCTCGGTTACCTGGACGAGTTCGGGCTCCAGTTCTCGGCCAGCCGCACCCTGGTCTACCTGCCGCTGTTCTACTTCGGCTGGCGTCTGGGCCAGGGCATGCTCCGGGACTGGTTCGACAGCCGCTGGAGCCTGCCGGCCGCCGTCGCCGGAGTGCTCGGCTCGGTCACGGCGGCCGCGCTGTGGCACCGGGACATCAAGGGGCAGTGGCTGTCCATGCGCCACGCCTACCGGGCCGACACCCCGCTGGGCCTGGAGGGCGCCTGGCTGGTCCGGCTGGCGGTGCTGGCCGCGGCGGCGGCGCTGGTGCTCTGTCTGCTGCGGCTGATGCCGAGGCGGCGGCTGCCCCTGGTCTCCGCGCTCGGGGCGGGCGGCTTCACCGTCTATCTGCTGCACCCGCTGGTCATCCTGCCGCTGCGGGAGAAGGGCCTGATCGCCCGGGCGGACACCCCGGCGGAGCTGGTCGCGCTCGTCACCTTCGGCGTGCTGCTCACGGTCGTGCTCGCCTCGCCGTGGGTGCGCCGCCTCGTCCGGCCGCTGACCCACCCCGCGGCCACCTGGCTGCTGGCCCCCGCGCCGGCGCGGCCGCCGGCCCCCGTACCGGCGCCGCGGGCCCCTGAGTCCGCTCCCGCCCCGGCCGTCCGTACACCCTAAGCAAGCGCTTGGAAAAGAGTCCCGCATCACACCGTGATGGCCGTGACCGACGGCTTACGTACAGGTAACTTCCCAAGCAGCCCTGACTGCCCCCGGAACGCCAATGGAGCCGTGATGCCCGAAGCCGTGATCGTCTCGACCGCCCGCTCCCCCATCGGCCGCGCTTTCAAGGGCTCCCTGAAGGACCTGCGCCCGGACGACCTCACCGCCACGATCATCCAGGCGGCCCTCGCCAAGATCCCCGAGCTGGACCCCCGGGACATCGACGATCTGATGCTCGGCTGCGGTCTGCCCGGCGGCGAGCAGGGCAACAACCTCGGCCGGATCGTGGCCGTGCAGATGGGCATGGACCACCTGCCGGGCTGCACGATCACCCGCTACTGCTCCTCCTCGCTCCAGACCTCCCGCATGGCCCTGCACGCCATCAAGGCCGGCGAGGGCGACGTCTTCATCTCGGCCGGTGTCGAGATGGTCTCCAGCTTCGCCAAGGGCAACTCCGACTCCCTGCCGGACACCCACAACCCCTTCTTCGCCGAGGCCGAGGCCCGCACCGCGGCCGTCGCCCAGCAGGAGGGCACCACCTGGCACGACCCGCGCGAGGACGGCCTGGTGCCGGACGCCTACATCGCGATGGGCCAGACCGCCGAGAACCTCGCCCGCTCCAAGGGCGTCACCCGCCGGGACATGGACGAGTTCGGCGTCCGCTCGCAGAACCTCGCCGAGGAAGCCATCAAGAACGGCTTCTGGGAGCGCGAGATCACCCCGGTGACGCTGCCCGACGGCACCGTCGTCGCCAAGGACGACGGCCCGCGCGCCGGCGTCACCCTGGAGGGCGTCGAGGGCCTCAAGCCGGTCTTCCGCCCCGACGGACTGGTCACCGCCGCCAACTGCTGCCCGCTCAACGACGGCGCCGCCGCGGTCGTGGTCATGAGCGACACCAAGGCCCGCGAGCTCGGCCTCACCCCGCTCGCCCGCATCGTGTCGACCGGCGTCTCCGGCCTCTCCCCCGAGATCATGGGCCTCGGCCCGGTCGAGGCCTCGCAGCAGGCGCTGCGCCGGGCCGGTCTCACCGTCGGCGACATCGACCTGGTCGAGATCAACGAGGCGTTCGCCGCCCAGGTGATCCCCTCCTACCGGGACCTCGGTATCGACCTCGACAAGGTGAACGTCAACGGCGGCGCCATCGCGGTCGGCCACCCCTTCGGCATGACCGGCGCGCGCATCACCGGCACGCTCATCAACTCCCTGCAGTTCCACGACAAGCAGTTCGGCCTGGAGACCATGTGCGTCGGCGGCGGCCAGGGCATGGCGATGGTCATCGAGCGCCTCAGCTGAACGTAGCCGTCACCGGACCCTGAGTGACGAGGAGGCCCGGGACCCGGTAACCACCGGGGTTCCGGGCCTTTTTGTGATCGAATCTCCCTCAGGATGTGACCTATCTCCCTCGGTTGAGGGGTTTTCGCAGGTCAGAGGCGATTCACCCCCACCGGGCGAGCCCAAAGTCCTGTCCGATTCGTGACGTTACGCACTGACAGCTCGGTAGTCCACCCTTCAAGCTGATGTAGGAAGTCGGGGGTCGACTTTGAACCGGGAGTACGTCAGTGAGCGCCATGCCGATCGCCCTGCTGCTCACCACGGCAGCCACCGGCGCCGTGGGCGTCGCCGTCCTGCGCACCCTCATGGGTCTGCGCCGGGAGGTGGCGGCCCTGCAGGCCGAGCTCGCCGCGAACAACGCGGCCGCGGTCCGGGGACTGGTCCCCGCCGCCCGTCCCTCCACCGACACCGCTGAGATACGCGCCGCCGTGGCCGAGGCCCTGGCGGAGGAGCGCGAGCGGGAGCTGGCGGAGGCGCGCGCGTTCTGGGCCGCCCAGGAGGCGCGGGACGCCTCCGACGCGCCGACCCTGCTGGGTCTGGGCGACAGCGAGCTGTTCCTGCCGCGGCAGAGCGACTTCGTGGGCCTGGAACCGCTGGAGCCGGTCACCGAGCCGGCCGCGGACGCCGACGAGTTCGCCGGGGAGTCCGCGGAGCTGGCCGCCGCCCGCCGCCGGCACCCCTCGCACCCGGACTTCGTGCCGGTGCAGTCGCCGGTGGTGAACGACCACGAGCGCACCGTCGCCACCCTGGAGGAGCTGGCCTCCACCGGCACCGAGCTGACGGACGTCCGCCCGGGCCCGCTGGGCACCCTCGACGTCTACGTCTTCGCCGACGGCACCACCCTGTGCATGACCCCGGGCCACCGGGAGACCGCGGAGCGCCTCGCCGAGGCCCTGCGCGCGGGCGAGTCCCCGGTGCTGCTGGGCGGCTCGGGGATATCGGGCGCGTACACGCTGACCTTCGCCTGCGGCGAGGAGAACGTCTACATCCTGGCGGACCGGGTCATAGCCAGCCTGTAGGAGTCAGACTCCGGCACGCTTCTGAGCCGCCGCCACCAGTTCCACGGCTTCCTCCACTTGGGCCTCGTCCGTCAGGACGAGGCCCAAGTCGTGCACGGCGACGGTGATTTGGTCGGCGACGGCGAACATCCCCGCGTCCGGCATCTCGCGCGGTTCGGCCGCGGGGTCCTCCAGCAGCTGCGCCCGGCGGGACAACTCCCTGGCCAGGCCCAGGGCCTCGGTCGCGCCACTGCGTTGCAGCCGGGACTGCGGCGCCGCCCGCAGCCGGTCGGCGAAGTGATCCACTGCCTGGGTCAGACGCGTCGTATCCACCACGCCGCAACCGTACGCGCCCCACCGGGACTGTTGCCAACGCGCGAACGCTCAGGCACGGTGACCTGAAGGACCGGCTTACATCCCATGCGTCCGGAGGCGCCGATGTCCCAAGTCTTCTCCGAGGAGACCCATCGCAACCTGCTCGCCCGCATCCCCCACTGCACCGGTCGTGAAGTGTCCGACTGGCTGCGCACCGTCGAGGAAGGCCCGGCACTCTTCCGCTTCGAGGAAAAGGTCAGCTGGCTCCGCCACGAACACAACCTCGCGTACGGCCACGCGAAGGCGCTCATCCACGAGTACGACCTGAGGAGGGCCGCGCGGAAGTTCTTCTAGCCGCGCACTGCTCGCAGACGCCGAAGGGCCCCGGGTCGCGACCCGGGGCCCTTCGCAGCAACGGCGTGGATCAGTCGCTGCTGTTGAGGATCGAGATGAGCCTCAGGAACTCCATGTAGATCCACACCAGGGTCATGGTGAGACCGAAGGCCGCGAGCCAGGCCTCCTCGCGCGGGGCGCCGTAGGCGATGCCGTCCTCGACCTGCTTGAAGTCCAGGGCGAGGAAGCAGGCGCCGAGCAGGATGCCGATGACGCCGAACAGGACGCCCATCGGGCCGCTGCGGAAGCCGAGGCCGTCGCCGCCGCCGAAGACCGCGAAGAGCAGGTTGATCGCCATCAGCATGATGAAGCCGAGCGCGGCCGCCATCACGAAGCCGACGAAGCGGCGGTTGACGCGGATCCAGCCGGCCTTGTAGGCGACCAGCACACCGAGGAAGACACCCATGGTGCCGAGCACGGCCTGCATGGCCGCGCCGTCCGCGATGCGGTTGTCGACGACGCTGGAGACCACACCGAGGAAGACACCCTCGAACGCGGCGTACGACAGGATCAGGGCGGGCGAGGCCTTGCGCTTGAAGGACTGCACCAGCGCCAGGACCATGCCGAGCAGACCGGCGACGATGGCGATGCCGTAGGAACGGCTGATGTTCGCGTCGTCGACCGGCAGCAGCGCCCAGGCGAGCGCGGCGGTGACGACGAGAACGCCGAGGGTCGTGCCGGTGCGCATGACGACGTCGTCCATCGTCATCCGGCCGGTGGTGACCGGGGCCTGCGGCGGCGCGCCGTGCTGCAGGTCACCCTGGGCGTAAGGGTTCTGCGCGTACGGGTTCTGGGCGTAGGGGTTGGCACCCTGCGGCTGGGCGTAGGGATTGCCCTGCGTGCCCACTGCGGCGCCCCCGGCCTGCGGCTGGGCGTTGAAGCCCGCGTGGCCGTTGTCGCGGCTGAACCCCCGTCGCGAGAAGACCGGGTTGCTGCTCCTCATTTCACTCCTCCATGGCCACCTTGCGCAGCCTTGGGCTCAAGAGTAATGGAAAGGCAAAAGAAAGACTCTAGTGCCTGGGGAGGATCTTTCCCTCGCTGTGCTGCCCAACACGCTACGCGGGTCCGTGATTCCCGACACCGGAGGGGCCTGTTCATGACCAACCCGGGACGTGCCCGGAACCCCTCGGTGATCAGTCGAGCGGGAAGCCCGTGTAGGCCTGGGCCAGCTCGGTCTCGGCGGCCCGCGAGGAGGCGAGGCGGGCGAGCCGGGCGCGCTGGATCCGGTCGTCGAAGGGGGTGGCGTCCGGGGCGCGGTGCAGCATCGTCGTCATGTCGTAGGAGAACCGCTCGGCCTGCCACACCCGTCGCAGACAGGTCGGCGAATAGGCGTCGAGGAGCTCCTCCGAACCGGTGTCCCGACGGTGGGTCAGGGCCCGTGCGAAGGTGACGACGTCGCCGACGGCCAGGTTCAGGCCCTTGGCCCCGGCCGGCGGCACGATGTGCGCCGCGTCGCCGGCGAGGAAGAGCCGGCCGTGGCGCATGGGCTCGTGGACCCAGGAGCGCATCGGGGTGACGGACTTCTGGGTGATGGGGCCGCGCTCCAGCCGCCAGTCGTCGTCCGTCTCGAAGCGCTGCGCGAGCTCCGCCCAGACGGCGTCGTCGGACCACTCCTCGGCGTCGGTGCCGTCGGGCACCTGGAGGTAGAGGCGGGAGACGGACGGGGAGCGCATGGAGAGCAGGGCGAAGCCGCGGTCGTGGCGGGCGTAGACGAGTTCGTCGTGCGAGGGCGGTACGTCGGCGAGGATGCCGAGCCAGGCGAAGGGATAGGCGCGCTCGAAGGTGCGGGTCAGCTCCTCGGGGATCGCCCGGCGGGCCACGCCCCAGAAGCCGTCGCAGCCGACGACGTAGTCGCAGTGGAGGACGGACTCGCGGCCCTGGTGCCGGTAGCGGATCCGGGGGCTGTCGCCGTCGGGGTCCTCCACCGCGAGCGCCTCGGCCTCGAAGAAGAGCGGGCCGCCCTCCTTCAGCTGGAGGGCTATGAGGTCCTTGCAGACCTCGGTCTGCGCGTAGACCGTCACCGACCGGCCGCCGGTGAGCGCGGGGAAGTCGACCCGGTGGCGGGTGCGGTCGTGGCGCAGCTCGATGCCGTCGTGGCGCAGGCCCTCGCGGTCCATGCGCTCGCCGGCGCCGGCCGCGCGCAGGACGTCGACCGTGCCCTGTTCGAGGATTCCGGCGCGCTGGCGCTGTTCGACGTAGGCGCGGTCACGGCTCTCCAGGACGACCGAGTCGATGCCGGCGCGGTTCAGGAGCCGGGCCAGGAGGAGGCCGGCCGGTCCGGCTCCGATGATGCCGACGGTGGTGCGCATCGGTCGTTCCCTTCCGCTGAGGTGCCACGGTGTGCCACAGGGGATCACAGCGCGTCATCTGTTCGTCTGGTGAAGTTTGTTTCACTCGTTTCTTGCCGTGAGTCTCCGACTGCAACCGGCCGCTGTCAACGGTCGGTGCGGTGAACTTCTCGATGAAGGGTGCACGGAAACGGGCCGGGATCCGGCGGCCGTGCGTGGTTCGGAGGTGCCCGGAACCGGACTTGAACCGGTACGCCCGCGAGGGGCAGCGAGGTTTAAGCTCGCCGTGTCTGCATTCCACCATCCGGGCAGGCCATGGGCTCCGCGTCGAGGTTCCGAGCCTATCGGGGCGCGTCCCCCGAACAGCGGACGGACGACTCGATGTTGTCTTATTTTATTGACGTCTGAGGGTGCATCAGCCCACGGAACGGGCCATCCGCACTTGCCAATAGCCTTGCAACCCGCGCTCGCCCACGTATGCGGAATGACGTAATTTCACCGCCCGAACAAGGACGCTCCACCTGTTCTCGACAGACGCGCCGTCAGGGGCAGCCGTCATCCCCAGGTATGACCCGGCGGCGCGCGGTCCGACCGGAGTCTGCCTTCGGAACCGGAACAGCGGCTGACTTCACGGACGCGGGCGGCCGGGACGATGGAAGAAGTCCCCCGAACACTTCCGTCGTCAGTCGAGGAGCACCCTGTCGTGACCACCGCATCCACTCCCGGACTCCGTCCGGGGGAGCACCGGGACGGCCGCGCCACCGCCGTGGCCGCGCGCGCCACGGACCTGTCGAAGATCTACGGCCAGGGCGAGACCCAGGTGGTCGCCCTGGACCGGGTCTCGGTGGAGTTCCGGCAGGGCGAGTTCGCCGCGATCATGGGTCCGTCCGGCTCCGGCAAGTCCACGCTGATGCACTGCGTGGCGGGCCTGGACACCTTCTCCTCCGGTTCGGTGCGCATCGGCGACACCGAGCTGGGCTCGCTGAAGGACAAGCAGCTCACCAAGTTGCGCCGGGACAAGATCGGCTTCATCTTCCAGGCGTTCAACCTGCTGCCGACGCTGACCGCGCTGGAGAACATCACGCTCCCGATGGACATCGCGGGCCGCAAGCCGGACAAGCAGTGGCTGGACTCGGTGATCGCGATGGTCGGGCTCGCGGACCGGCTCGGCCACCGCCCGGCCCAGCTCTCCGGCGGCCAGCAGCAGCGCGTCGCCGTGGCCCGCGCCCTCGCCGCGAAGCCGGAGATCATCTTCGGTGACGAGCCGACCGGCAACCTCGACTCCCGCTCCGGCGCCGAGGTGCTCGGCTTCCTGCGCAACTCGGTGCGGGAGCTGGGGCAGACCGTGGTGATGGTGACGCACGACCCGGTCGCCGCGGCCTACGCCGACCGGGTGGTCTTCCTCGCCGACGGCCGGATCGTGGACGAGATGTACAGGCCCACGGCCGACACGGTCCTCGACTTCATGAAGCGTTTCGACGCGAAGGGCCGGACCTCCTGATGTTCCGCACCGCCCTGCGCAACGTCCTCGCGCACAAGGCCCGGCTCGCGATGACCGTGCTCGCCGTGATGCTCGGCGTCGCCTTCGTGTCGGGGACCCTGGTCTTCACCAACACCCTCTCCAACGCGCTGCAGAACAGCTCCGCCAAGGGCTTCGACCAGGTCGACGTCGCCGTCACCGCCGAGCACCAGGAGTCCGAGGGCAACCGGATCGGCCGGACGCACGAGCTGACCGAGGCGCTGCTCGACCGGAGCGCGGCCGTGCCCGGCGCCGCCTCCGCGACCGGCGTCGTCAACGGCTTCACCGCCATCGCCGACAAGGACGGCAAGCTCGTCGGCGGCGGCTTCCAGTCCCGGGGCGGCAACTACTGGGGCACCGAGGACGCCCGCTATCCGCTGGTCGAGGGGCACGCCCCGAAGGGCGCGGACGAGGTCGTCGTCGACTCCGGGACCGCCGAGCGCGCCGGGTACGAAGTCGGCGACACGGTACGGCTGTCCGTGGACGGCCCGGTGCTCCAGCCCACCCTCGTCGGCGTGTTCACCACCGACGACGGCAATGTCGCGGCCGGCGGCAGCCTCGCCCTGTTCGACACCGCGACGGCGCAGAAGCTGTTCGGCAAGCCCGGCACGTACGACGAGATCGATGTGAAGGCGGCGGCCGGGACCAGCCAGGAGCGGCTGAAGGCGGCGCTCGACCAGGCGCTGCCGGGCGATGCCGTCGAGACCACCACCGGCGCCCGGCTCGCCGAGGACCAGGCCGAGACGATCTCCTCGTCGATGAGCGGCCTGAAGCAGGGGCTGCTGGTCTTCGCCGGGATCTCCCTGTTCGTCGGCACGTTCATCATCGCCAACACCTTCACCATGCTGGTCGCCCAGCGCACCAAGGAGCTGGCGCTGCTGCGCGCGGTGGGCGCCTCGCGCCGGCAGGTCACCCGGTCGGTGCTGATCGAGGCGTTCGTGGTCGGCGCGGTGGCCGCGGTGGCCGGACTGGTCGCGGGCATCGGCATCGGCGTGGGGCTGCGCGCGCTGATGGGGACGCTCGGCGCGACCGTCCCGGACGGGCCGCTGGTGGTCTCGCCGGGCACGGTGGTGACCGCGCTCGTGGTCGGCGTGGTGATCACCATGCTGGCGGCGTGGCTGCCCGGCCGCCGGGCGGCGAAGATCCCGCCGGTGGCCGCGATGAGCAGCGTGCACGCGCAGGCGACGGCCAAGTCCCTGGTGCTGCGCAACACCCTGGGCGCGCTGTTCTCCGCCGCCGGTGTCGCGGTGGTGCTGGCGGCGACCTCGATGCAGGGCTCCGACGGACAGGCCCCGATGGGGCTCGGCGCGGTCCTGCTGATCATCGGCGTCTTCATCCTGACGCCGCTGCTGTCCCGCCCGCTGATCGCGGCCGCGGCACCGGTCCTGCGGGTGTTCGGGGTGTCGGGCAAGCTCGCCCGGCAGAACTCGGTGCGCAATCCGCGCCGTACCGCCGCCACCGCGTCCGCGCTGATGATCGGACTGACGCTGATCACCGGCATGACGGTGATGGCGGGCAGCCTCCAGAAGAGCATCGACAAGATGGCGAGCGCGGCGCTGCGCGCGGACTACGTGGTCTCCATGGCCAACGGCAACCAGCTCTCCCCCGACGTCGACGAGAAGCTGCGCGGGCTGGACGACGTCACGGCCACCAGCCCGCTGCGCAACGCGGCCTCCCGGATCGGCGGGGAGACCGAGTACCTCACCGGGGTGGACGGCTCCTCCATCGGCGAGCTGACCGAACTGCCGGTCACCGACGGCGCGTTCGAGGTCGGCGGCGCCCGGGTGGTCGTCGACGGGGACACCGCCGAGTCCCACGGCTGGCACGCCGGTTCGCGGTTCACCGCGCACTTCGAGGACGGCGAGGCGCGGCGGCTGACGGTCGCCGGGGTGTACGAGGGCAACGAGATGATCCGCGGGATCATGCTCGACAACCGCACCCTCACCCCGCACCTCGACGACCCGGTCGACATGCAGGTCATGGTGAAGACGGCCGGCGGCGCCTCGGACTCGGCGAAGGACGCGCTGGAGAAGGCCCTCGGCTCCAACCCGGCGATCAAGGTCCAGGACCGGCAGGACCTCTCCGAGGAGATCGCGCAGATGTTCACGCTGATCCTCAACATGGTCTACGGCCTGCTCGCCATGGCGGTGATCGTGGCGGTCCTCGGTGTCGTCAACACCCTGGCGATGTCGGTGTTCGAGCGCTCGCAGGAGATCGGCATGCTCCGCGCGATCGGCCTGGACCGCAAGGGCATCAAGCGGATGGTCCGGCTGGAGTCGCTGGTGATCTCGCTCTTCGGCGGGGTGCTGGGCATCGGTCTGGGCGTGTTCTTCGGCTGGGCGGCCGGTGAGCTGCTGGCGTCGCGGATGGCGACGTACGAACTGGTCCTGCCCTGGGCCAGGCTGGGCGTCTTCCTGCTGCTGGCGGCGACCGTGGGCGTGCTGGCGGCCCTGTGGCCGGCCCGGCGGGCGGCGCGGCTGAACATGCTGACGGCGATCAAGTCGGAGTAGGCACGGGGACCGAGGGCCCCGCTTCCGGGAAGGAGGCGGGGCCCTTCGTCAGTTCCAGGTGCGGGGTCTGAGGGGCATGCCGGAGCCGCCGGGGTCGGTGGCGCGGACCGCGAGGACCTGGTTCACGCCGAGGTGGTTGCGTTCAAACGCGAGCGCGCAGGCCGCCATGTAGAGGAGCCAGACGCGGGTCCGGCCGGGTCCGGCGAGTTCGGCCGCGCGGTCCCGGTCGGCCTCCAGCCGGGCGACCCAGCGGCGCAGGGTGAGGGCGTAGTGCTCGCGGATCGCCTCGACGTCGCGGACCTCGAACCCGGCCCGCTCCAGCTGGGTGACGGTGGCGCCGACGGGCTGGAGTTCGCCGTCGGGGAAGACGTAGGCGTCGATGAACTCGTCGACGTCGTAGGCCGTCTCGTCGCGCCGCGGGCGCCGGGCGATCTGGTGGTTGAGCAGCCTGCCGCCGGGGGTGAGCAGCGCGTGCAGGTCGGTCGCGTACTCCAGGTAGCGGTCGGCGCCGACGTGTTCGGCCATCCCGATGGAGGAGATCGCGTCGTAGGGCCCGTCGGTGACGTCGCGGTAGTCCTGGACGCGGATCTCGATCCGGTCGGTCAGTCCCCGGTCGGCGGCGTGTTTTCGGGCGTGGGCGGCCTGTTCCCGGGAGAGGGTGACGCCGACGACGCTCACGCCGTGCTCGCGGGCGGCGTGCGCCGCGAGGGCGCCCCAGCCGCAGCCGACGTCCAGGAGCCGCATGCCGGGCGCGAGGGCGAGCTTGCGGCAGACCAGGTCGAGTTTGTCGTGCTGGGCGGCCTCCAGCGTGCCGTCCGGGTCCCGCCAGTAGGCGCAGGAGTACACCATGGACGGGCCGAGGACGATCGCGTAGAAGTCGTTGCCGACGTCGTAGTGGTGGCTGATGGCGCGCCGGTCGGTGCGGCGGGTGTGGAGGTGGCCGCGGCGGCGGACCTCCTCCTCGGGGGGCGCCGGCGGGGGCAGCGGCCCGGCCAGCCGGACCAGGCCCCTGATCGCCGAGCGGACCTCCTTGTCGCGCAGCGCCTCCCGCAGCGAGCGGGCGTCCTCGCCGCGCTCCCAGATGAGGCCGGAGAGCAGGTCGAGGGCGGTGTAGAAGTCCCCCTCGATGTCCAGGTCGCCGGCCACCCAGGCGCGGGCGAGCCCGAGTTCGCCCGGCCGCCACAGCAGCCGGCGCACGGCGCGGCGGTGGTGGACCACGAGCGCGGGAGCGCCCGGCGGGCCCGCCTGCGAGCCGTCCCAGGCGCGGATGCGCAGGGGGAGCGGCTCTCCCAGCAACTGTTCGACCAGGCCCTTCAGCCGCGGCGCGGCGTCTGCCACGGGGCACCTCCATGACGGAGACATCGGAGTGTCCAGGAGACATCGGAATGTCCGGGTACCCGCGCAGACACCAACGAGGGTGCCCGCTCAGTCCCCCATCGGCGTCAACGGCGTCCGGGAACGCCGAAGGACCTCCCGCACCACGGATGGCGGGAGGTCCTTCGGTTCGTTCGGTGACCGGGAGGGGTCAGGAGGCCTTGGCCTTCTCCTCGGACTTCGGCGTGGCGGCCGCGGGGGCCGGCGCGGGCTTGGCGGCCTCGTAGAACTCCTCGCGCGGGGACTCCAGCGCGCCGAGCGCCACGACCTCACGCTTGAGGAACATGCCGAGGGTCCAGTCGGCGAAGACGCGGATCTTGCGGTTCCACGTCGGCATCGCCAGGCCGTGGTAGCCGCGGTGCATGTACCACGCCAGCCGGCCCTTGAGCTTGATCTTCATCTTGCCGACGACGATCATCGCGACGCCCTTGTGGAGGCCGAGACCCGCGACGGCGCCCTTGTTGGCGTGGCTGTAGTCCTGCTGCGGGAAGCCCCGCATGCCGGAGATCACGTTGTCGCCGAGGACCTTGGCCTGCCGCAGCGCGTGCTGCGCGTTGGGCGGGCACCAGGCGTTGGGGTTGCCGGCCTTGCGGCCGACGAGGTCCGGGACCTGGGCGTTGTCGCCCGCGGCCCAGATGTAGTCGGTGCCGGTGACCTGGAGGGTCGGCTCGCAGTCGACGTGACCGCGGGGGCCGAGCGGCAGGCCGAAGCGGGCCAGCGCCGGGTTCGGCTTCACACCGGCGGTCCACACGATCGTGTTGGAGTCGACCTCGAGGCCGTTCTTCAGCACGACGTGGCCGTCGACACAGGAGTCCATCGAGGTGGAGAGGTAGATCTCCACACCGCGGCTCTCCAGGTGCTCCTTGCCGTACTGGCCGAGCTTGGGGCCCACCTCGGGGAGGATCTTGTCGGCCGCGTCGACGAGGACGAACCGCATGTCCTCGCGGGAGACGCTGGTGTAGTACTTGGCCGCGTCGCGGGCCAGGTCCTCGACCTCACCGATGGTCTCCGCGCCCGCGAAGCCACCGCCGATGAAGACGAAGGTGAGCGCCTTGCGGCGGATCTCCTCGTCGGTGGTGGAGTCGGCCTTGTCCAGCTGCTCCAGGACGTGGTTGCGCAGGCCGATGGCCTCCTCGATGCCCTTCATGCCGATGCCCTGCTCGGCGAGGCCGGGGATCGGGAAGGTGCGGGAGACCGCGCCCATCGCGATGACGAGGTAGTCGAAGGGCAGCTCGTACGCCTCGCCCACCAGCGGGGCGATCGTGGCGACCTTGCGGTCCTGGTCGATGGTGGTGACCCGGCCGGTGAGGACCTCCGCCTTGGGCAGCACGCGTCGCAGCGGGACGACGACATGGCGCGGGGAGATGTTGCCGGCGGCGGTTTCGGGGAGGAAGGGCTGGTAGGTCATGTACGACCGGGGGTCGACGACCGTGACGGTCGCCTCTCCGTAGCGCATCTTCTTGAGGATGCGCCGAGCTGCGTACAGGCCTACGTACCCACCGCCTACTACGAGGATCCTGGGACGCTCCGTGGTGCTCATGCCATCGAGTATCCACCCGCCCCAGGGGGGTCGCTCGTGCGCCCCTTCACAAGCATCGACAGGGGGTGTGCTATCCTCCGCGACCCGCGTGATCCACGTCATGGCGGAGAGTGGGAACCACGGTGTAGTGCGGGCCGTTGTCAATGCCGCGTGAGCTGCCTCTCTGTCCGTTTCGAGGCGCCGTGAGGACCCTGGAACACCCCCGCGCGAACCCCCTCCCGAGGACCCCCTTACGCCCCTTCTGAACACGTTCAAGGGGGTGTCGAAGCCCCGGAAGGGCCAACCGGGCCCCTTTCGCGCTCCGAGAGGGCCGAATTCCTTGTGAAGAACTTCACGAACTTTCCCGGCGGGGCGTCGAAGAGGGGCCCCGGAAGGCCCCTCGAAGACGCTCAGACGCTACATGACCTGCTCAGCCGAGGCTACCGGCCAGTAATAAACAGGGCCTGCACCACCGGTCCGCGTCACCCGCCCACGACGCCGGTCCGCGCCACTCGCTCACGCCGCCGGTGCGCGCCACCGGCTCACGCCGCCGGTCCGCGTCAGCGGCTCACGCCACCGACCACGCGATGCCGTCGAGGATGTCGTGCTCGCTCACGACGACCTCCTCGGCCCCGATCCGCTCCATGATCGCCAGCAGCACCAGCGCGCCGGAGGCGATGACGTCGACCCGGCCGGGGTGCATGGACGGCACCGCCGCGCGCTCGGCGTGGGTGGAGCGCAGCAGCCACTCGGTGATCTCGCGGACGCGGTCGTGGGAGACGCGGGAGTGGTGGATGGCGGCCGAGTCGTAGGCGGGCAGCTCCTGGGCGATGGCCGACACGGTGGTGACCGAGCCGGCGAGCCCGACCAGCGTGTGCGCCTCCCGCAGCGGCACGGTCCGCTCGGCGAGGTCCAGGGCCGCCTCGATGTCGGCGCGCACGGCCTCGACCTGCTCCTCGGTGGGCGGATCGGAGACGACGCCGTCGCGCACCAGGTGACGCTCGGTCATCCGTACGCAGCCGATGTCCACGGAGCGCGCCGCGCCGACGTGTTCGTCGCCGACCACGAACTCGGTGGAGCCGCCGCCGATGTCCACGACCAGGAAGGGCCGCCGCAGCTCGGGGCGGCCCGTCAGCTCCTTGGTGGCACCGGTGAAGGAGAACTCGGCCTCCTGGTCCCCGCTGATGACCTCCGGCTCGACGCCGAGGATGTCGACGACCCCGCGCACGAAGTCCTCGCGGTTCTCGGCGTCCCGGGAGGCGGAGGTCGCCACGAAGCGGACGCGTTCGGCGCCGAGTTCCTTGATCACCTCGGCGTACTCGCGGCAGGCGGCGAAGGTCCGCTCCAGCGCCTCGGGGGCGAGCCGCCCGGTGCGGTCGACGCCCTGGCCGAGCCGCACGATGGTCATCCGGCGGTCCAGTTCGACGAGTTCGCCCGTCGCGGGGTCGCAGTCGGCGACCAGGAGGCGGATGGAGTTGGTGCCGCAGTCGACGGCGGCGACGCGGGTCACTCCCCGTCCCGTCCGTCGAGGGGCGCGGCGGCGAAGTGGCCGCCCGCGGTCGTCTCCGCGGCCCCCGCGGACTCAGCGGCCGGGACCACGCAGGCGCCCTTGCGCCACCACTCGGGCAGCATCGCGAGCGCCTCGTCGCCCAGCGGGTTCACCCCGGGCCCGGCGGCCAGCGAGTGCGCCACCAGCACATGCAGGCACTTCACCCGGTCCGGCATGCCGCCCGCGCTCGGGAACCCGGCGAGTTCCTCGATCTCGTCCCGGCGCCGGATGTAGTCCTCGTGGGCGGCGCGGTAGGCGGCGGCCAGCTCCGGGTCGCTCTCCAGACGGGCCGTCATCTCCTTCATCACCCCGTTGGCCTCCAGCGTCCCGATCGCGGACGCGGCCTTGGGGCAGGTCAGGTAGTACAGCGTCGGGAACGGCGTGCCGTCCGGCAGGCGCGGGGCCGTCTCCACCACGTCCGGCTGCCCGCACGGGCACCGGTGCGCGATGGCGCGCAGCCCGCGCGGCGGCCGGCCGAGCTGCTGCTTGAAGGCCTCGACGTCGGCGTCGGTCGGCTCGGTGCGCGGGGTGGTGGGCGGGGGCGTTTCCATCACAGTCTTTCGTCTCTTCTATCGGTCCGCGGCGTCGGACTTGTCGACGCCGTCCCAGACGTTCGCGTACCAGGGCCGGTCGGCCGCGCCCAGCTCGGTGCGCGCCTGCTTCGCCGCGTCCGGATCGACCACGACGAACCCGGTCTCCCCCGGCATCACGTAGTGCAGCCGGTCCCTGATCCGCTGCTCGGCGTAGGCGTCGTCCTGCCAGCGCGCCTTGAGGTCGCGCAGCTCCTCCACCCGCTCCCGGGCCTGCCGCTTCTGCCGCTCCAGATCGGAGATCTCGGCGCGCTGGGCGACGTACTGCCTTATCGGGTAGGCGAGCGCCACGACGAGGGAGCAGACGACGAGGGCGAGCAGGGCGGCGCGGCCGGTGAGGCGGGAACGGCGGGCCTGGCGCCTGGTCTGCGAACGGTAGACGCGGGCCGCCGTCTGCTCACCGAGCAGGCGGATCCTGGTCGCGGTGGAGAAACGGTCCCGGTCCTTGACGGCCATCTCTCACTCCCGTTCACCCACGCGCGTACGTCCCCGCACACGGTACGGGACCGAGTACGGGGACGTACGTACGACTGGCTAGGCCTTGGCGGGCTCAGCCCTTTCCGTGCTTACTGGTTCGCAGAGCGAAACCGGGGGAACGCCGAGCGGCCGGCGTACACCGCGGCGTCGTCGAGGATCTCCTCGATGCGCAGCAGCTGGTTGTACTTGGCGACACGGTCCGAGCGGGCCGGGGCGCCGGTCTTGATCTGACCGCAGTTCACGGCGACGGCGAGGTCGGCGATGGTGACGTCCTCGGTCTCGCCGGAGCGGTGGGACATCATGCACTTGAAGCCGTTGCGCTGGGCCATCTCGACGGCGTCCAGGGTCTCGGTCAGCGAGCCGATCTGGTTGACCTTGACGAGCAGGGCGTTGGCGGAGCCCTCCTCGATACCGCGGGCGAGGCGCTCGGGGTTGGTGACGAAGAGGTCGTCGCCGACGATCTGGACCTTGTCACCGAGCTTGGCGGTGATGGTGTTCCAGCCGGCCCAGTCGTCCTCGAACAGCGGGTCCTCGATGGAGACGAGCGGGTACGCGGCGACGAGGTCGGCGTAGTACTCGGTCATCTCGGCCGCCGAGCGCTCCTTGCCCTCGAAGGTGTAGACGCCGTCCTTGTAGAACTCGGACGCGGCCACGTCGAGGGCGAGGGCGATCTGCTCGCCGGGGGTGTAACCGGCCTCCTTGATGGCCTCGATGATGAGGTCCAGGGCGGCGCGGTTGGACTCCAGGTTCGGGGCGAAGCCGCCCTCGTCGCCGAGGCCGGTGGACAGGCCCTTGGTCTTCAGCACCTTCTTGAGGGTGTGGTAGACCTCGGCGCCCCAGCGCAGGGCCTCGGAGAAGGACTCCGCGCCGATGGGGGCGATCATGAACTCCTGGATGTCCACGTTGGAGTCGGCGTGCGAGCCGCCGTTCAGGATGTTCATCATCGGAACGGGCAGCAGGTGCGCGTTCGGGCCGCCCAGGTAGCGGAAGAGCGGCAGGTCGCTGGCCTCGGAGGCGGCGTGGGCGACGGCGAGGGAGACGCCGAGGATGGCGTTGGCGCCGAGCGAGCCCTTGTTGTCGGTGGCGTCCAGGTCGAACATCGCCTGGTCGATCAGGCGCTGCTCGGTGGCGTCGTAGCCGACGAGCTCCGGGCCGATCTGCTCGATGACGGCGAGGACGGCTTTCTCGACACCCTTGCCGAGGTAGCGGTTGGGGTCGCCGTCACGGAGCTCGATGGCCTCGAAGGCACCGGTGGAGGCACCGGACGGAACGGCGGCACGACCCGTGCTGCCGTCGTCGAGGCCGACCTCGACCTCGACCGTGGGGTTGCCTCGGGAGTCCAGGATTTCCCGGGCTACGACGACGTCGATGGACGGCACGAGCATCTCCTTCATGGGATGTGACGCTGGAAGTGCGGGGCACATGAGCCTTGCGACTAGAGCCTAACCGCCCCGGGGACGTAGGCCAGCCGACCGACCGTCCCGTGGACAAGGAGAGACGGTACCCATTGTTTCCCGTCGGAACAAAGCCTGGGTGAACGACGGGACAAGAAAACCCCGCCCCGGCGCGTACGGGGGAACGCGCCGGGGCGGGGGCCCGTGGGGACGGGGGGTGACCCCACGGGGCCTCCAGTATGGAGGCCCCCGATGGGGGGACCCTGTGATTCGGCTACGGGATCACTTGAGGTGGAGCTGCTGACCGGGGTAGATCAGGTCGGCGTCCGCGACGATGTCCTTGTTCAGCTTGAAGAGCTTGGCCCAGCCGCCCTTGACGTCGTGCTCCTCGGCGATGGTGCTGAGGGTGTCGCCCTTGACGACCTTGTACTCGCCGTCGCCCTTCTTGACCTTCTTGCCGGTCGGGGTGGTCACCGTCTTCTGGGCCTTCTGGGTCGTCTTGGCGGCCGGACGCTCGGCCGAACGCGAGGCGGACTGCTGCTCGGTGGAGCGCGTGGAGGTCCCGGTGGAGCCGCCGTTGTCCGTGGAGCCGGTGGAGCCGGTGGAGCCCGTGGAGCCGGTGGACGAGCCGCCGTTGTACGAGGCGCTCGACAGGCCGACGCCGCAGCTCGGCCAGGCACCCTTGCCCTGACCGGCGAGGACCTTCTCGGCGATCTCGATCTGCTGCGCCTTGCTGGCCTGGTCGGCGGTGGAGGCGTACTGCGTGCCGCCGTACGCGGCCCAGGTGGAAGCGGAGAACTGAAGGCCGCCGTAGTAACCGTTGCCCGTGTTGATGGACCAGTTGCCGCCGGACTCGCACTGGGCGACGGCGTCCCACTCGGAGGCGGTGGCGGCGGAGGCGTTGCCGGCCACCATGAGCGGGGCGGCGACGGCCGCGCCGGTCACACCGGCGATGGCGATGGCGCGAGTGGCCTTGGACGGACGACGGTGCTTGCCCTTGCCGGAAAACAGCATGGATCGATCCCCTCACCGACGCCTGCGAGGTGAGCTGTCGGGTTCGGGCCGGTTGAGTTGCCCGGCCGCGCGGCCTGTCGGTCGCACGGCTTCACCCCAAGCCGGATCCGGTGTCGAGTCTCCTCAACCGCCGGTCCCGGCGCTTACCTTGGGTCCCCCGCTCCTGCCTACGGCGCATGACGCGACGACTGTTCCCGTACGGCCACCGGCAGGATTCGGCGTGCGGCGGTCGGGGCCCGCTGCTGCGAGCGGTCACGACCGTAGGCAGGCGATCCGGGGAATTTCAAAGACGATCAGGGCTTCTGAGACTCATCCCACACTTTCACCAAAGCGGACATTCAGGTGCGAAGTGTGACGCGAACTAGCCCTGGTTTCCGACCGATTCGTCCCCTACTTCAAGGGTCTGACCGGGAGTGATACGGCTGGGGTCGGAGCCGATGGCGGACCTGTTGTCGGCGTAGAGCCCGCGCCATCCGCCGTCGAGGTCAAGGGAGTCGGCGATGCTCCCGAGGGTGTCGCCCTCGCGGACGACGTACGTCCGCTCCGCCCCGCCCTCGTCCGCGGGCTGGCCGCGGTGGCGGCCGGCACCGGTGTCCATGAGGGTGGAATTGCCGCCGACCCAGAGGATGTTGTCCGAATTGTCCAGCCCGGAGATTCCGGTGAACAGCCCCTCGGTCACACCCGAGGAGGCGCTCCCGGAGGAACCGGACGAACCCTCCGACGCCTCGGCCTCCGAGGTCTGTGACGATTCGGCAGCCTTGTCCGAGTTGTTCGCCTTATTCGACTTGCCCGACTTATCGGCATTCACCGAATCGGCCGAATCCGTCGAGCCGTTCGAGCCCTTTGAGCCCTTCGAACCGTTCGATTCACCCGAGGCCCCGGGTGACGCGGAGGCACTGGCGTCCGCCCCGGCCTCGGTCTCGTCGTCCGTGGAGGTGCCGCCGCCGATGGTGTCCAGCAGCCCGGCCGAACCGGACGAGTTGGAAGATCCGGACGAGTCGGACGAATCGCCGTCCTCTTCGAGGCCCGTGTCGATGCCGACCGAACCGGAGTCGGCGTCGAGGCCGGAGAGCGGACCGCAGGTCGGCCAGGCGGCGAGGCCCTGGTCGGCGAGTATGCGTTCGGCGACGGCTATCTGCTGGGAGCGGCTGGCCTGGTCCGGGCTGGCCGCGTACGCCTTGCCGCCGTACGCCTCCCAGTTCTCCTGGGTGACCTGGAGGCCGCCGTAGTAGCCGTTGCCGTCGTCCGCGCTCCAGGAGCCGCCGCTCTCGCATTCGGCGACCTTGTCCCAGGTGCTGCCCTCGGCCGCACTGGCGCCGGTGGCGCCGAGCAGCGGGATGGCGATGGCGGAGCCGGTCACGCCGGCCGCGACGAGGAGAGCCGGAGCCTGGCGGGGGCGACGGTGACGACCGTTCCCGGAGAGCATGCGGGGACCTTTCGCAGAACAGCAGGGACCGGCGCGGTACCCGTGGAGCGGGGCGCCGCGCTGACGAGTGAACGTATAGGCAGACGATCACTTGTCACAAGTCGATGCCGCACAGATCACGTCAAGATCACAGAGTTGACGGTGCGTCACCTATACCGGGAGCGCGACGGGTCGGTCGCAGGGTGTGAACTCGACCGGCAGAGTGCGCAGTCCGCGCATGATGAGGCCGCCCCTCCAGCGCAGGTCGGCGGGTTCGGCGCCGAGCCGGAGGTCGGGCAGCCGGGTGAGGAGGGTGGCCAGCGCGGTCTGCCCCTCCAACCGGGCCAGCGGGGCGCCCAGGCAGTAGTGGATGCCGTGCCCGTAACCGAGGTGCTGGTTGTCGCGGCGGGAGAGGTCGAGGGTGTCGGGGTCGGTGAACCGCGCCGGGTCCCGGTCCGCGGCGGCCAGGACCACGAGCACCGGGTCGCCGGCGGCGATGTCCTGGCCGCCGATGGTGAGGGGCCGGGTGGCGAAGCGCCAGGTGGCGAGCTCCACGGGGCCGTCGTAGCGCAGGAGTTCCTCCACTCCGGTCTCCAGCAGGCCGCTCTCCCCCGCGGCGAGGGAGTGCTGGAGGCGGGCCCGCTGCTCGGGGTGGGTGAGCAGGGCGAAGGTGCCGTTGCCGATGAGGTTGACGGTGGTCTCGAAGCCAGCGAAGAGCAGGATGAAGGCCATCGCCGCGGCCTCGTTCTCGGTGAGGTGCTCGCCGTGGTCGGAGGCGCGGATCAGACCGGAGATCAGGTCCTCGCCGGGCTCGGGCTCGGCGGGGAGGGCGGCGCGCTTGCGGTGGATGAGTTCGGCGAGGTAGCCGCGCATCTTCTTCACCGACCGGGCCACCCCGCCCCGGGGGCCGCCCTGGTGGCGGATCATCATGCCGGCCCAGTCCCGGAAGTCGTCCTGGTCCTCCGGGGGGACGCCGAGCAGGTCGCAGATGGCGTAGATGGGCAGCGGGAAGGCGAACTCGTGGATGAGGTCGGCGCTGCCCCTCTCGGCGAACCCGTCGATGAGCCGGTCGGTCAGCTCCTGCACCCGCGGGGCGAACTCGGCGACCCTGCGGGGTGTGAACGCCTTGCTGACGAGCCGTCGCAGCCGGGTGTGGTCCGGCGGGTCGATGTTGAGCAGATGCGTCATCAGCTCCGCCTTGCGCTCACCGGGGATACCGGTCCTGCCCCGGGCGTGGGCCGGCTCGGCGTGGTGCTCGGGGTTCTTGCTGAGCCGCTGGTCGGCGAGGGCCTGCTTGGCGTCGGCGTACCGGGTGACCAGCCATGCCTCCACCCCGCTGGGCAGCGTGGTCCGGTGCACGGGCGCGTGCTCGCGCAGCCAGGCGTAGGCGGGGTACGGGTCCGCGGCGAACTCCCAGGTGAAGAGCTCGGGAGCGGGGGCGGACCCGGGCCCGGAGGCGCCGGTGGAGGGCTGCGCGTGCGGCTGTGCGGGCGGCTGTGCAGGGGTGGGGTGGTCGGTCACTCCTTGACGGTATCGGGCGGGGTGGCGGGGCTCGCGTCCGCCGTCGGGGCGGGGTGCACCGTCAGGACCGGGTGACCCGTCGAAGCCGGGTGCACCGTCAGGACCGGGTGTCGGCCGAGCATCATGTCGAGGGCGAGTGCATTGGCTCGCGCGGAGGACAGCTCCGGGCCGGCTCCGGGGCGACCGTGCTAACCCCCCAGGCCCTCTGCAGCCCGCACCGCGTCCCGGTAGGCGCGGCCCGCCGCGCGCAGTGCCGCCTCCGGGTCGACGCCCTCCGCCTCGGCGCGGACCGCCAGGGCGAGGAGGTCGTAGCCGATGCCCTCGGTGACCGGCAGGGGGACCTCCAGGCCGGCGGTTCTGACGCGGGACGCCAGCTTCGCCGCGAGGGCGAGCCCGGGCTGGCCGAGGGGGACGCCGTCGGTGACGGACTCCCGGCGCTTCTCCTGCGCCTTGGTGCGCAGCCAGTGCTCCTTGACCTCCTCGGGGGTGGTGGCCGTCTCCTCCCCGAAGACATGCGGGTGGCGGTGGATCAGCTTGGCGACGATGGTGCCCGCGACGTCGTCGACGGAGAAGGGCTCGTCGGGGTCCTCCTCGGCGATGCGGGCGTGGAAGACGACCTGGAGGAGCACGTCCCCCAACTCCTCGCGCAGTTCGTCCCGGTCGCCCTCCTCGATCGCCTCGACGAGTTCGTAGGCCTCCTCGATGCCGTACTTGGCCAGGCCCTTGTGGGTCTGCTGGGAGGACCACGGGCACTCGACGCGGATGCGGTCCATGACCTGGACGAGGTCGAGCAGCCGGGCGCCCGGCAGGTCGTAGGAGGCGGGGAGCAGCTCCAGCTCGGGCATCTCGACGCGGCCCGAGCCGGCCAGGCGGGCGAGGCCGTCGGTGAGCGCCGGTTCGCCCTCCCCGGTCGCCACGACCACGACGGTGCGGCCGCCGGCGCAGGTGTCGACCAGCTCCTGGGCGGTCGGGGCCGCCTCCGCCACCCGTATGCCCGCCTCGCGCAGATACGGCAGCTGGGGGTGTGTGCCGTCCGCGCACAGCACGCTGTCGGCGGTGCGCAGGGCCTGCCAGGCGGGCCAGGACAGCAGGCCGGGGGCCACCCGGTGGCTGGTGGTGAGCAGGACGATCCGGCCGGTGGCGGACGGGGCGGCTTCGGGGCTGGTGGTGTTCACGTCTCGAAGCTAACGCACGGCGCGGACGGACCCGTCGAGTTGTCCACAGGCCGGGGTGCGGGGTGTGATCGTAGGACCGCACACGGCGGCCGGGCCGTCCGGGACAGCCGCTACGCCGTCTTCGGCTGCCCCGCCGCCGTCACCTCGCGCACCCACGGTGTCTCGGCGTCCACCCGGCTGCTCTTCTGGACGTCCCAGGTGCCGTAGCGCGGGTTGAGGTCGACGTCGAGCTTCTTGGAGGCGTTGGACAGCGCCTGCCAGAACTCCGGCCGGGAGGTGTCCGTGCCGAGCTTCGCGGCGAGCTTCTGGGCCTCCAGCTGGAGGCGGAGGTTGTCCTCCAGGCGCTGCGGGGGGACGCCGTACTCCTGGAGCCAGACCGTCTCCAGTGCCTTGGCGCCGCCGGCCTGCTGCTCCAGTCCGCCGCGCATGGACTGGATCTCCTTGCGGCTCACCGTCACGCCCGCGTCCTGGGCCGCCTGGTGCAGCACCCGGTCCAGGACCATGCCGTGCAGGGTGTCGCGGGTGAGGCTGCCGCTCTGGGCCACGGCCTGGGCGTACTGCGTCTCGTCCGGCACGGCGGCGCGCTGCGCCTCGCGCACCTCGTTCACCCGGTTCTCCAGCTGGGAGACGGTGATCCGCTGGTCTCCGACGACGGCGGCCGCGCCGGGATGCGCGTCGTTTCCGCAGGCGGTCAGGACAGGCGCCGCCGCGATGGCGGCGGAGAGGAGGAGCGCGGTGCGACGGCGGCGGTGCAAGGAAACCTCCCGAGGAGATTGTGCGGCGGTGCACAAAGTCTTGCGGTGATCGATGTTAGGCAGTGGTCAGGCTCTGGCCAACCCATTCGACCAACGATTCACCGGGACTTCGGGCACCGGCGCGCTCGCGCCGCCCCGCACGTCCGTCCACTGCCGCCACCGCGGCTGCTGCCACGGACTCTGCCGTCGCCTCTGCCGCTGCCGCTTCTGCCGCCGCCGAGATGCGGGCTAGCCGCGGACCTGGCCGAGCCACTGGAGGGTGCGCCGGATGTCCGCGGCCAGCGGGTGGGCGGGGCCGTGCAGGCGCTCCACGTCGTGCAGCAGGCGTACCAGGGTGTCGTGGGCGGCGGCCCGGTCGCCGAGGGCGAGCAGCAGATGGCCCATGCGCCGGCGGACGTCGTGGGCCAGCTCGGGATCGCCGGACACGTACTGGTTCTCGTAGTACGGCAGCAGCGACCGGTACTCGTTGAGCGCCGCCGCCGGGTCGCCGAGCTGCTCCAGGCACTGCGCCGCGTCGTAGCGGAAGCGCAGGGACTGGGGGTCGGCCTGGCCGGCCTCGGCGGCGCGCTCGGTGGCGAGGGCGCGCAGGACGGGCAGCGCGCGCCGGTACTGGCCGTCGTCCATGAGCGTGGCCGCGTACTGCTTGCGCAGGGTGCGGACGACGGGCGAGTGCTCGCCGTGCTGTTCGGCGGCGACCGGGAGGATCGAGCCGAGCAGGTCGACGGCCTGGGTGATCCGGCCCTCGCCGAGCAGGCGCTTGACCTCGTCGACGGCGCGCGCGACATCGGGCCGCTCCACCGTGGGAGGCGCGGGCGTCGGCTGGGGCGCCGGCGTACGGGCGCGGTCCGGCCAGGGCGCGTGCGGGCGCAGGAAGGGGCGGGTGGGGTCCAGGGGCGCCCCGGTGGGCATCCCGCGCGCGGGCAGCAGGCGGGCCAGATCCTCGTAGACCTCCTGGGCGGAGGCCGGGCGGTGCTGGGGGTCCTTGGCCAGCAGGCGCAGGACGAGCGCTTCGAGCGCCTCGGGCACCTCGGGGCGCATCCGCCGCACGGGCAGCGGCGGCTCGTACAGGTGCCGGTGCAGCACGCCGAGGGCCGTGGAGCCGGAGAACGGCACGTCGCCGCTGAGGAGTTCGTGCATCAGCACCCCGAGCGCGTACAGGTCGGTGTACGGGCCGACGGCGCCGCCCATGGCCTGCTCGGGCGCCATGTACGCGGGCGAGCCGATGGGGGTGCCGGTGTGGGTGAGGCGGGTGGTGTCGGCATCCATGACGGAGGCGACGCCGAGGTCGAGGACGGTGACCGTGCCGTCCTGCTTCACCATCACGTTCCGCGGCTTGAGGTCGCGGTGGACGATCGGCACGGCGTGCACGGCGCTCAGTACGGCGCACAGTTGCGCGGCGACCGCGACCGCCCACTGCCAGGGGTACGGGTCGTGCTCGGCGAGGTGGTCGGAGAGGTCCGCGCCGTCGACGTACTGCATGACGAGGAACAGCTCCTCGCCCTCGGTGCCCGCGTCGTGCACGGTGACCAGACCGGGGTGGTCGACCTGCGCGGTCACCCGGCACTCGCGCAGGAAGCGGCGGCGCAGCTCGTCCGCCTCCTGCCCGGCCACCTTGTCCGGGCGCAGCAGCTTCACCGCGACACGCCGGTCGAGCCGCTGGTCGTAGGCGGTCCAGACCTGGCCCATGCCGCCCTGGCCGATGAGCGTGGACAGTTCGTAGCGGCCGGCGACGACACGCCCCGTCGTCACGGTCACCTTCCGCCCTCGTGCTCACCGTTGCGGCCGTCGTGGTTGCGCAGGTAGTCGCTGAGTTCGTCGAGCTCGGCGCGCACCTGGTCGATGCGCGCGGGCGCGGGCCGCTGCGGCGGCGGGGGCACGGAGCCGGAGCCGGACGGTGTCGCGTCCTGCGGCCTCGGCGGGTGGGACGCCGGCTGGTGCGGCAGCGGCGCGGCCGGCTGCCCGCCGAGCGGCGGCTGCTGGACCGGGGCCGTCGTGTACGGCGGCCGGGGCTGCGGGTAGCCGTACCCGGGGGAGCCGTGGCCGTGGACCGTGGTGGCCCCCGGGTGCGCGTAACCGCCGTACGCCGGGAGCGTCCGCTTGTGGAAGCGGATGTCCATCACCAGGAAGTACACCGCGCTGAACGCGCCGAGCAGCAGGACGGCGCCCAGCGCCACGTCCGACCTCGGGTCGGACTCCGGCACCGAGCCGACCACCGCGAAGCAGGTGATGGAGACCGGCAGGCTCACCCAGGCCAGCAGCCAGTCCGACCACCGCCCGCGCAGGAAGGCCACCCGGAACAGCGGCACGCAGGCGAGAATCCCGCAGGACAGGAAGCCGCAGGCCGCGAACAGCACGCGCAGGGAGATGACGGTTGCCGCGCTGCGAGAGGGCGGCGCCGCACCATGGCCGTACATGACTGCTCCTGGACCGGTTGGCCGTTGGGGACGGACGGACGAACGACAGAGTTCGAGCGTATAGGCCGACGAGGACAACCGGTCCCGGGTTGTACCGAACCGTTGTCGACCTGATCACTTCCCGTCGGCCCGCGGCTCAGTCCGGGGCGACCGTCCCGTCGGTCAGTCCGTCGTACATCCCCCGCACCAGCTGGTCCCCGAGCCGGTTCGCGTGCCGCAGGGCCCGCTCGAACTCGTCGAGCGCCCTGAAGCGCGCGCCGTAGCGCCGCTGTTCGTCGAGCGGCAGCCGCGGCAGCTGGAGCCGGCGCACGTCCAGGCGGGTGGCGGTGGAGGCGTAACTGCTGGCCCGGCGGTTGTTGGCGGTCCCGCGCAGGAAGCCGGCGAGGAACCACGCGTCGAGGGACGCGCGGTCGGGGCGCAGCAGTACGAGGCTGCGCCCGAGGGCGGCACCCGCGGTGGCGTCGTCGATCACCCGCGCCATGGAGCCCCCGCCGAGCACCGGCACGACCACGTCGCCCGGTTCGGTCAGCACGGCCTCCTCGTCGCTCTCGGGCAGCGTCCCCGAGGGGGCCGTGCCGGCGAGGACGTCGGTGTCGGTGAGCACCGGCACGCGCGCGTGGCCGCCGTTTCCGCCGGTGCGCATCACCAGCGCGCCCCCGCGCGCGAGTTCGCCGACGGTGGTCAGCGGCCAGCGCACGGCCCCGGCGCCCTCGGCGGGCGGCGGGGTGAGCTCGGCGGCCCGTCCCAGGGTCGCGCCGAGGCGCTCGCGCACCGCGGTGAGCGCCTCGGCCCCGTCGGCGGCCGCGGGAGGCGGCAGGTGGCGGGCGGGGGCGAGGTCCACGTCGTCGTCGAGGAGGTCGATGACGGGCAGCGCGCGGGCGAGGCCGGGCCGTTCGTCGAGGGTGCCGGTCCGGTCGAAGAGCTGCCAGGCGTCGAGCACGGCGTCCCGTACAGCCCGCCAGTCGGGTCCGCCGCGTCCTTCCGTGGCGAACCGCCCCGCGTCCGCGAGCAGCACCTCGGGCCGCGCGGGCGACTGGTCGGGCCTGCGCAGCACCCACAGGTGCAGCGGGATGTTGTACGGCGGTGCCGCGCCGACCGGCAGCGCTACGACGGCACGCAGCGCGCCGCGCCGCAGCAGGTCGGCGCGGATCCGGCGGCCGGAGCGGCGGGAGGCGGCGGCGGGCGGCATCAGCAGCACCGCGGTACCGCCGTCCCGCAGCCGGGCCAGCGCGTGCTGCACCCAGGCCAGCTCGGACTCGGTGCGCGCCGGGAAGCCGTACTCCCAGCGCGCGTCGTAGGCGAGTTCGTCGTGGCCCCAGTTGCGCTCGTTGAACGGCGGGTGGCACAGGACGGCGTCGGCGCGCAGGTGCGGGTACGCGTCCGCGCGCAGGGTGTCGCCGACGGCGGAGCGCACGGTGGCGCGGGTGCGCAGGGCGAGCCGGAGCGCGGTGAGGGCGGCCGGTTCGGGGGCGGCGTCCTGGGCGTACAGCTCCTGGTCGGGGCGGGGGGTGACGGCGCGCAGGAGGGCGCCGGTGCCGCAGGCCGGGTCGAGGACGGTACGGGCCGGGCCGGCCAGGTCGGCCATGAGGGCGGCGAGTTCGGCGGGGGTGAGCGTGTACTGGCGCGGGTTGGCGTCGAGGTGGCGGCCGAGCAGGAACTCGAAGGCCTGGCGGGCCCCGCCCAGTTCGGCGGCGAGTTCGGCGGCGCCGCGCAGGAGCGGGGCGGAGGCGAGGAGTTCGGGGCCGGTGGGGAGATACACGGCGGGGGTGTGAACGGGGTGGGGGGTGTTCGCGGGGTATGCGCTGTTCACGGCGTGAGGGCTGTTCGCCGGTTGCGAGCTGATCGGCGATTGCGGGCTGTTCACAGCCCCGGCCGGTTCCGCGCCGTCGCCGGTGTTCACAGCGGCCGATGGGTTCACAGATCGGGGTGAGTTCACACTCCCGGCCGAGTTCACGGCGTCACGCAGGTTCACAGCGTCACGCGGGTTCACACCACTCGGTGAGTTCACGCCCCCGGGTGAGTTCACAGCCCCGGCCGAGTTCACAGCAGCCGGCCTCTTCCGCGTCGACGCCACCCCGAACCGCTGCACCAGTACCTGCTCCAGCGCTCCGGGCAGCATCGCCGCGAGCCGCTCGTCGGAACCCCCCGCCACCTCCAGCCACAGCGTCGGCCGGTCGTGGATGAGCAGCAGGACGCATCCGGCCCGGGTGAGCGCGGCGACCGGCCCCTCGGGATGTCCCGCGAGCTGCTGCCAGACCCGCTCACGCAACGGCACCTCGGCGAGTTTCCCCTGGCCGCGCAGCCACGCCTCCACCTCGGCGAGCGCGAAGGACGGGCTGGTCTCGGTGCCGCCCACGGGCTTGGGGAAGTCCGCGTGACGGCGCCGCCAGTTGCTCACGGCGGCACGGCCCACGCCGGCCAGCCGGGCGATCCCGGCGGCGGTCACCTCTGTCGCGTTGTCCTGCACCGTCGGCTCCCCTCGCCCCGCCCGATGTCACCTGCATCCGCTCTGTGGCGACGAGCATACCGACGTACGGGCGACCCAAGCATTCACGGCCGTGTACGCGCTCTTTCGTGTGAACCATGTTGACTCGGTTCACAGGCTCTGTTCTTATTGACCCATCGAACGAGCGACCGCCAGGGAGAGGCGGTCGCCGCTCAGGGAGGGGACACAGTCATGGGTATGAAGAGCAAGGTCGCGCTCGGCGCCGTCGTGGGGATCGTCGTCATCGGTGCCGTCTCGGCGAACGCCGGTGACAGCAGCGGCGGCTCCGGCGACAAGGGCTCTTCGGCCTCCGCGGACCGCGCCGGCGGCAGCAGCGACAGCGGCAAGGGCAAGAAGTCGGACGCGGAGGAAGTCGCCGAGAAGAAGGTCGCGTTCGAGGGGGACGGTGACTTCGAGGTCGGTTCGGACGTCAAGCCCGGCACCTACCGCACGACCGGCAACACCGACGGCATGTGCTACTGGGAGCGGGCCAAGGACTCGTCCGGCGAGTTGGACTCTCTGCTGGCCAACGACAACGTGACCGGCACCGGTTACGTCACCGTGAAGGCCACCGACAAGCTCTTCTCCTCCAGCGACTGCAACGACTGGGAGGCCGTCGACGAGAAGGCGAAGGGCACCCCGGCCTCGAAGATGTCCGGCGACGCCGGAATGCTCAGAGTCGGCGTCGACATCGCCCCCGGCACCTACAAGTCCAACGGCAACGCCGACGACGCCTGCTACTGGGAGCGTTCCAAGAACGCCGACCACTCGATCGACTCGATCATCGCGAACAACAACGTGACCGGCACCGCCGTCGTCACCATCAGCGCCTCGGACGCCTACTTCAAGACCTCCGGCTGCCAGGACTGGAAGAAGTCCGCCTGACCCGGGGCCCCGCCCGAGCCCGCCGCACCGCTCGCACCACCGCACCGCTCGCACCACCCCATCCACGCGCCGCCGAGCGGGGCGCGGCACCGCGCCGCCACGCCCCGCTCCGCCCGCGCCACCCACCAACAGCGCCCCGCGCGCTCCGTCATCACCGAGGTGTTCCCATGCGTCGCACCGCACTCGCCGCTCTCTGTCTGACCGCCGTCGCCTCCCTCGCCGTCACCGGCTGCCAGGGCGACAAGGCCACGAACGAGGGCAAGGACAGGACCAGCACCGGCACGTCCGCCGGGCAGAAGGAGAAGGACACGCCGAAGGAGGCGTTCGCCGGGCTGAGCGGCGGGGAGATCGCCGAGCGGGCGGTCAAGGCCACCTCCGGCGCCGACTCCTTCCGTATCGAGGGCGACATCCGCGACGAGGAGTCCGGGGGCACGATCAGCCTGAACATGGCCATGGACCGCAAGGGCGACTGCGCCGGCCACATGAGCATGGGCGGCGAGGGCCGGGCCGATCTGATCAAGAACGGCGACACCGTCTACATGAAGTACGACGAGGACTTCCTGCGCGCCCAGAGCGAGGGTGAGCCGAAGGAGGAGGTCGACGCCGCGGTGGCGCTGCTGGCCGGGCAGTGGACCAAGATGTCCGCGACGGGCGAGGGCGCCGAGGAACTCACCTCCTTCTGCGACCTGGACGCCATCCTCGGCGACGACACCGACGGCAAGTCCGACGCGACCCGCGGCGAGACCTCCACCATCGACGGCACGCCCGCGATCGCCCTGCACGAGAAGGACGGCGAGGACGACCACACGCTGTACGTGGCCACCGAGGGCGAGCCGTACGTGCTGCGGATGGTCAGCAAGTCGGCCGCGGACCCCGGTTCGCTCACCTTCAGCAACTACGACGAGCCCGTCGCCGCGGACAAGCCGACCGGTGACATCCTCGACCTGGACGAACTCGGCGCCTGAGCCGAAGGCCCAACAGCAGAGGGCCCGACAGCAGAGGGCCCGACAGCCGAAGGCCACAGCGCCCGGACCCCGAACCCCGGACCCCCCGGAGTGCTCCGGCCGGCGTCAGCCGCCGCACTGCTGGAGCATCATCCGCTTGTCCGCGGTCGTGACCGGCAGGTCGTACTTCTGCGAGACCTGCGCGAAGCGGACCACGTACGAGCAGCGGATCCGCTTGTCCGGGGGGAGCCAGGAGGCGGGACCCGAGTCGCCCTTGGAGCTGTTGGTCGGACCGTCGACCGGCATCAGGTTCAGCGGGTCGTTGGCGATGTCCTTGCGCTTGGCCTCGGTCCAGCGCGAGGCACCCATCTGCCAGTCGTAGGAGAGCGGCATGACGTGGTCTATCTGGACCGCGGTGGCCTTCGCCTTCTTCCAGGCGATGTCCTTGCCGGTGTACGGGTCGTAGAGGTCCATGGAGACGACCACGCAGTCGGAGCCGGAACGGAACTCGACGTTGCGCCCGTGGAGTTTGAGCAGGTCGTTCCGGGTGTCGCAGCCGTTCCGCGCCAGCGGGACTCCGTCGGCGGTGTCCAGCCAGGCGTAGCCGAACGCGTCGCGGTCGTAGCCGGTCTTCGGTCCGCGGCCCTTGGTCCGGGTCTTCTCGATCAGCTCCCGTGCCTCGGCGCGGTCGGCGTCGGAGGTGATCGCCGCGAGGCCGGGGCGGGTGCCGTCGGGGTTGTCCAGCGGGCTGACGGCCCGGCCGTCGCCGGAGCCCGAGGCGGAGGCGGCGTCGTCCAGCGGCAGGTCCCCGATGTCGTCGCAGCCCGTGAGAACGAGTGCCGTACCGAGCAATGCGGCGCCGACCGCCGTCCCGCCCCTCAGACGCATCACGACGCGCCCCTCCCCTGTGTTCCGGTATGCGCCTCCACCGTAGCGGCCAAGAGGTCCACACCATATGGGCCGAAAACGCGCATTCGTCATATCGCGGGCGTATCGTCGGTGCTGAGTCGCCTTCGGAAGGAGCTCTGGATGGGCATCCTCGACAGGTTCAAGGGCCACCGCGGAATGCAGGACAAGGCCAAGGACATGTCCGACACCGCGGAGAAGAAGGTCAACGAGAGGACGGGCAACAAGTACGAGGGCCAGGTCGACGGCGCACAGCAGAAGGCTGAGGGCGCGCTCGGCATGGACCGCGACCGGCCTGAACAGCCGTAGCCCGCCCCGGACCGTTCTGGGAACCGAGGCCGTCCGCGAGACCCACCACCCGCGGACGGCTTCGCACGTCCCGAACCCGAACCGGCGCCCGCCCCCCGACCTCGGCGCCGGCTACGGGTCCGGACCTGAGCCGTGCCGCTACGAGCCCAGCACCGAGGTCAGGAACTCCCCCACCCAGCCGAGCAGTTCACGCCCGACCAGCGGCTTGCCGCCCACCTTCGCGGTCTTCGGGCGCGGCACCAGCACCTGGTGCGCGGCGGGCTTGATCACCGTGCCGGGGTACAGCCGCTTCAGGCGCAGCTCCTGCGACTCCCTCAACTCCACCGGCGCGAAGCGGATGTTGGCGCCCTGGAGGACGACCTCGCCGACCCCGCAGGCACGGGCGAGCATCCGCAGCCCCGCCACCAGCAGGAGGTTCTCCACCGGCTCGGGCAACTTGCCGTAGCGGTCGACGAGTTCCTCGCGTACGGCCTTGATGTCCTCCTCCGTGTTGGCGGAGGCGATGGCGCGGTACGCCTGGAGGCGCAGCCGCTCGCCGGGGGCGTAGTCGTGCGGGACGTGCGCGTCGACGGGGAGCTCGATCTTGACCTCCAGCGGCGGCTCCTCCTCCACGCCCCCTTCGAGGGAGGCGCGGTAGTCGGCCACGGCCTCGCCGACCATACGGACGTAGAGGTCGAAGCCGACGCCCGCGATGTGGCCGGACTGCTCGCCGCCCAGGAGGTTGCCGGCGCCGCGGATCTCCAGGTCCTTCATCGCCACGTACATGCCCGCGCCCATCTCCGTGTGCTGGGCGATGGTCGCCAGGCGCTCGTGGGCGGTCTCGGTCAGCGGCTTCTCCGGCGGGTACAGGAAGTAGGCGTAGCCGCGCTCGCGGCCGCGGCCGACCCGGCCGCGCAGCTGGTGCAGCTGGGAGAGGCCGAAGTTGTCGCCGCGCTCCACGATGAGGGTGTTGGCGTTGGAGATGTCGATGCCCGACTCGACGATCGTCGTGGAGACGAGGACGTCGAACTTCTTCTCCCAGAAGTCGACGACGACCTGCTCCAGCGCCGACTCCGACATCTGGCCGTGGGCGGTGGCGATCCGCGCCTCGGGGACGATCTCGCGGAGCCGGGCGGCCGCCCGGTCGATCGACTCGACCCGGTTGTGGATGTAGAAGACCTGGCCCTCGCGCAGGAGTTCACGGCGGATGGCCGCGCCGATCTGCTTCTCCTCGTAGGGGCCGACGAAGGTCAGCACCGGGTGCCGTTCCTCCGGCGGGGTGGTGATCGTGGACATCTCGCGGATGCCGGTGACCGCCATCTCCAGGGTGCGCGGGATCGGGGTCGCGGACATGGTCAGGACGTCGACGTTGGCGCGGAGCTTCTTCAGCTGCTCCTTGTGCTCGACGCCGAAGCGCTGCTCCTCGTCGACGATGACCAGGCCGAGGTCCTTGAACTTGGTCTCCGAGGAGAACAGCCGGTGGGTGCCGATGACGACGTCGACCGCGCCCTCCTTGAGCCCCTCCAGGACCGCCTTGGCCTCGGTGTCGGTCTGGAAGCGGCTGAGTGCGCGGACGTTGACCGGGAACTGGGAGTAGCGCTCGGAGAACGTCCCGAAGTGCTGCTGCACCAGCAGCGTGGTCGGCACCAGCACCGCCACCTGCTTGCCGTCCTGGACGGCCTTGAAGGCGGCCCGGACCGCGATCTCGGTCTTGCCGTAGCCGACGTCGCCGCAGATCAGGCGGTCCATCGGGACCGTCTTCTCCATGTCCTCCTTGACCTCGGCGATGGTGGTGAGCTGGTCGGGCGTCTCCGCGTAGGGGAAGGCGTCCTCCAGTTCGCGCTGCCAGGGGGTGTCGGGGCCGAAGGGGTGGCCGGGGGCGGCCATCCGGGCGCTGTACAGCTTGATCAGGTCGGCGGCGATCTCCTTGACGGCCTTCTTCGCGCGGGCCTTGGTCTTCGTCCAGTCGGCGCCGCCGAGGCGGTGCAGGGTGGGGGCCTCGCCGCCGACGTACTTGGTGATCTGCTCCAGCTGGTCGGTGGGGATGTAGAGGCGGTCGCCGGGCTGGCCGCGCTTGGCGGGGGCGTACTCCACGACGAGGTACTCGCGGGTGGCACCCTGCACGGTGCGCTGGACCATCTCGATGTAGCGGCCGACGCCGTGCTGCTCGTGGACGATGTAGTCGCCCGCCTCGAGGGTGAGCGGGTCGATGGTCTTGCGGCGGCGGGCGGGCATCCGGGCGCCGTCCTTGCCGGCCGCCTTCTGGCCGGAGAGGTCGGTCTCGGTGAGGACGGCGAGCCGGAGCGCCGGGTCGACGAAGCCGTGGTCGATGGAGCCGCAGGCCACGTGGACCACGGACGGGTCGAGGGTGGTCAGGTCGGCGTCGAGGCGGGCGGCGATGCCCTCGCCGCCGAGGACCTCGACGGTGCGGGCGGCGGGGCCGTGGCCCTCGGTGACGTAGACGGCGCGCCAGCCGTCGGCGAGCCAGCCCTTGGTGTCGGCGAGCGCCCTGGCGGTGTCGCCGCGGTAGGTCTCGGGCGCGTGCATGCCGAGCTTGAGGGTGTCGGCCTCTTCGAGGGCGTCGTCCGCGGCGAACGGGGACACCGACCACCACATCATGTCCAGTTCGCGGGCGCGGTCCCGGACGTCCGCGATGGACCACAGGGAGGCGGCGCCCACGTCGATGGGGGCCTCGCCGCCGCCCGCGGTCGCCGCCCAGGACGCCTGGAGGAACTCCTGGCTGGTGGCGACGAGGTCGGCGGCGCGGGTGCGGACCCGCTCCGGGTCGCACACCAGGGCCATGGCGCCCTTGGGCAGGACGTCGATCAGCAGTTCCATGTCGTCGACGAGGACCGGCGCGAGGGACTCCATGCCCTCCACCGCGATCCCCTCGGCGATCTTGCCGAGCAGTTCGCCGAGTTCGGGGTGCTGTTCGGCGAGGGCGCGGGCGCGGGCCCGGACGTCGTCGGTGAGCAGCAGTTCGCGGCAGGGCGGCGCCCACAGTCCGTGCTCGGCGATCTCCAGGGAGCGCTGGTCGGCGACCTTGAAGTAGCGGATCTCCTCGATGTCGTCGCCCCAGAACTCGATGCGCAGGGGGTGTTCCTCGGTGGGCGGGAACACGTCGAGGATGCCGCCGCGTACGGCGAACTCGCCGCGCTTCTCGACCAGTTCGACACGGGAGTACGCGGCGGCGGCGAGGGCCGCCACGGTTGCGTTGAGGTCGGCGGTGCCGCCGGTGCGCAGGGCGACCGGCTCCAGGTCGCCGAGGCCCTTGACCTGGGGCTGGAGGACGGAGCGGACCGGGGCCACGACGACGGAGACCGGGCCGGTCTCGGGGTCGTCGGGGCGGGGGTGGGACAGGCGGCGCAGGACCGCGAGGCGGCGGCCGACGGTGTCGCTGCGGGGGCTGAGGCGCTCGTGCGGGAGGGTCTCCCAGGAGGGGTACTCCACGACGCCCTCCGGGGGGAGGAGGGAGCGCAGGGCGGCCGCCAGGTCCTCGGCCTCCCGGCCGGTGGCCGTCACCGCCAGTACGGGGCGGGCGGCCTCGCGGGCCAGGGCGGCGACGGCGAAGGGGCGGGCCGCCGGGGGGCCGACGAGGTCGACGTGCATGCGGTTGCCGTCGGTGGCCGCGGTGATCGCTTCCGCGAGGGCGGTGTCCTTGACTACGGCGTCGAGCAGACCGTGCAGGGTCATTCGGGGCGGCTTTCGTCCGGGGGTGGGCAACGCGAACGGCCCGACGCGCGTCGCGGGCCGGGGGTGTGTCCAGCGTACGTCGGGGCGGGGTGGTGTGGGCGCCTACGGGGTGCGGCCCGGCCGCCGTCTCGTCCGCGCGGGGTGGGGGCCGGGTGGGGTTCGCCCCCGCCGCCCCTTCCCGTCCCGACCCCGGGGGCTGCCGCCCCCGGACCCCCGTTCGGCCCCGAAAGGGCCTCGTCCTCAAACGCCGGACGGGCTGAAACGCACCCGGTGCGGGGAGGCCCCCCAAGGCCTCCCCGCACCGGTCCCCCGCAACCCCCGTCTGCGGTGGCTACTCCGTGGCGATGGCGTTCAGGACGTTCATCCTGCCCGCTCGGAACGCCGGGATCAGTGCTGCCAGCAGGCCCACGAAGGCCGAGCCGACGAAGACTCCGCCGATGGTGACCCAGGGGATCTCCAGGACCTTCAGGCCCTCCAGGGCGAGCAGTTGCTGGGCCGCCGCGCCCCAGCCCATGCCGAGGCCGAGGCCGAGCAGGGCGCCGAAGAGGGCGATGACCACGGACTCCAGGCGGATCATGCGGCGCAGCTGGCGGCGGGAGAGGCCGATGGCCCGCATCAGGCCGATCTCCCGGGTCCGCTCGACCACCGACAGGGCGAGGGTGTTCACCACACCGAGGATCGCCACGATGATCGCGAGGGCCAGCAGGCCGTAGATCATGTTGAGGAGCTGCCCGATCTGGTCCTTCAGCGCCTCCTTGTAGTCGGTCTGGTCGCGCACGGTGTACTGCGGGTAGTCGTGCAGCGCCGACTTCAGGGACTTGTACGCGGCGTCCTGCTGCCCGTCCTTCGCCGAGGCGAAGACCAGCTGGTCGAGCGGCATCCGGTCGGCCGGCAGGTACTTGGCGAGGGTGGCGATCGAGGTGTACTTCGAGCCCGCGTCGATGACGACGTCACTGCTGGTGATCGCGCGGACCGTCAGCTCGGCCGTCTCGCCGCCCTTGAAGGCGACCTCGATCTTCGAGCCGAGCTTGATGCCGTGGTCCTTGGCGAAGGTCTCGTGGACGGACATCGAGTCCGGCTTGTAGGCGTCGGCGAGGTTGCCCGCCACCGTCTTGGTGCGCAGGTCCTGGGCGTAGGACGCGTCGGCCGCGGTGATGTCGGTGTTCTTGAGCGTCTTGCCGTCGGGCGTGGTGTAGTCCGCCTCGGCGATCTTGTACTGGGTGACGTGGTCGAGGCCCGGCGTGGCCCTGACCGCCTCGACGGCC
This sequence comes from Streptomyces sp. NPDC000983, assembly GCF_040299205.1. Taxonomy (NCBI): domain Bacteria; kingdom Bacillati; phylum Actinomycetota; class Actinomycetes; order Kitasatosporales; family Streptomycetaceae; genus Streptomyces; species Streptomyces sp. NPDC000983. The sequence continues at coordinate 116,613 of NZ_JBEPBM010000013.1, read as the reverse complement.
TGCGGGGTGACGAGCTGGCCGCTGTCGGACTGGATGATGAAGTCGGTGCCGACGGTCTTGTCGAGCTGGTCGGTGGCCGAGGCGACCATCGAGGAGCCGACGACCGACAGACAGGCGACCAGTGCCAGGCCGATCATCAGGGCGGCGCCGGTGGCCCCCGTGCGACGCGGGTTGCGCAGCGCGTTGCGCTCGGCCATGCGGCCCACGGGGCCGAAGACCCGCAGGATCGCGGCGCCCAGGACGCGCACCACACCGCCGGCCAGCAGGGGGCCGATGACGACGAAGCCGATCAGGGAGAGGACGATGCCGAGGCCGAGCCAGAGCGAGCCCTGCTTGGCCTCGTCAGCCGCGGTGGCCAGGTAGAGGCCGTAGGCGCCGCCCGCGGTGAGCAGGGTGCCGAGCACGGCCCGCACCACGCCGGCCCTGGCGTCCGCCGGGGCGCCCGCGTCCCGCAGGGCCGCCATGGGAGAGACCTTGCCGGCGCGGCGGGCCGGCAGATAGGCGGCGAGGACGGTGACGACCACGCCGAGGACCAGGCCGACCACCGGGGTCGTCCAGGCGATCGTCAGGTCGGAGGTGGACAGTTCCATGCCCATGGAGCCCATGAGCTTCATCAGGCCGATGGCGAGTCCGACGCCCGCGCCGACGCCGAGGACCGAGCCGAACACGCCCAGCAGCAGCGCCTCCACCAGCACCGACCGGTTGACCTGCTTGCGGCTGGAGCCGATGGCCCGCATCAGGCCGATCTCCCGGGTGCGCTGGGCGACCAGCATGGAGAAGGTGTTGATGATCAGGAAGATGCCGACGAGGAAGGCGATCCCGGCGAAGCCGAGCATCGCGTACTTCATGACGTTCATGAAGCTCGCGACGTCCTTCTGGTTGGCGTCGGCGGTCTCCTTGGCCGTCTGCACCTTGTAGTCGCCGCCGGTCGCGGCGAGCACGTTCTTCTTCAGTTGCGCGTCGCTGACGCCGGCCGCCGCGGTGACGTTGACGTTGGTGTAGACGTCCGGCTCGCCGATCAGGGTCTGCTGGGCGGTCGCGGTGTCCAGGTAGAAGAGGGCCGCGCCGGGGTTGGTGACCTGGAAGTCGGCGATGGCGGAGATCCGCGCGGTGTGGGTGCCGACGGCGGTGATCACGCCGATCTCGTCGCCGAGCTTCAGGTCGTGCTTGTCGACGGTGTCCGAGTCGACCATCACCTGGTCGGAGCCCTTGGGCGCCGTACCGGAGGTGATCTTCATGGTGCGGGCCTCGTTGGCGTTCCAGCTGCCGACGATGGTCGGGGCTCCGCTGGTCGGCGAGAGGCTGTCCTTGTCACCGTCGACGACGGTGACGGAGGTGGAGAAGACGGTGCCCTCCGCCGACTTCACGCCCTCGGCGCCGCGCACCTTCTCCACCACGGAGGCCGGCATGACCGGCGGCTTGCCGGTGTCGTTGGTGGTCTCACCGGTGTCGGAGGCGTCCTTCGAGCTGACCGTCACATCGGAGGAGGTGGCGGCGAAGAGCTTGTCGAAGGTGGTGTTCATGGTGTCGGTGAACACCAGGGTGCCGCAGACGAAGGCGACCGAGAGCAGCACGGCGACGGCCGAGAGGGCCATGCGCCCCTTGTGCGCGAAGAAGTTGCGCATCGAGGTCTTCATGACGGTCATGACGTGCGCCCCCGGGCGTCGAAGTCCTTCATGCGGTCCAGGACGGCCTCGGCGGTCGGCTTGAACATCTCGTCGACGATCCGGCCGTCGGCGAGGTACAGCACCCGGTCCGCGTAGGAGGCGGCCACCGGGTCGTGGGTGACCATCACGATGGTCTGGCCCAGCTCGTCGACCGAGCGGCGCAGGAAGCCGAGGACCTCGGCGCCGGCCCGCGAGTCGAGGTTTCCGGTCGGTTCGTCACCGAAGATGATCTCGGGCCGGGCGGCCAGCGCCCGGGCCACCGCGACGCGCTGCTGCTGGCCGCCGGAGAGCTGGGTGGGGCGGTGCTTGAGGCGGGAGGAGAGTCCGACGGTCTCCACCACCCGGGCCAGCCACTCCCGGTCGGGCTTGCGGCCCGCGATGTCCATGGGGAGCGTGATGTTCTCGATCGCGTTCAGCGTCGGCAGCAGGTTGAACGCCTGGAAGATGAAGCCGATCCGGTCGCGGCGCAGCCGGGTGAGCTTCTTGTCCTTCAGGCCGGTGATCTCGGTGTCGTCCAGGTAGATCTGCCCGCTGGTCACGGTGTCGAGGCCGGCCAGGCAGTGCATCAGCGTGGACTTGCCGGACCCCGAGGGGCCCATGATCGCGGTGAACTGCCCCCGTGCGATGTCCACGTCCACCTGGTCCAGGGCGACGACGCGGGTCTCCCCCGACCCGTACGCCTTGACGACCTGACGCGCCCGGGCGGCAACGGCCGTACGCCCTCCAGTGTCCCCGTGCTTGGGAATGGTCACGGCCGATGTCATGGCAAGTCTCCTATGTCGGTCAGCAAGATGGTCGTGCGGGCGGTACGTGCGAAGCGGTGGTGCGAAGCGGTGGTGCGAAGCGGTACGTGCCAAGCGGTGGTGCGAAGCGGTACGTGAGAAGTCTGGTCGTCGCGGGGGCCGGGCGCGCTGGTGCCAAGTGCCGTCTTCCTGCGGGGGAAAACCCCACCCCCGTAGGACCGGTCAGCCGCCCCCCAGCGGCGTAAAGCCAGGTTAAGGAAGGCAGGGGGGCCGTCTCGTCCTCCGCCGGGACGAACCCGCCCCGGGCCCTGGTACGGAGGAACCCCTAGGGGCTGTAAGCCCTTGGGCGGACCTGTCGTCGGGGTCGCCTCCTCCCCCGGGCCCACCCCAGCCTCATCCCTCCCGCCGCATGAGGGTCAAGTGGGAAGCTGGTCCCGGCAGATAGGTGCAGGGGGAAAGGAAATCCCGTGGGCGGCGACACCAGACCGGCGGTGCGCGAGGGCACCCGGCGCGAGGGGCCCGAGCGGCGGGGCGCGGTGGTGGCCGCCCTGATGCTGTCGATGGCGCTGGCCGCGCTCGACTCGACGATCGTCTCCACCGCCGTGCCCCAGATCGTGGGCGACCTCGGCGGCTTCTCCTACTTCTCCTGGCTGTTCTCCGGCTATCTGCTCGCGGTCACCGTCACCCTGCCCGTCTACGGCAAGCTCTCCGACACCTTCGGGCGCAAGCCGGTGCTGGTGGCGGGCGCGGCCCTGTTCCTGCTCGGCTCGCTGCTGTGCGCGCTCGCCTGGAACATGGGCGCGCTGATCGCCTTCCGGATCGTGCAGGGGCTCGGCGGCGGCGCGCTCCAGGGCACGGTGCAGACGCTGGCCGCAGATCTGTACCCGCTCGAGGAGCGGCCCCGGATCCAGGCCCGGCTGTCCACGGTGTGGGCGGTGTCCGCGGTGGCGGGGCCGGGGGTGGGCGGGGTGCTGGCGGCGTACGCGGACTGGCGGTGGATCTTCCTGGTCAACCTGCCGGTCGGGGCGGTGGCGTTGTGGCTGATCGTGCGCCATCTGCACGAGCCGCAGCGGGAGTTGCCGGCCGCCCGGCCGCGGATCGACTGGGCGGGCGCCGTCGCGGTGTTCGCCTGCGGCGGGGTGCTGCTCACCGCGCTGGTGCAGGGCGGGGTGGCCTGGCCCTGGCTGTCGGCGCCGTCGATCGCCCTGCTGGGTACGGGAGTTGCCCTGGTGGGGGTGGTGGTGCTGGTGGAGCGGCGGGCGGCGGAGCCGATCATCCCGGGCTGGGTGTGGCGCCGCCGGACGATCGCCGCGGTGAACCTCGCGCTCGGCGCGCTGGGTCTGCTGATGGTCGCGCCCACGGTGTTCCTGCCCACCTACGCGCAGTCGGTGCTGGGGCTCGGGCCGGTGGCGGCCGGGTTCGTGCTGTCGGTGTGGACGCTGAGCTGGCCGGTGTCGGCGGCGCTGAGCCAGCACGTGTACCGCAGGATCGGCTTCCGGGACACGGCGGTGCTCGGCATGGCGGGGGCGGCGCTGTGCCTGTTCGCCTTCCCCTTCCTGCCGTACCCCGGTGACGCCTGGCAGCCGGCGCTGCTGATGCTGCTGCTCGGCGGCGCCCTCGGGCTGTTCCAGCTGCCGCTGATCGTGGGGGTGCAGTCGACGGTGGGCTGGTCGGAGCGGGGTACGACGACGGCGTCGGTGCTGTTCTGCCGGCAGACCGGGCAGACGCTGGGCGCGGCGGTGTTCGGCGCGGTCGCCAACGGGGTGCTCGCGGCGCGCGTCGGCGGGGCGGGCGACCTGGACTCGGTGACCCGCGCCCTGGGCTCCGGCTCGGGGGCGGAGGCGACCCGGCGGGCCATCGCGGAGGCGGTGCACGCGGTGTACCTGGGAGCGGCGGGCGCGGCGGCGCTGGCGGTCCTGGTGCTGCTCCTCGTCGCGCCGCGGAAATTTCCGGTGCTCGCCGACTGAGCGGTCCCTACCCTGGTGGCCATGGTGAGGCCGGAACGGCTGCGGCAGGAGCACGCGGAGGCCCTGCTGGTCTTCGAGCGGGAGAACCGGGCCTACTTCGCCCGGACGATCCCCGACCGCGGCGACGACTTCTTCCGGCCCGCCGTCTTCGCGGCCCGGCTCCGGGCCCTGCTGACCGAGCAGGAACTCGGCATCTGCCACTTCCATGTGCTGCTCGACGACGAGGGCCGGCTGGTGGGGCGGATGAACCTGATGGACGCGGAGAACGGCGGTGCCGAACTCGGCTACCGCATCGCGCGGAGCGCGGCGGGCCGGGGCGTGGCGACGGCGGCGGTCGGACAGATGTGCCGGCTGTCGGCGCGGACGTACGGGCTCCGGGTCCTCACCGCGGTCACCACCCAGGACAACCCCGCCTCGCGCACGGTCCTGGAACGCAACGGTTTCACCCGCACCGGCGAGCCGGAGGTCGACGGCCGGCCGGGCGTCTCCTATCGCCGTGCGCTGTAGCGGCCGGCACCCGATCACCTCGTAGCGGGCGCTCTCGAAAAGTCGGAGTTAACGGCGGTAACACCCGAGGTCAGACCGGTCGGGGCGGAAGTAAGCGCATACCGACCGATCAGTTTGCCGAAACCCTCGCGCAGGGGGCTACCAACAAGTAACGTGCGTCCTCGCTCGACCGCCCCCCACCTCCCTGCGGTCCCTACCGGACCCGAGCCGCCACGCAAGGAGCACGGGATGTCCTTCGACCCGTATCCGCCGTACCCCCACCGGCCGCCGCAAGTGCAGCCGTACGCCACCTACCCCTGGCAGCCGCCCGCGCCCGCCGAACCGCCGCCCTACCGTCCCCCGCGCCACCCTCCCCTCGGGCACCACAGCGACCTGCGGATCCTGCGCAGCGCCTACCGCTGGCAGCGCCGCACCGCCACGCTCACCGCGCTGGGCTACTTCGTGCTGTTCCTCGTGCTGTCGGCGGCCGCGCCGTCCGTGATGGCCGGCGAGGTCACCGACGGCCTGCCCACCGGACTGCTGCTCGCCCTGATCCAGCTCCCCGTCACCTGGCTCGCGATCGCCGTCTACGAGCACACCGCGCGCCGCCGTGTGGACCCGCTCGCCGAGCGCATCCGCAAGCAGGCCGAGGTGGACGCCCGTCGCGAGGGGGCCTCGCACCGATGACCAGCCAGTTCAGCGGCGACACCCAGACGATGTCGCTGGTCGCCTTCTCCGCCGTCGTCACCATCACCCTGCTGCTGTGCGTGATGACCGGCCCCGACCGGGACGACCTCGACGAGTTCTACACCGGCTACGGCTCCCTGTCCGCGATGCGCAACGGCCTGGCCATCGGCGGTGACTACATCTCCGCCGCGACCGTGCTCGGCACCAGCGGCGTCATCGCCCTGTACGGCTACGACGGCATCGTCCTCGCCCTCAGCACCGCGCTGTCGCTGATGCTGCTGATGTTCCTGCTGGCCGAACCCCTGCGCAACGCGGGCCGGTTCACCATGGGCGACGCGCTGGCCCGCCGGATGCCCGGCCGCGGCGTGCGGATCGCGGCCTGCGCGGTGACCATCGCCGCCCTGCTGCCGCTGATGCTGGTCCAACTGGCCGGCACCGGACAGCTGATGGCGTTCCTGCTCGGCTTCTCCGGCGACTCGCTGAAGACCGGGTGCATCATCGGCCTCGGCGCCCTGATGATCAGCTACGCGGCGATCGGCGGCATGAAGGGCACCGCCCTCATCCAGATCCTGAAGATGGTGATGCTGCTGGGCTCCGGCGCGGTGGTCGCCGTCCTGGTGCTGAGCAGGTTCGACTGGAACCCGGCGGCGCTGTTCGACGCGGCCGCCGAGCGGAGCGGGGTGGGCTCCGCCTTCCTCAACCCGGGGCTGCAGTTCTCGGGCGGACCGATGCCGGGCCTGGACATGGTCAGCTCGCATCTCGCGGTCGTCCTCGGCGGTGCCTGTCTGCCGCACATCACCATGCGGATGTACACCGCCTCCAGCGCCCGTCAGGTGCGCCGCTCGATGTCCTGGGCGGTCTCCACGGTCGTGCTGTTCGTGCTGGTCATCACGGTGGTCGGGTTCGGGGCGACCGCGCTGATCGGGCGCGCGGTGATCGCCGGGGCCGACCCGCAGGGCAACACCGCCTATCTCCTCGGCTCGCAGGCCGCGTTCGGGCCGGAGGTGTCCACCGCGGAGACCTTCCTGTTCACCGCGGTCACCACGGCGATCTTCCTCACCGTGCTCGCCTCCGTCGCGGGGATGATCCTCGCCTGCGCCAACTCCCTCGCCCACGACGTGTTCGCCACCCGGTTCAGGGAGCTGTCGGGGCGGCGCGAGATGACGGTGGCGCGGCTGTCCGCAGTCGCGGTGGGCGTGCCGGCGATCCTGCTGGCCACGCTGGTGCAGCACCGGAGCCTCCAGCCGCTGGTCACGCTGTCGTTCTGCATCGGCGCCTCCGCCATCGCGCCGGCCCTGGTCCTCAGCCTCTTCTGGCGCCGCTACACCCGCGCCGGCCTGCTGGCCACGCTGATCGGCGGAACGCTGGTGGTGCTGCTGCTGATGCCGGGCACCAACCTGGTCTCCGGCTCCCCCTACTCCGCCTTCCCCGAGGCCGACTTCAACTGGTACCCGTTCACGACGACCGCGCTGGTCTCCGTACCGGCGGGCTTCCTGTTCGGCTGGCTGGGGACGGTGGCGTCGGGGCACCGCAGGGCGGAGGAGCAGCGGCGGCAGTACGAGGCCGTGGAGGGATGGATCCTGGCGGGGGCACTGCGCCGCAAGGGCTGACCCCGCCGAAAGTTCTCCCGAACCCCGGCAACCTCTCGCGCCACCTGCGGCGACAAGGGGGCGGAAGTGCCGATGGCCTTCCGCCCCCGAACCTCCGAAGCGAGAGCGACGACGTGAGCGAGAGAGCAACCGACCGCGGGCACCGGCCGCGGCACAGGAAGTCCCACCGCCGGGCGGTGCTGATCGGCGGCCTGGTCACCGCACTGGGCGCGGGCGCCGTCACCGGCGGCATGCTGATGACGGCCTCCGCGTCGGGCCCCGGCGCCGGCGCCTACCGGCTGGTCAACGCGGCCGACAGCACCTGTCTGAGCCTGCCGGCCTCCGGCACCCAGCTGGCCACCGCCGCCTGCGCCGACGGTGCGGCCGGCCAGGTGTGGCAACTGGCCGAGGCGGACGGCGGATTCACCGTCAAGGACGCGGCCGGGCTGTGCGCCACGGTGAAGGGCGCGTCCACCTCGGCCGGCAAGGCCGTGCAGCAGCAGACCTGTGACGGCGGCGCGGCCCAGGTGTGGCGGCTCGACGCGGTCGGCGAGGCCCACCACCTGGTGAACGCCAACAGCGACAAGTGCCTGAACGCCAAGTCGGCGCTGGTGCAGCAGAACTCCTGCGACAAGGCGAGCAGCAAGAGCTGGACGCTGGTGGCGCAGGGCACCACGGTGCCCTCCCCCACCGCGACCGCCACCGCTACGAAGACGCCGACGCCCACGGCCACCGCTACGGCGACGAAGACGCCCACCGCCACCGCCACCCCCACGGCGACCGCCACCGGCGGCACCGGCCTCGGCGCCTGGCCCACCGCCACCGGCAACCAGTCGGTGTCCGAGACGATCGAGGTCTCCGGCACCTTCGACGGCGCCCTCAAGCGCTTCTCCGGCTCCGGCGAGCTCGGCAGCGACGGCCAGTCCGAGAGCCAGGGCCCGCTGTTCAAGCTGGCCGACGGCGCCGTGCTGAAGAACGTCGTCCTCGGCTCCCCGGCAGCCGACGGCGTCCACTGCTCGGGCAGCTGCACGCTGCAGAACGTGTGGTGGGAGGACGTCGGCGAGGACGCCGCCACCTTCAAGGGCAAGTCCACCTCCGCCACGTACCTGGTGGACGGCGGCGGCGCCCGCAAGGCGGACGACAAGGTCCTGCAGTTCAACGGCGCCGGCACCCTCACCGTCCGCGACTTCCAGGTGGAGGACTTCGGCAAGCTGGTCCGCTCCTGCGGCAACTGCTCCACCCAGTACCAGCGGCACGTCGTCATCAGCAACGTGAAGGTGACCGCGCCCGGCAAGACCCTGGTGGGCATCAACTCCAACTACGGCGACACCGCGACCCTCTCGCGCGTCACCGTCGTGGGGGACGACGACCTCAAGATCTGCGAGCGCTTCAAGGGCAACAGCTCCGGCGCCGAGCCGACGTCCCTGGGCAGCGGCCCGGACGGCACGTACTGCCGCTACAGCACCTCGGACATCACCTTCCAGTGATGCCGGTTCCGACGAGGGGTGCCCGGGTCCCGGGCACCCCTCTCGGCCGCTGCGCTACTCCGCCGCCGCCCGCCCGGTCAGGGTGGTGAGGCTGTCGCGCACATGGTCCATATGGGCGCGTACGTCGTCCCACAGCTCCCCGTGCTCGCGCAGCACGCGCTCGGTCTCCCGGGCGATCCGCTCCTCGCGCACCCGCGCCCCGGCGAGCAGCTCGGCCGCCCGCTCCCGCGCCTCCTCCAGGTACGGCGGCACCACGGCCCGGGTCTCGGCGAGCACCCGCTCCGCGTCGGACAGCGCCGCCTCCGCGCGGGCGAGGCGCTCCACGTTCCGCGCCTCGGCCGCCACCGCCCGCTCCTCGGCCTCCCGTTCGAAGGCGGCCGAGCGTTCCGCGTGCTCCCCGGCCTGCCGGGCGAGCACGCCCTCGGTGCGCCGACGGGCCTCGCGCAGCGCGCCCAGCGCCTCCGCGCGGCCCTCCTTGACCTCGCGCCGGGCCACGATCCGGGTCTCGTCCGCCTCGGCCCGCGCGGCGAGCAGCACCTCACGGGCCCGCTCCTCGACCTCGGCGCGTACGGCGCCGGCCCGGGTCAGGGCCGCGCCGCGCACGCCGTCCGCGTACTCCCGCGCCGCCTCGGTGAGCCGCCGGGCCTCGTCTTCGGCGCCCTCCCGCAGGGCGGCGGCCTCCTCCAGCCCGAGCCGGAGGATCTGCCGGGCGCGCTCGGGGAGGGTGTCGTAGGTCTGCGGCGCGAGCCGGGCCACGGTCTCCCGCAGCCGTTCCGCCTCGCCCTCCATCTCCTTGGCGAGCACGGTCAGCCGGGCGGCGCGCTCCCAGGCGTCGTCCCGGTCCCGGCAGAGCGCGGCGGCGTAGGCGTCGACCTGCTCGGGACGGTAGCCGCGCCCCCGGACGGCACTGAAGCCGTGGGACGGGACCGGTGTGCCGGTCATGCGGGAACCCCTCTCCATCGGACGGACGCGAAAAAGATGATTTCGCGGACATACTGATGTATCGGAAAGAAAGGCTCATAACGCGACACTCCGGGCGGAGGTCACGGGCACTGCCCTGCCCAGGTGCCGAACTCCCCGCCCGGTCGGGGCCGGACACACGAAAGCCGGGCCCGGTCGTCACCGACGACCGGGCCCGGCTCACTCACCCGTGTGCCGCTCAGCGGCGGCGGGTCACAGCAGGCCGTCCCACATCTGCTCCAGCAGCACCGACCACCAGCTCTCCGGCGAACCGAGCGCCGCCGGGTCCAGGGAGGCCAGCTGGGCCTGGAAGTCGACGGTCCAGCGGCCCGCCTGCTCCTGGTTCAGCCCGAACCGCAGCCGCCACATCCGGCCCAGCAGCCCCAGGCAGCGCTGGAACTCGGGCAGCCCGGTGTTGACGAACTGCGGCGGCACCGGGGCACCGCCGGGGCCCGCCTCCACCGGCACGGCGACGATGTTGGCCGTGCCGTACTGCACGCACAGCGCCCGGCCGAAGTCGCTGCCCATCACCAGGTACGACCCGGCGTCCGCGGCCGGCTGCACCCCGCGCTCGGCCGCGAGCTCCGCCAGCGTCGGCACCGGGCGCCCGGGCTGGGCCTGCGCCCAGAAGAAGGGGCCCATGTCCATCGGCAGCCCCGCCACGACCAGCGAGTGCGCGACGATCGGCGGCACCCCCTGCCGGGATACGGCGGCCTGCTCGAACCGGAACACGCCCGGACCGAAGGCAGCGGCCAGCTCCTGCGCGATCCCCTCCGGCGGGATCGGGGGCGTGGGCGGCACCGGCTGGAGCGGCGCCCGCGCCGGCGCGAGCCGTGCGGGACCGTCCGCCACCTGGTGCAGTTCGCCCTGGTGCGCGAGCAGCTGCTGCATGCCCTGCTGCCGGCTGGCGTGGTCCGTGCCGTACGGCGCGATGCTCGCGATCCGCGCCTGCGGCCACTGCTCCCGGATCATCCGCGCGCAGTAGGCGCCCGGCAGTTCGCAGGACTCCAGTTCGGTGTGAAGCTCCAGCACCTGGTCCGGCGGCACGTTCATGGCCCGCAGCTCGTGGAAGATCTGCCACTCCGGGTGCGGCGTGCCCGGCGCCGAACGCCGGATCAGCTGCTGCTCGGAGCCGTCCTGCGCGCGGTAGCGCAGCACGGCCTGGTAGCCCGGTCCCACGGTCGGCTGACCGGTGGGCTGCGGATAGCCGTACGCCGGGGGCTGCTGACCGGGGACCGGCTGCCCGGGCGGCGGTACGGCGCCAGGCGGCATCGGCGGCTGGGGCGCGCCCGGGGCCATGCCGGGGACGCCCGGGGCGCCCGGCGGCGGAGGCACGCCGGGGCCGCCCACCGGGGGTGCGGAGAGCACGGTCTCGGCGTGGTGCACGGCACCGCGCCCGGCGCTCGGGGCGCCCGGGGCCGCGGGGCCGCCCGGCGGCGGGGTCTGCGTGCCGGGGACGCCGGGGGGCTGCGGGGCTCCGGGGCCGCCGGGGGCACCGCCCAGCTGGCTCGGGTCGGCCAGCATCGTGGCGGCGTGGTGGACACCGCCGGGAGGCGTGCCACCGGGTGCGCCGGGCGGCCGAGGGGCGCCGGGCGGCGCCGGTGCGGGCGGACCGGCGGGCGCGTCGGGGCCCTCGGGGCCGAGCGCGGAGACCAGTTGCGTGGGCTGGTACCCGCCGGCGGGGGCTCCCGGAGGCGGCGTGGCGCCGGGGACGCCCGGGGCGCCCGGGGCGCCGGGGACGCCCGGCGGGGGCGGCGGGGTGGCGCCGCCCGGCGCGCGGCGCGGCGGTGCCGCCTTGCTCGTCGCGGCGTCGGCGATGTCACCGGCGTTCGGGGCGAGCGGGCGGTCGGGGGTCCGCGGTCCGGGAGCGGCGGGCGGAGGCGTGGCACCCGGCGCGGGGGCGCCGTGCGGGGGCGTACCCGGCGCGTTCTGGCCGCCGAGCGACGGTGTGACCGCCGTCGGCGGAAGCTGGCTGCCGCCGGAGATCAGCGCCGTCTTCGCATCCGGCGCGACGGGCGGCGGCGTGTTGTCGTCGGTGCCGCTCAGCGGCGGCGCGAACACGGTCAGGGGCAGCGGTACGGAACGGTCGTCGCCGGCGTCGGCGTTGGTGTCCGTACCGGCCCACGGGGTCGCCCCCGCGGGAGCCGGAGCCGGAGCCGGAACCGGAGGCGTCGCGGGCGCGCCCGCACCGTCACTCGCACCGGCGTCCGGCCAGGCGGCCGCACCAGCACCCGGACCCGTACCCGCACCGTCGGCGACAGGCGCCCCCGGCGCGGGAGTCGGCGTCGCCGCGGCCGCCGCGGCCCCCGAGCCGGGCACCCCGGCCTGGGTCTGCGGAAGCGAACCCGAACCCGGCACCCCCGCCTGGGTCTGCGGCAGCGAACCGGAATCCGCCGCGGCACCGGAGGCGGCGCCCCCGGAGGTGTCGCCACCGCTGCGGCGCCCGGGGATGCCCATCTGGTCCGCGGCCTCCTGCAACCACTCCGGCGGAGTCAGCAGGAACGACGTCTGGTTGAGGTCCACGCGCGCGGCGGGCGCCGGCGCGGGTTCCTCGGCGGCCTCGGGGCGGCCGTACTCCTCCTCGTAGCGGCGGATCACCTCGCCCACCGGCAGCGCGGGCCACAGGGTGGCCTCCCCGCTGTCGCGGGCGATGACGAGCCGCTGCGCGCCGCCGTCCGAGCGGGGTCCGTCGGCGCGGTCCTCGGCCCACACCACGAACCCGAGTTCGAACTCCCGCACCCGCACCTCACGATGCTGGTACGACGGCACCTCGCCGTTGATCCACTCCTCGGCGCGCTCCTGCGCCTGAGCGAACGTCACCATTGCGAAACTCACTCCCCAGACACGGAGGTAGACACCGGCACGGCGCGGGCGAAGCCGCCGTCGACCATGAGGTTCGCCACCGTCTCCAACTCCGGCGGCGATCCCGCCAGCCTGGAGAGGAAGGCGTCGAAGTCGTCACCGCAGGGCAGCAGCAGCCGCGCCACCCGGTCGGCCGGCGCCCACGAGGGATCGACGTCACGGGCGTCGTCGTAGGCGCAGAACCACACCGAGCCGATGCGCTCGCCCTTGACCTTCACGGCCAGCAGGCCGCCCTGGACGAAGCCGACGCCCAGGTAGTCCTTGGTCAGGTGGTCGCGCAGGCACTTGTTGACGTAGACCAGGTCGTTGACGGCGGCCTCGTCGCGCACCGTGAAGAACGGCTGGTCGATCAGGAGGCCCAGCTCCGCGTCGAGCGCGGTGCCCACCGGCGCGCAGCCGCCCGCCGCCTTCAGGAACGAGCGGTAGGCGCCGGGCAGCCGGTAGCCGAGGTCCTCCTCGACGCCCAGCACCTGCGCCTCGCTCACCGCGGTACCGGACTTCGGCAGCCCTATGTGGGCGGGGCGCGTCTCCTGGAGCGGCCGGGTGCCCCGCTTGTCCTGGTCGACGGCCGCCGTCGCGATGCCGCCGTGGTGCCGCAGCAGGGCCTTCACCTCGACCGGGACCAGCTCCAGCCGCCGCGAGCCCAGGACGTGGTGCCACGTCCAGCCGTGCGGCGTGGCCACCGACGGCACCGTGTCCCACAGTTCGTGGCCGGTCGCCGACAGCGCCGCGTTCGCCGACACGTAGTCGGTCAGGCGCAGTTCGTCGACGCCGAAGCCCTCCGGCGGATCGGCGATCTCGGCGGCCGCGCGCGCGTAGGGCGAGAAGTCGGGATACCCGTGCTCGTCCATCCGCACCCCCCTGGGGTGGCGGGCTGCCCTGACCGGGTCCGGGAAGTGCACGACCTGCCCGGCGTAGGGCGCGTTCGGCGGCACGGTGTGTTCCCCGGCCTGGCGGCCGGGAGGTGCTCCCAGCCCGAGCCGACCTGTCGTCATGGCAGTTGCCCCCTGCGGCATCCTGGTACGGCACGCAATGTCCGGCCTAGGCCGCTGCGCCCCGTATCGTCTGTCTCCACGCGTAGGCCGCATGGATGGCGGTGCCGACAGCCTATGCCGTAGGACGACACGGGTCACCGGGCCCCGGTCAGGGCCCCTCCGCTTCCGTGACCAGCCGTCACCCCATCGTGACAGCCTGCCCAAACCCGGGCGTGTCGCACGGCCCCAGCTTCCGCACCAGCCACGCCGTTTGGCACTCTGTGAGATCCGGGGGGATGCTCGGGAGGGGATGACGATCATGAACGCGACGCAGACAGGACCGCACGGGGGTGCGAGATCCGGCACGTCCGGCGACCCCCGGGTCGGCTGGAGCGCCACCGAGGCGCCGCACGCCCCTGCCCTGCGCCACCGCCGCGACGGCATACTCCCCACCATCGCCGCCGCCCTGTCGGTGCGCGGTGCCACCCTCACCGGCACCGCCGCCCGCGGCGACCTGCCGCCCGCGCTGCACCCGCTGGTCCAGGACTTCCTGGACACGCTCACCAGCGCCCAGCGCGACCGGTTCACCGGCCGCTGCGCCGAGACGATCCTCATCTCCCGGCACCTGACCACCGCGGACGCCGCCCGCAGCAAACGTGCCGCCCGCAAACCGCTGTCCAACGGCGAGGCCCGCAAGATTCTGAGGCAGGCCAAGCTCACCACGCGCCGCATCCGTGAGGACGGCGACCCGCTGCACGGCAGCTTCGCCGCCCCGTGCCGCGCCTGTACGGCCCTCAGCGCGCACTTCGGCGTCCGGGTCGTCGACCCCGCGACCGACGGCTGAGGCCCGCGCCCCCGTACCCGCACGATTGAAGGCAGATGCTTCCGGATCCCCGTACCTCCACCACCCGCTTCGCCGTACCCGTCGACGCCGCCCTGCGCGCCGCCGGCTGGCAGCCCGGCCGCTGGGACATCAAGCAGGCCGAGATCTGGGCCGACGCCCTGCGCGAGCACGCCTCGCCGGCGGGCCACCGGCACACCGTCTTCCCCGCCGCGGTGGAGGCGTGGGCGGAGTTCGGCGGACTGCGCCTGACGCCCCCCGGCCCCGGCCGCCAGGTCGCCCCGGCCGCCGTCCACCTCGACCCGCTGCACGGCCTGCACATGGCCCGCACCCTCGGCGACCTCGGCCGCGCCCTGGACACCGAGGTCTGCCCCCTCGGCACCGAGACCGACACCCACGCCCTGCTGGCCATCGACGCCGAGGGCCGCGTCTACACCCTCGACCACACCGGCGACTGGTACCTCGGCCCGGACATCGACCTGGCCCTCACCACCCTCGTAGCAGGCACGGAACCGACCCGCCTGACAGCGGGCTGACCCCCACGGGCCCGCTGCCGCGGAGAAACCGGCCCCGAAGACCCGTCGTCGCCTTCCTGTCCTCCACCCGCGGACCGGCCCGGCGACCTCCGGCGGCCCCCGCTGCGTGAGCCCGCAGAAAGCCTGTGGGACGCCGCCGGGCCCCGCGCGAGCCTGTCCGAGCGCGGGTCACACAGCCCCGTCGCCGACGCGCCGAGCGTGCGTGCCGGCACCGCCGGACAGACGGCAAGGGGACAACACGCCCCACACCGCCCGAGCGCGGGCTCACACAACCCCGTCGCCGACGCGGCAAACATGCATGGCCCAGCGCCGCCGGCCAGAGTCCAACGGGACAACACGCCACCCGAGCCCCCGCCGGCCTCATCGAGCACCGGTCACACAACCCTTCGCCAGCACGGCAAGCACGCATACCGACACCGCCGAGCGAACGACAACGGGACGACCGGCACCACGCCGCCAAGACCCCGCGCAAGCCTGATCGAGCGCAGGTCACACAGCCCTGTCAGCGGGACAACGCGCATGCATGCACGGCACCGCGGGGCCAACGGCAACGGGACGACAAGCCCTACGGAGCCGGACCCGCACGAGCCAGGGCCACACAGCGCCCCGTCGCCGGCACGACGAGCATGCGCACCGGGCAGCGCCGAGCGGACGGCCCACGCCGCCAAGACCCCGCGCAAGCCTGATCAGCGCAGTCACACAGCCCCGCCAACACGACAACGCGCACGCATACCCGGCACCGCCGGGCCGACAGCAACGGAACGACCAGCCCACGGAGCCGGACCCGCGCGAGCCAAGGCCACACGGCCCCATCGCCAGCACGGCAAGCACGCGTGCCGGGCGCCGCCGAGCGGGCGGCAATGCAACGACTGACCCCACGCCGCCCGAGCCCGCGCCGCACAGCCCCGCCGACAGGACAACGCGCGTGCATGCCCGGCGCCGCCGAGCGGGGTGGGCGGGCGGGTGGCAAGGGACCGGCGCGACCTACGCCGCCGGGATCACCGCCGACACCCGGAAGCCCCCGGCGTCCGTCGGACCGGAGACGAAGACGCCGCCCAGGGCGGAGACCCGCTCCTTCATGCCGACCAGGCCGTTGCCGCCGGACGGCAGCCGGGCCAGGGAGCCGGAGGTCACCTCGGGCGGCGGCTCGTTCTCCACCTGCATCGCGATCTCGGCCATCCGGTGCGCGAGCCGTACGTGCGTCTTCGCGCCCGCCGCGTGCTTGTGGACGTTGGTCAGCGCCTCCTGGACCACCCGGTACGCCGTCTGCTCGACCTCCGGCGCGTAGGCGCGGGCGTCGCCCTCGACGGAGAGGTTGACCACCATCCCGGCCGCGGCCGACTGCCCGATCAGTTCGTCCAGTTCCGACAGACACGGCCCCTCGGCCGAGGCCGGCGGTCCCTCGCCCCCGGCGGCGCGGGAGGCCGCGGCCGCCGCGGCGGCGCCCACCGCGGCCAGCGGCACGGCCGCGCGCCGCTCGGTACGGCCGTCGGCGGCCCGCAGCACGCCGAGCATCTCGCGCAGTTCCGTCAGGGCCTGCCGGCCCATGTCGCCCACCAGGGCCGCGTTCTTCACGGCCTTCTCCGGGTCCTTGCGGGCGACGGCCTGGAGCGCCGCCGCGTGCACGACCATCAGGCTCACCCGGTGCGCGACCACGTCGTGCATCTCGCGCGCGATCCGCGTCCGCTCCTCGCCGCGCGCCCACTCCGCGCGCTCCTCGGCGCGTTCCGCGAGCAGTTGCAGCTCCCGCTCCAGGGAGTCCGCCCGCTCCCGCAGCGACTCCATCAGCCGCCGCCGGGCGCCCACGTACAGCCCGAGCAGCACGGGCGGCGCCGTCATACCGAGCGAGGTGGTGATCGCGCCGATCGGCACGAACCAGTCCCCGAACTGCAGGTCGCCCTGGTCCACGCCCTGGCGCAGCCAGACGAACGTCACGATCAGCATCCCGATCTGCGACATCCCGGCCAGCGCGGCGATGATCCGCCGGGGCAGTTCCGAGGCGGCGAGGGTGTACAGACCCACGACGATCATCAGGAAGCCCATCTGGGCCGGCATCACCGCGATGGACACCAGGACGACGGCGATGGGCCAGCGCCGCCGCACCACCAGCACCGAGCCGGCCAGCACCCCGAAGAGCACACCCACGAAGCGCGGTATCCCCGCGTCCGCGGCGAAGGCGAACCCTTTCGCCCCGCATTCCAGCGCGGACACGGCGGCCAGAGCGATGTCCAATGCCGCACTGCGCCACCTGTCCCACCACCAGGGTCCGGGCCCTGCCCGGTCCGCGGCGTGGTCTTCCCCCGTCGTGGTCATGGCTCCAGCCTACGGGCGGTGAGCGCCGGATTTCCGGTGACTTTCGACGACTGGCCTACACCACGGCGCCCGGTGGAACGGCGATATCGACGTCCGAAATCCCTCGAACTGCCGAATCGCTCACCGTTCGACCCCGGAAGATCCAATTCCGCCCTCCGTGACGCCTTCGCCGACTCGTACCGTCGCACGGAAGGCGCCCGGTACGGCATAGTGGGGGACGCCGTCCGGTGACCTGACCGATCGTCCGGTTCCATCGGGTTCATTCCCCCGTGGTGTAATTGGCAGCACCGTGGCTTTTGGTGCCATTTGTCCGGGTTCGAGTCCTGGCGGGGGAGCCAACGCACGTTCCGGGCCCTGACAGTTGAGTCGGGGCCCGCTCTCATATCCCCCACGAAACGCCCCGGTATCCTGCGGATGTCCCACCCCATCCCAAAAGCCGAAGGGCAACTCCGTGAGCGCCATTCGCCCGGCAGCCGTCGTCGTTCTCGCAGCGGGTGAGGGCACCCGTATGAAGTCGGCCACACCCAAGGTCCTGCACGAGATCTGTGGCCGTTCCCTGGTGGGCCATGTGCTCGCCGCCGCCCGCGAGTTGCAGCCCGAGAACCTGGTCGTGGTCGTCGGCCACGCCCGCGAGCAGGTCACCGCCCACCTCGCCGAGGCCGACCCCGCGGTGCGCACCGCGGTGCAGGCGCAGCAGAACGGCACCGGGCACGCCGTACGGATGGCCCTGGAGGAGCTCGGCGGCACCGTCGACGGGACCGTCGTCGTCGTCTGCGGCGACACCCCGCTGCTCACCGGCGCGACGCTGCGCGACCTCGCCGCCACCCACTCCGGCGACGGCAACGCCGTGACCGTGCTGACCGCCGAGGTCCCCGACGCCACCGGGTACGGGCGGATCGTGCGGGACGCGGCCTCGGGCGCCGTCACCGCGATCGTGGAGCACAAGGACGCCGACGACGCCCAGCGGGCGATCCGCGAGATCAACTCCGGGGTCTTCGCCTTCGACGGCCGGCTGCTCGCCGACGCGCTCGGCAAGGTCCGCACCGACAACAGCCAGGGCGAGGAGTACCTCACCGACGTGCTCGGCATCCTGCGCGAGGCCGGGCACCGGGTCGGGGCCTGCGTGGCCGGCGACCACCGGGAGATCGCCGGCATCAACAACCGCGTGCAGCTCTCCGAGGCGCGGCGGACCCTCAACGACCGCCTGCTCAACGAGGCGATGCTGGCCGGCGTGACGGTCGTGGACCCGGCGACCACCTGGGTCGACGTCGCGGTGACCTTCGAGCAGGACGCCCTCGTCCACCCGGGCACGCAGTTGCTCGGCACCACCCACGTCGGCGCCGGTGCCGAGGTCGGGCCGAACACCCGGCTGACCGACACCCGGGTCGGGGCGGGCGCGCGGGTGGACAACACGGTGGCGGACCGGGCCGAGGTCGGCGCGGAGGCGACCGTGGGCCCGTACGCGTACCTGCGGCCGGGGACCCGGCTGGGCGCCAAGGGCAAGATCGGTACCTACGTCGAGACCAAGAACGCCTCGATCGGCGAGGGCACCAAGGTCCCGCACCTGTCCTACGTGGGCGACGCGACCATCGGCGACCACACCAACATCGGTGCCGCCAGCGTCTTCGTGAACTACGACGGACAGGACAAACACCACACGACGATCGGGTCGCACTGCCGCACGGGCTCGGACAACATGTTTGTGGCTCCCGTCACGATCGGGGACGGTGCCTACACCGCCGCCGGGTCCGTGATCACCAAGGACGTGCCGCCCGGTTCCCTGGCCGTGGCCCGTGGCCAGCAAAGGAATATCGAGGGCTGGGTGGCCCGCAAGCGTCCGGGCAGCGCCGCGGCGAAGGCCGCCGAGAGCGCGTCCCGGGAGCCGGAAGGCGAAAGCTGACTGGAAACAGGCACGTCCACGACGGCGTACCGTGATAAGTGCACATCCGCACCCAACCAGCTGAGACGGCCGTTCACGCCAGCCGGGACGGGCTGGCAAGGCCTCTCGCATCCAGCTGAGACACCTCTGAGGAGACAGTGCTGTGACCGGGATCAAGACGACCGGCGAGAAGAAGATGATGTTCTTCTCCGGCCGCGCCCACCCCGAGCTTGCCGAGGAGGTCGCCCACCAGCTGGGGGTCGGGGTCGTCCCGACCAAGGCCTTCGACTTCGCCAACGGCGAGATCTATGTGCGCTACGAGGAGTCGGCGCGTGGTGCGGACTGCTTCGTGATCCAGAGCCACACGGCTCCGATCAACCAGTGGATCATGGAGCAGCTGATCATGATCGACGCCCTGAAGCGCGCCTCGGCCCGCTCCATCACCGTCATCGTGCCGTTCTACGGTTACGCGCGGCAGGACAAGAAGCACCGCGGCCGTGAACCCATCTCGGCGCGCCTGATCGCGGACCTGATGAAGACCGCGGGCGCCGACCGCATCCTCACGGTCGACCTGCACACCGACCAGATCCAGGGCTTCTTCGACGGCCCCGTGGACCACCTCTTCGCGCTGCCGCTGCTCGCCGACTACGTGGGCAAGAAGGTCGACCGCGAGAAGCTCACCGTGGTCTCGCCGGACGCCGGCCGGGTACGGGTCGCGGACCGCTGGTGCGACCGGCTCGGCGCGCCGCTGGCCATCGTGCACAAGCGGCGCGACAAGGACGTGGCGAACCAGGTGACGGTCCACGAGGTCGTGGGCGAGGTCAAGGGCCGGGTGTGCGTCCTGGTCGACGACATGATCGACACCGGTGGCACGATCTGCGCCGCGGCGGACGCCCTGTTCGCGCACGGTGCGGAGGACGTCATCGTGACGGCCACCCACGGCGTGCTCTCCGGTCCCGCCGCGGACCGGCTGAAGAACTCGCGGGTGAGCGAGTTCGTGTTCACCAACACGCTGCCCACCCCGGGCGAGCTGGCGGACGACCTGGACAAGATCACGGTGCTGTCGATCGCGCCGACGATCGCCAGCGCGGTGCGCGAGGTGTTCGAGGACGGCTCGGTGACCAGCCTGTTCGACGAGCAGTAGAGGCTCCTCGAAGATCCTTTTGGGTACGGCCTCCCCGCCGAGTAGACTGCTCAGGTTGCTCGGCGAGGGAGGCCGTACCCGTCTGTTCGGGGTATGGCGGTCCGTTATCGACGCGCTCTTCGTAGCAGGCCGTTCGTGGCCGGGTGACCTGTCCGTCTCTCACCCTACGAGGAGTGATCCACATGTCCGAGGTCAAGCTCGCCGCCGAGTCCCGCACCGAGTTCGGCAAGGGCGCCGCCCGCCGCATCCGCCGCGAGTCCAAGGTTCCCGTCGTCCTCTACGGCCACGGCACCGACCCGCAGCACCTGACCCTCCCGGGCCACGAGCTGCTGCTCGCGCTGCGCACGCCGAACGTCCTGATCTCCCTGGACATCGACGGCAAGGGCAACGAGCTGGCGATCCCGAAGTCCGTGCAGCGTGACCCGATCAAGGGCTTCCTGGAGCACGTCGACCTGCTGCTCGTGAAGCGCGGCGAGAAGGTCACCGTCGAGATCCCGGTCCACGCCGAGGGCGAGCTGGCCGCCGGCGGCAACCTGCTGGAGCACGTGCTCAACGCGCTTCCGGTCGAGGCCGAGGCCACCCACATCCCCGAGGGCGTCACCGTCTCCGTCGAGGGCCTGGAGGCCGGCTCCTCCGTCCTCGCCAAGGACATCACCCTGCCCAAGGGCGTCACCCTGGCCGTCGACGAGGACGCCGTCGTCCTGCAGGTCCTGGCCGCGCAGGCCGAGGAGGCCCCCGAGGGCGAGGCCGCCGAGGGCGAAGAGGCCGCCGAGGCCTGATCGCGAGCCCGGTCGGCGGACCGGCTTGCCCACAGCGGATTCACAGCCGCCGTTTCCCCCGGAAGCGGCGGCTGTGGCCTATGGAGGAGACATGGACGTGACTTCCGACCCGAGCGCACCCTGGCTGATCGCCGGCCTCGGCAACCCCGGCCCCGAGTACGCGCTGAACCGGCACAACGTCGGGTTCATGGTCGCGGACCTGCTGGCCGAGCGGATCGGCGGGAGGTTCAAGCGGGCCGGCAAGGCGCAGGCGCAGGTCGTGGAGGGCCGGATCGGGCCGCCCGGGCCGCTGAACCGGCGGGTGGTCCTGGTGAAGCCGATGTCGTTCATGAACCTCTCCGGCGGGCCGGTGAACGCGCTGAAGGACTTCTACAAGGTGCCCGTCGACCACATCGTCGCCGTCCACGACGAGCTGGACATCGACCACGGCACCCTGCGCCTGAAGCTGGGCGGCGGGGACAACGGGCACAACGGGCTGAAGTCGATGACGAAGGCCATGGGGCCGGACTACCACCGGGTCCGGTTCGGGATCGGCCGGCCTCCGGGGCGGATGCCGGTCGCCGACTTCGTCCTGAAGGACTTCTCCGCGGCCGAGCGCAAGGAGCTGGACTACTTCGTGGACCGGGCGGCGGACGCGGTGGAGTGCCTGGTCATCGAGGGGCTGGAGCGGGCGCAGGGGACGTACAACTCGTAGCGCCGCCGAGCCCCGGTGGGTCCTCTCCCCCGTCCTCGGCCGGGTCTCCGGGTTGCCGGGTGAAGGCCGACATCAGGCGGTCGTGGTCGCCGGGGGCGTCCGGGTTGGCGGCGGCCCAGTCGAGGGCGTACCCGTGCAGGGTCCCGCGGTGTTCCGCCGCGGGTCCGTAGGTGGCGAGGCGGGAGACCACCCGCCAGGCGGGCGGGCTCAGCCGGTGCCCGGCCAGCCACTCCAGGGCCTGGCCGACGGTCCCGTCGTCGGCGGCGCCGACGTACTCCAGGTGGTGCAGCAGCGCGGCCAGGACGTAGGCGGCGTCCTCGGTGCCGGCGTGCGGACCGAGCCAGGCGCGGGCGTGGGCGACGGTGGACCGCCGGGCCTCCGGCGCCAGCTGCTCGAACTGGACCAGATGGCAGATCACGAAGCCCGCCTCGCGGACCAGGTGATGCCGCTCCAGCCAGGTCAGTATCCGCACCACGATCCGCGGATCGGGGTCGGCGGACGGACGCAGCCGCCGTACGACGGCCTGGAGGAGGCGCGCGTCCCCCGGGTCGCCGGTCCCGGGGGCCAGGACCCGCCGGACCTGGCGCAGCAGTCGCCGCTCGGTCTCGGGTGCCAGCGGCGGCAACTGGTGCAGGTAGTGCAGGGCGTTGTCGTCGCCGAGGGCCTTGCGGGTCCGGTCGCGGTAGAGGCGCAGCGCGATGTCGGCGGCGCGCTCGGCCTGGGCGACGGTCAGCCGGGAGCCGAAGCGGAACAGCACCCGGACGAGGACCTGCCGGCGGTAGAACTCGGGGTCGGCCGAGGCCTCGGCCTCGGGGTCGTCCGGGAGGCGCGCGGCGGGCTCCTCCTCCGCGCCGTCGTCGCCGGGGTCCGGGGCGGGGCGGGGGCCGTGTGCCTCGGGGTCCTCCAGCCAGTCGAGGATGTGGTCGACGGCGGTCCGCATGGCCTCGGTGGCGTCGAGGGTCTCGGTGGGGACGCCCCAGTAGAAGAGCATCTTGCGCAGCACGGGGAACGCCTGCGGGGTGCGGCCGTGGGTGCGCAGCCACTCAAGGGCGAAGGTCGCGCCGGTGCTGCGGTCGTCGTCGGAGGTGTTCTCGCCCTGGGCGAGGAGCAGGTACGGGCCGAGGACCAGGGACGCCTCCAGGCCGGTGCCGTGGGCGGTGAGCCAGGCGTCGGCGCGGGCCAGCGCGTCCCGGGTGGCCGCCGGGGTGAGCGGGCGGGCGCGCAGCAGGCCGCCGATGATGTGGCGGTCGCCGTCCGCGGGGACGCCGGGCGGTCCGGGCAGCCGGCTCAGGGCGACGGCGGCGACGGCGGCGGTCTGTGCCTCCGTCAGGGACTGGGTGCGGAAGAAGACGGCCTTCAGCAGCCGGTCGTCGTCGGCCTCGGCGCCGAAGGCGGCGAGCCAGCCGACGGCCCGCTCCAGGGTCCGCTCGACGATGGTGGACTCGTCGAGGTCCCGGGTGGCCAGGCCCTGCCATTCCAGGACGCAGCGTATGACGAAGTCGGCGTGGGGTTCGGTGCGGTGGTCGTCGATCCAGATCAGGGCGTGGCCGACGGCCCGGGCGAGGTGGTCGGGGTCGGCGCCGGCCCGCTGCCGGCGCAGGGCGTGCAGCAGTGGCTGGAGGACGAACGACGCCTGCGGGACCGGTCCGTGGCGGCCGAGCCAGGTCAGGGCGTGGCCGACGGCGGCCTTCTCCATCGCCGCGGACATGCCGCGGCGGCTGAGGAGGTCGTGCAGGACGAAGCAGGCGTCCGCCTTGCGGCCGTGGCTCTCCAGCCAGTCCAGGGCGTAGCGGCACATCTGCTCGACGAGGCCGGGGCGGACCTCGGGGTCGCGTCGGCGCAGGGCGGCGGAGATCAGGAAGGTGGCGCGCTCCTGGCCGCGGTACACCTCCAGCCAGTCCCGGGCGGTGCTGTAGAGGAGGTTGCTGTCGTCCCGGTCGGGGCGGGCGGTGCGGACCAGGGCGACGATCAGGCGTTCGATGGCCGGTTCGCGGCGCAGCTGGTGGGCGAGGGCGATGGTGGTGTGGGTGACCTCGTCGAGGAGGCCCTGGTCGAGGGGGGTGTCGTCGTCGCTCTGGAGCAGGGCGAGCAGGGCGTAGCGGGCCTCGCGGGCCCCGCCGTGGGCGCGGAGCCAGGTGCGGGTGAGGGGTTCGAGGTGGGCGCGGAGGTCGTCGTCGAGGTCCTCGGTCCGGCGCAGGGCGCTGATCAGCTGGATGGCGTCGAGGTCGTCGGTGGTGTGCCGGTCGAGCCAGGCGCGGGCCTGGTCGAGGAGGAAGCGCGGAGTGGGACGGGGGCTGTTGCGCAGGGCGACGGTGAGCAGGACCCGGAGGAGGGCGGGCTGGGCGGTCCGCGTGATCCAGGGGCCGACGAGGGTGTCCCAGGTGTCGAGGACGCCCTGCTGCCAGGGCGTGGCGGAGATCATCGAGACCAGGGTGCGCATGCCCTGGTCGGGGGCGGACAGCAGCAGCGCGAGGACTTCGGCGGCCTGTGCGCCGAGCCATTTCGACAGGGTGCCGTCGAGCTTCTTGCGGACCGGCTCCTCCTGGTCGTGCGCCCAGCGGCCGAGGTGGCCGACGGCGCGCCGGAAGCTGGTCAGGTCGCCGAGGAGGGCGTCGAGGAAGGCCCGCAGGACGGGCGTGTCGACGGTGTGCACCCCGGGCAGGCAGCTCTGTTCGAGGAGTTGGTCGGTGACGATGTCGTGGAGGGTGTCGACGGTGTCGGGGCCGTCGGTGGCCGCGACGAGCCAGCCGAGGGCCTGAAGGTTGTCGACGATGCTCTCGCCGGTGTGCCGGGTGCGGGGCCCGGTGCCGAGGAAGCGGTCGACGGTGTCCTCGACGGCGTCGCGCCGCTGCACACAGGCGAGGGCGGCCAGCGCGCTGGCCTGGATCAGGACGGGGTCGGGCGCACCGCGGGCGGCGGGGCCGTGGTCGGCCGAGGCGATGTCGTCGCGGGTGCGCCGGTACAGCCAGTCGACGAGTTCGGCGGGGGGCCGCACGGCGGGGCGCGGCCCGCGCCGGTCGCGCTCGTCGGCGGTGCCCTCGAAGGCGACGGCGAGCAGCAGGGCGAACATCGGGCGGGTGCCGCAGATCTCGGCCATGTCCTCGCCCCAGACGGTCCGGGCGTCGGGGGCGACCCGCTCGAAGATACTGGTGGCGACGGACCGCAGATACGTCTCGTCCTGTTCGAGCGCCTCCTCCTCGAACAGGGTGCGCGACCCGCGGGCCCGTACGGCGGCCAGGGCGCCGGGGCGGACGGAGGCCAGGCAGGCGATGCGGGCGCCCTCGGCGCGCTCGGCGTGCAGCAGGTCGGCGAGTTCGCGCAGTTCGAGTCCGGACTGGTCGAGGTAGTCCAGGACCAGGAGCAGACGCTGGTCCTGACGGTCCTTCAACTCCTCCTGTATCTCCTCGAACAGGACCCGGGCGGAGACCCCGGCGGCCTGGTGGATGTGGAGCACCTGCCAGCCGGTGCGCTCGGCGAGGGCGGCGGTCTCCAGACAGGTACGGGTCTTTCCGGCGCCGGCGAGGCCGGTGAGGAGCAGCCCGCAGCCGGGGGCGCCGAGGCGTCCGCGGGCGGGGTCGTCGAGGCGGGCGAGCAGGTTCTCGGGGCGGGCCGGGTGGGTGGCGTCGCCGGGGGCGACGTAGGGCAGGACGTCGTTGGTGAGGTAGGTGGCCCGGTTGCCGAGGGAGCGCAGGACCTGCTCGGTGGTGAGCAGCCAGGAGGGGCGGGTGCGGGGGCGGTACCCGGCGTAGTGCAGGGGTTCGGCGTCCCAGGTGCGGGCGTCGATGGCGGGGATCTGGACGGCGTCGGTGTCGGCGGCCATCCGGGCGCGGGCGCGCTCGATCAGCGGCCGGGGGTCGGGCGGCCAGGGGTCCTTCGCGGCGGTGAGTTCGGCGAGCAGGGCGCGGGTGAAGGCGCCGCCGCGCTCGTCGCCCCAGGAGATGTCGCCGTCCTGGGTGGCGTGCAGGAGCAGCAGGCGGCTGGCGGTGGGCGCGGGCGGGGGCGTGCCGATGCGGTCCTCACCGAAGGCGTCGAGGTTCTCGACGTGGTTGCGGCAGGCGTCGATGGAGACGACCTTGTGCCGGATGCGCTGGTAACGGGGGCTGTGCAGCAGGGCGTTCTGGAGGTTGGCGGTGTCGAGGGCGGCGGCCCGCCCGTACCGTCTGGCGTCGGCGTGGACGAGCAGGTGGCGGGCGGCGCCGGAGGTGATGGCGCCGTGGCCGCTCCAGCCGAACCAGAGCAGGTCGGCGTCCCACTCGGGCAGTTTCTCCCCGATGACGCGGCGGACGGTCGCGTAGTCGGCGCCGAGCAGGGGGATGCCGAGTTCGCGGGCGGCGGCCTCGGTGCGCTCCCGGTTGTGGTCGAGGGGGGTGACGCAGAGCCGGATGTGGTCGGCGGGGACGCCGCCCGCGCGCAGCCAGCTGGCGTGGCCGAGGGCGTCCCGGGCGCAGCCGTCGAGGTCGGGGAAGGGGTCGTTGCCGTAGCGCTCGGCGCCCACCAGGATCGCCCGGGTCCGCTCGGGGGCGATCCCCGACAGCTCCCCGCTCATACGCCGTCCCGCAGGAGGGCCGCCAGCCTGTGCTGGAACCCGCGGTCGGCGAAGTAGGCGCTGTGGGCGGCCGGGAAGGGCTCGGTGGTGTTGATCTCCACGTCCTGGACGCGGCGCGGGAAGACGGGGGCGGCGGCGAAGCCGAGCAGGTCGCGCCGGTCGTGGAAGTTGGTCCAGGCGGGGAAGTGCCCGGGCAGCGGGGCGCCCGGGTCGAGGCAGGGCAGGGCGCCGATCTCGTGCAGGTGGGCGGCCTGGGTGCCGACGGTGACGAGGTGGCCGACGCCCGTGCCCTCCTCCTCGATCAGCAGGTCGACGGCCGCGATGCCGCCGAGGCTGTGCCCGAGCAGGACGACGGGCCCGTCACCGGACGGGATCCGGGCGAGCCGCTCCTTGACGAAGGCGCGCAGCCGGTGGCCGCGGGCCAGGTACTTCAGGACGTCGCCGAGCCTGGGGTGGACGCCGGTCATCAGTTCGGCGCGGTTCTTCTCCAGCCTGCCCAGCACCCCGAACCGGCGGGCGGTCCACCAGGAGGCGCGCAGCACGGCGCGGTCGACGGCGCCGCGCGGGACGCCGCCGAGGGCGCTGGTGACGGCGCGCACGGCCTCGTCGCGCCGGTCGGTGCTCCACAGCACGGGGGTGCCGCGGTGCTGGGCGCCGCCGAGGAGGTGGGCGACGACGGCGGTGGCGAGGGCGGCGGGGAGTTCGCCGGGGCCGAGGCCGTGGGTGACGGCCAGGCGGCCCTCGGGGCTGTCGAGGACGGCGGTGACGGAGGCGGCGAACTCGTCCCGCAGCGCCTGGCCGGTGAGGAGCGCGGCGAGGGCCTCGGGCGGGTCGGCGGCCAGGGTCCGGGCGCGGCGGGCCACCTGGGGGCCGGTGCGGTCGGCGACGATGCCGCCGCCGTCGGCGCGGCGCAGCGGGGCGAGGGGGTCCTCGTAGAGCAGGCCCCACACCAGGGCGGCGCGGTCGTCGTCGGGGAGGTCGGCGGCGGGCACGGACTCGGCGTCGGGCAGGGCGGGGACAATCCCGGGTTCGGGGTCGGTTCCGGGTACGGGGTCGGTTCCGGTTCCGGTCGCGGGTTCCGCTCCGGGCAGCGCGGCGGCGCCCACGCCCTCGGGCACGCCGAACGCGTCGCCCCAGTAGCACTCCTCGACCCGCGCGCCGGGGGCGTGCACGGCCAGGGTGTCGCGCAACAGGTTCAGCATCCCGGTGTAGGCGGGGCGTCGTACACCCGTGCCATGGACGAACAACAGCGTGCTCATCGGTCTCCCCCGTCCCCCGGCCCCGAGGCGCCGCGCGCCGTCCGTACATTTTAGGAATGGCGTGCGGCGCCGCCGTAGTTCCCGTTCGGAGCGACATTGACTTTGGGCAACGCAATGGCCAAAGATCGCGGCCATGCCAACTGCCGCCAAGTCCGGCCAGGGCGCCTCGGCCGCGCTCCGGTTCGGGCGCGTCGCCGCCATGGGTACGGTCGCGGCGCTGATCCTCGTCGCGGGTGTGTGGGCGTCCTGGGGGACCGCCCAGCACGTCATGCTCACCAAGGGCCGTGAGAGCGGCACCGTCGAGGTGACCCGCTGCGCCGAGGACACCTGCACCGGCCCCTACACGCCCCTGTCGCAGGGCTCGCAGCGCCGGGACCGCGTCGTCATCGCGCACACGGCCGCGGTCCGCAAGGGGCGGACCTACACGGTCGTCGTCAAACCGGACAGCGACGAGGTGGTCCGCTCCGGCCCCGCCGGCATCGTCTACGCCTGGGTCCCGCTCGGCGGCGCCCTGCTGCTGGCCTCGGTGGTGGTGGCCGGCGGACTGCGGCGCGCCCGCGCCGCGCAGGTGCTGGCCGGCACGGGCGTCGTCCTGCTCACGGCCGCGTTCCTGACGATGTGACGGCCCGCCCGGCACACGAAAGTGCCCCCGAGCCGTACGAGGCTCGGGGGCACCGTGGCGCCTGACGCGGACGTCAGCCGGTGTTGCGCAGGCCCGCCGCCACGCCGTTCACCGTCAGCAGCAGCGCCCGGGAGAGCAGCGGGTCCGCCTCCTCGCCCGAGGCCGCCGCGTCGCGCTGGCGCTTGAGCAGGGCGACCTGGAGGTAGGAGATCGGGTCCAGGTAGGCGTCCCGGATGGAGAAGGTCTGCTTCAGCACCGGGGCGGCGTCGAGCAGTTCCGCCTCGCCCGTCACCTTCAGCACCTCCCGCACGGTCAGCTCGTGCTCGGCCTTGATGACGTCGAACACGTGCTTGAGCTCGTCGGGGACGAGGGTGTCGACGTAGTGCTGGGCGATGCGCAGGTCCGTCTTCGCGAGCGTCATCTCCACGTTGGAGATGAAGTTGCGGAAGAAGTGCCACTGCTCGTGCATCTCGTCGAGGACGGTGTCCAGGCCCGCCTCGCGCAGCGCCCTCAGACCGGAGCCGACGCCGAACCAGCCGGGCACGATCTGCCGCGACTGGGTCCAGCCGAACACCCACGGGATGGCCCGCAGGCCGTCCAGGGAGACGCCCGAGCCGGGGCGGCGGGAGGGCCGCGAGCCGAGGTGCAGGTCGGCGAGCTGGTCCACCGGCGTCGACGCGAGGAAGTACGTCGGCAGGTCCGGGTCCTCCACGAGCCTGCGGTACGCGGCGTGCGCGGCGTCCGAGACGACGTCCATCGCGGCGTCCCAGCGGGCGAGCGCCTCGTCGGACTGGCGGGGCGCGGTGTGCAGCGCGGACGCCTGGAGCGTGGCCGCGACGGTCAGCTCCAGGTTCTCCCGGGCCAGCGACGGCACCAGGTACTTGTCGGAGATGACCTCGCCCTGCTCGGTCACCTTGATCTCGCCCTCCAGGGTGCCCCAGGGCTGGGCGAGGATCGCGTCGTGCGAGGGGCCGCCGCCGCGGCCGACGGTGCCGCCGCGGCCGTGGAAGAGCCGCAGCCGTACGCCGTAGCGGTGGGCGACGTCGCGCAGCCGGCGCTGGGCGCGGTGGATCTCCCACTGGGAGGTGGTGATGCCGCCGAACTTGGAGGAGTCGGAGTAGCCGAGCATGACCTCCTGGACATCGCCCCGCAGCGCGACCAGGCGCCGGTAGGACGGGTCCGAGAGCATGTCCTCCAGGATCGTGTCGGCGGCCTTGAGCTCGTCGGTGGTCTCCAGCAGCGGCACGATGCCGATCTTCGCCCAGCCGGCGTGCAGATCGATCAGCCCGGCCTCGCGCGCCAGCACGGCGGCCGCGAACACGTCGTCGGCGCCCTGGCACATCGAGATGATGTACGACTCGATGACCTCGGGCCCGAAGACCTCCAGCGCCCGCTTGACGGTCTGGAAGACCCCGAGGGTCTTCTCGCCGGCCGCGTCCACCGGGGCCGGGGTGGGCGCGAGGGGACGGCGCGACCTGAGCTCCTTGGCGAGCAGCTTGCCCCGGTACTCGCGCGGCATGTCCGTGTACCGCCAGGACTCCTCGCCGAGCCGGTCGAAGAGCTGGCCGAGGGCGTGGTGGTGGGCGTCCGCGTGCTCACGGACGTCCATCGTGGCGAGCTGGAGGCCGAAGGCGGCCAGCGTGCGGATCGTGCGGTCCATCCGGCCGTCGGCGAACAGACCGCCGCGGTGCTCGCGCAGCGAGGTCTGGATCAGCGTGAGGTCGGCCAGCAGCTCGCTGGTGCCCAGGTAGTCGTGGCCCTCCTCGTGCGGGATGCCCTTGGCCAGGCGCGTCTTGGTGTTCTCCAGCTTCTGCCGGATGCAGGTGGCCTTGAGCCGGTACGGCTCCTCGGCGTTGAGGCGCTTGTAGCGGGGGCTGATCTCGGGCAGCCGTTCGAGGTCGCTGCGCAGCGAGTCCAGCAGCTCCTCGGTCGCCCCGGTGTAGCGGATGGAGTTCGACAGGAAGCCGCGCAGCTCGTCGATCATCTCCAGGGCGTCGTTGATGCCGTGCTCGTGCTGGAGGATCAGCACGTCCCAGGTGACCTGCGGGGTGACGTTCGGGTTGCCGTCGCGGTCGCCGCCGATCCAGGTGCCGAAGGTGAGCGGGCGGGTGTCGTCGGGGAGCCTGACGCCGACCCGCTCCAGCTCGGCGGTGAGGTCCTCCAGCACGTCGCCGACGGCGCCCGCGTGCAGCTCGTCCAGGTAGTAGATGGCGTTGCGGGCCTCGTCGGCGGGCTCGGGACGGACCACGCGCAGCTCGTCGGTCTGCCAGACGAGGTCGATGTTCTCGGCCAGCCGGATGTCGTAGCGCCGGCGGTCGGACTCGATGACCGGGGTCTCCAGCAGCGCGGCGATGCGCCGGAGCTTGTTCAGCACCGACCGGCGCGCGGCCTCGGTGGGGTGCGCGGTGAAGACCGGGCGGACGTTGAGGTTCTTCACCGTCGCGCGCAGGTGCTCGGGGTCGGCGTCCTTGAGCCGGTCCGCCGTACGGGCCAGCAGACCGCCCTCGGCGGAGCGCCGGGCGCGCAGCTCGCGGCCGCGGTGCACCTGCTCGGTGACGTTGGCGAGGTGGAAGTAGGTGGAGAAGGCGCGCACCAGCTTGGCCGCGGTGTCGAGCTCGGTGCCGCGCAGCAGCTCCGCCGCGGCCTCGCCGTCCTCGCGGGTGAGTCGGCGCACCCTCTCGACCAGGTCGAGAAGGTCCGGACCCTCCTGCCGGACGAGGGTCTCGCCCAGGAGATCGCCCAGGCGCCTGATGTCGGCGCGCAACTCGCTGGTCGACGGGGTGCTCGTAGTCAGGTCGTCGGCACTGCTCACAGGTGCGGCTCCTTGCAGTGTTGAAGCTCGTCTGGAGGGAACCCGGTAGTACGTCACGCGCGGCGGCTGCCGCATACGGGCCGGACATCCGGGAAGAAATCAGAGCGGACCGCGCTGTCCGACCGACTCCAGGATATGTGTCCGTGCCGAGCCCGGACTCACGGGCTCTTGCCGCCGGGCGACGCGCTGCCATACTTACGTCGCCGTAGGTTACGCAACCGTAGGAATCCTGGTCACCGGACCGGGGAACGGTTTCCGGAGCCATCGGCTCACCTCACACCCTCGACCCCACAGGGGACGCCCATGACCACGAGCTCCGATGTGATCGAAGACGCCCCGCGGGCGGACGACGACACCCCGATTCGCTCAGCCACGCTCGGCGGCGACAAGAAGGGGAGGGTGGAGCAGCTCGCGCTGGCGGGCTTCATCGTCGTCCCCTTCGCGGCCCTCGCCCTGGCCGTGCCGCTGGCCTGGGGCTGGGGTGTGAGCTGGCTCGACCTCGGCCTGCTGGTGTTCTTCTACTACCTCGCCTGCCACGGCGTCACGATCGGCTACCACCGCTACTTCACCCACGGCTCCTTCAAGGCGAAGCGCCCGCTGCGCATCGCGCTGGCCGTCGCGGGCTCGATGGCCGTCGAGGGTCCCCTGGTCCGCTGGGTCGCCGACCACCGCAAGCACCACAAGTTCTCCGACGCCGAGGGCGACCCGCACTCCCCCTGGCGCTACGGGGAGACCGTCCCGGCCCTGATGAAGGGCCTGTGGTGGGCCCACATCGGCTGGATGTTCGACGAGGAGCGGACCCCGCAGGACAAGTACGCGCCGGACCTGATCAAGGACCGGGCGATCCGCGCGATCTCCCGCCAGTTCCTGTGGTGGACGATGCTCTCGCTGGCCCTGCCGGCCCTGATCGGCGGTCTGGTGACGATGTCCTGGTGGGGCGCGTTCACCGGCTTCTTCTGGGGCTCCCTGGTCCGGGTGGCGCTGCTCCACCACGTCACCTGGTCGATCAACTCCATCTGCCACGCGGTCGGCAAGCGCCCCTTCAAGTCCCGGGACCGCTCGGGCAACGTGTGGTGGCTGGCGGTGCTGTCCTGCGGCGAGTCCTGGCACAACCTGCACCACGCCGACCCCACCTCGGCGCGGCACGGCGTGATGCGCGGGCAGATCGACTCCTCCGCGCGGCTGATCCGCTGGTTCGAGCTGGCCGGCTGGGCGTACGACGTGCGGTGGCCGTCACGCTCGCGTATCGATTCGCGCCGCAACACCGCCGATGACGGCTCCCGGCGCGGGGCGGAGGCCGCGAAGGCGGCATGATTGACGGCGTGGCGACCGACTCCAGCAGTACCCCGAGCAACGAGAAGCCCCGGCGCGCGCGCCGTACCCGGATGACCGGTGCGGAGCGCCGCCAGCAGCTGCTGGAGATCGGTCGCACCCTGTTCGCCGCGAAGGGGTTCGAGGGCACCTCGGTCGAGGAGATCGCGGCGAAGGCCGGGGTCTCCAAGCCGGTGGTGTACGAGCACTTCGGCGGCAAGGAGGGCCTGTACGCGGTCGTGGTGGACCGGGAGATGCGCCGGCTGCTGGACATGGTCACCGGCTCCCTGACCGCGGGGCACCCGCGTGAGCTGTGCGAGCAGGCCGCCTTCGCCCTGCTGGACTACATCGAGGAGTACACGGACGGATTCCGCATCCTGGTCCGCGACTCCCCGATCCCCCAGTCGACGGGCTCCTTCGCCTCGCTGATCTCGGACATCGCCACCCAGGTGGAGGACATCCTGGGCCGCGAGTTCAAGAGCCGCGGCTTCGACCCCAAGCTGGCCCCCCTCTACGCCCAGGCCCTGGTCGGCATGGTCGCCCTGACCGGCCAGTGGTGGCTGGACGTCCGGCGCCCGAAGAAGGCGGAGGTGGCGGCCCACCTGGTGAACCTGGCCTGGCACGGCCTGGACGGCCTGGAGGCCAAGCCGCACCTGATAGGGCGCCGCAAGTCCTAGCCCTCCTTGCGGGCGACCGCGAAGACCCGGCGGAACGGGAACGGCGTGCCGTGCGGGCCCGACGGATACGCCTCGCGCAGGGCCGCCCGGTACTCCTCCACGAAGGCGTCCCGCGCCGGGACGTCGTCGGCGAGCGCGGTGAGGACGGGCAGCAGCCCGGTGCCCTTCACCCAGTCCAGGACCGGGTCCTCTCCGGTCAGCAGATGGACGTACGTCGTCTCCCACACGTCCGTCTCCGGGCAGCCGAGGGCCGCCAGGCGGTCCAGGTAGGCCGTGGGGGTGAGGATCGCCCCGTCGTGGCGCAGGGCGTGCGCCAGGCGGTCCCGCCAGCGCGGGGCCCGGGCCAGCTCGCGCATCAGCCGGTGGCTCGGGGAGTCGAAGTTGCCGGGGACCTGGAAGGCGAGGGTGCCGCCGGGGGCGAGCCCGGCGATCCAGGCGGGGAAGAGGTCCGCGTGGTCCGGCACCCAGTGCAGGGTCGCGTTGCTGACGATCAGGTCGAACGGCTCCCCGGGCACCCAGGTGCGGACGTCGGCGTGGGCGAAGTCCAGGCTGCCGCCGCCCGGGGTGGGCCCGGCGTGGGCGGCGGCCCTGGCGAGCATCTCGGGCGAGTTGTCGTAGCCCGTGACCCGGGCGGCGGGCCAGCGCTCGGTGAGCCGGGCGGTGGCGTTGCCGGGGCCGCAGCCCAGGTCCGCGATCCGGGGCCGGCCGGACGGCGGTTCGGGGACGCGCGCCAGGAGGTCCGCGAACGGGCGGGCCCGGTGATCGGCGTGACGCAGGTACTGGGCGGGGTTCCACGTGGGCGTCGTCATGCCTCCAGCATCCCCCAGATTTACCTTCACATCAAGATGCTTGATATCAAGAGACTTCACGTCGACACAACCACTACACTGATCGTCATGGAGGACGAGGTCGATCGGCTGGTCGCTGCGTGGCGCCGGGAGCGCCCGGACCTCGACGTGGAACCGCTGGAAGTGCTCAGCCGGGTCAGCAGGCTGGCGCGGCACCTGGACCGCGCGCGCCGGCTGGCCTTCTCCGAGCACAGTCTGGAGCCCTGGGAGTTCGACGTGCTGACCGCGCTGCGGCGCGCGGGCACGCCCTACCAGCTCTCCCCCGGACAGTTGCTGACGCAGACTCTGGTCACGTCCGGCACCATGACCAACCGCATCGACCGGCTCACCAAGAAGGGCCTGGTGGAGCGGCTCCCCGACCCCAGTGACCGGCGGGGTGTGCTCGTCCGGCTCACCGACGAGGGCCGGGACCGCGCGGACCAGGCCCTGGCCGGACTGCTGGACCAGGAGCGCGCCATCCTCGGCGAGCTCTCCCGGCTCCAGCGCGGCGAACTGGCGGGACTGCTACGCCAGTTGACCGCCCCGTTCGACAACATCCCCGGCTAGGTCGACCGGCCCGACGCCCGCGCGGCGGGCCAGCGCGACGGCGGCCAGGGTGCTGTGGACGCCCAGCTTGCCGAGCACGTTCTGCATATGGGTGCGGACGGTGTGCGGGGAGAGGAACAGGCGCTCGGCGACCGCCTTGCGCCCCAGCCCCGCCACCATGCACCTGAGCACCTCGCGCTCGCGCGGGGTCAGCGACTCCACCAGCCGCTCGCTCTCGGTGCGGTGCTTGCGCGCCGCGGTCAACTCCCGCAGCACACCGGTGAGCAGGGCAGGCGGAAGGTGCGTCTCCTCGCGGAGCACCCCGCGGATGACGGTGAGCAGCCGGGACAGCGAACAGTCCTTGGCGACCCAGCCGGACGCCCCGGCCTGGAGCGCCAGCGCGGCCCGCCGCGGATCGTCCTTCTCGGCGAGCACCACGATGCGCACCCCGGGCTGCGCGGTGCGCACCCCCGCGACCAGGGAGATGCCGTCGACGAGTCCGTCCTCCCCCACCTCCTGCACGGGCACCGCGGGCCGTATGCCCGGGGCCACACCGCCCAGATCTGCGTCGACGAGCAGCACGTCGTAGCGGCGCCCCTCGGCGGCCGCGCGCTCCAGGCTGCGCAGGGCGGCCGGACCGCTGCCCGCGGCGGAGACGTCGACGTCCGGCTCGGCCGCCAGGGCGGCGGCGAGCGACTCGGCGAAAATTCGGTGGTCGTCGACGACCAGGACTCGGATACGAACCACTGAAACCCCCTTCCCCAAGCTCCTGAAGAGCCGGGGATACCCCAGGTCCGGAGAACGACGACCCACGCGGGCACGGCACCCACGGGTGGTTACGGACGCACGGCCGCCGCCATGCGGGAATGGCTACCCCCACCGCGGGCGCCGTACCCGGCTGTCTCGCCCCCTGATCAGCACCGGCCCCCACCGGCGCTGCTCATCAGAGTACGGGCGAGGGCCTGGAGCGGAAGGCGATTTGCAGAACTGACCCGTCGACGCGTTTATGGTGAGCCGCATGTTCCGAATGGAGACAGAAGTCGACAAGGAGCGGCGCGATCTTCTCGGCGCCCGGATGCGGGACACCAACACCGCGGCCTCACCGGTGCTCGCCGCACTGCGGGGGACACCCGGTGAACGTGAACTCCCGCTGCATGTCTGGATGCTGGACGAGTCCGGCGCCCTGGCCGGCGGGCTGGTGGGTCACACCTGGGCGACCTGGCTGCACGTGGCGCTTCTCTGGGTCGACGAGCGGCATCGCGGCGCCGGGCTGGGCTCGCGGCTGCTCGCGCAGGCGGAGCGGACGGCCCGCGACGGACGGGGCTGCCTCAGCGCCCGGTTGGAGACCTGGGACTTCCAGGCGCCGGACTTCTACCGGCGCCACGGCTACGAGGTGGTGTGCGTGATCCCCGACTACCCGCCGGGGATCACGGAGTTCACACTGACCAAGCGCCTCACCTGATGCGGCGCGCGCCCGGCGCGGGGACCGCCTCGAAGACCCGCGGGGCGGTGAACCCGGCCGTCGCGAAGGCCTCCTGGACGGCCTTGGAGACGGTGTCCGCGTCGGCCGCCTCCACCAGCACGATCGCCGAGCCGCCGAAGCCGCCGCCCGTCATCCGGGCGCCGAGCGCGCCGGCCGCCAGGGAGCTGTCCACCACCAGGTCCAGCTCGGGGCAGGAGACCCGGAAGTCGTCGCGCAGGGAGGCGTGCCCGGCGACCAGCACCGGGCCGATCGCCCGGGTCTCGCCCGCCCGCAGCAGGGACACCATCCGCTCCACCCGCTCGTCCTCGGTGACGACGTGGCGGACCAGACGCAGCACCTCCTCGTCGTCGGCGAGGCGCTCCAGCGCCGCGTCGAGTCCGTCGTAGGGGATGTCGCGCAGGGCGTCGACACCGAGCAGGGCGGCACCCTTCTCGCAGCCCGCGCGGCGCTTGCCGTACTCGCCCTCGCTGTGCGAGTGCTTGACCTGGGTGTCGACGACCAGCAGGCGCATGCCCTCGGCGGCCAGGTCGAAGGGGATCTGCTGCTGGGAGAGGTCCCGGGTGTCGAGGAAGAGGGCGTGGCCCTCCTCGCAGCACGCGGAGGCGGTCTGGTCCATGATGCCGACCGGCGCGCCGACGTAGACGTTCTCCGCGCGCTGGCAGAGCCGGGCCAGCTGCCAGCGCTTGAGGCCCAGTCCGTACAGGTCGTCGAGGGCGAGCGCGACGACGACCTCCAGGGCCGCCGAGGACGACAGGCCGGCGCCCGCCGGGACCGTGGAGGACAGGTGGATGTCGGCGCCGGTGATCTCGTGCCCGGCCTCGCGCAGCGCCCACACGACGCCCGCCGGGTACGCCGTCCAGTTCCGGTCGGACTCCGGGGCCAGGTCGTCCACGCGCAGTTCGACGACCCCGCCCCCGACGTCCGCGGAGTGCAGCCGCAGGACGCCGTCGGTGCGCCGGGCGACCGCGGCGAGCGCGGTGTGCGGCAGCGCGAAGGGCATGACGAAGCCGTCGTTGTAGTCGGTGTGCTCACCGATGAGGTTGACCCGGCCCGGTGCCGCCCACACCCCGTCCGGCTCCGTGCCGTACAGCTGACTGAACCGCTCGGCGACAGCCTCGCTCATCCCTGACCCCTGACCTTTCGTGCTGAACAGACCGCTGGAGAGGATTACTTCCCGTGCCGCTGCGCGAACTCCCAGGCGTCCGCGACGATCGCGTCGAGGTCGGTACGGGAGGGGCGCCAGCCCAGCTTCTCGCGGGCCGCGTCGGCGGAGGCCACCAGGACCGCCGGGTCGCCGCCCCGGCGCGGGGCCACCACCTCGGGGATCGGGTGCCCGGTGACCCGGCGCACCGTCTCGACGACCTGGCGCACGGAGAAGCCGTTGCCGTTGCCGAGGTTGCAGATCAGGTGCTCGCCGGGGGTGGCCGCGCCGACCGCCAGCAGGTGCGCCTCGGCGAGGTCGGCGACGTGGATGTAGTCGCGCACGCAGGTGCCGTCCGGCGTCGGGTAGTCGTCGCCGAAGACCGAGACGGCCTCACGGCGGCCCTGCGCCACCTGGAGGACCAGCGGGATCAGGTGCGACTCGGGGTCGTGGCGCTCGCCGGACTCGCCGTAGGCGCCGGCCACGTTGAAGTAGCGCAGCGACACCGCGGCCAGTCCGTGCGCGGCCGCCTCGCCGGTGATCATGTGGTCGACGGCCAGCTTCGAGGCGCCGTAGGGGTTGGTCGGCCTGGTCGGCGCGGACTCCACGATCGGGACCTGCTCGGGCTCGCCGTAGGTCGCCGCGGTGGAGGAGAAGACCAGCCGGCGCACGCCCGCCTCGCGCATGGCGCCGAGCAGGGCCATGGTGCCGCCGACGTTGTTGTCCCAGTACTTCTCGGGCTTGACCACCGACTCGCCGACCTGCGAGGAGGCGGCGAAGTGCAGCACGCCGTCGAAGGAGGCGTCCAGCCACTTGGCGGCGTCGCGGATGTCGCCCTCGACGAAGACGGCGCCCGCGGGGACGCCCTCGCGGAAGCCGGTGGAGAGGTTGTCGAGCACGGTGACCTCGTGGCCCGCCTCCAGCAGATGCCGGGTCACCACGCTGCCTACGTAACCCGCCCCGCCTGTCACCAGGTACTTCATGAACTCGCTACCTCTCGCAGTCGCTCTGCCGCGCGCTCCGGCGGCACGTCGTTGATGAACACGCTCATGCCGGATTCGGAACCCGCGAGGAACTTCAGCTTGCCGGGGGTCCTGCGGATGGTGAAGAGCTCCAGGTGGAGCGCGAAGTCCTCACGGACGACGCCGTCGAACTCCTCCAGCGCCCCGAACGGCGCCTGGTGCCAGGCGGCGATGTAGGGCGTCGAGGGCTCTTGCGCACCGAAGATCCGGTCGAAGCGCCTCAAGAGTTCCAGATAAACCTGGGGGAACTCCGAGCGTGCCGCCTCGTCCAGCCCCAGCAGGTCCGGCACCCGGCGGCGCGGGTACAGGTGGACCTCGTAGGGCCAGTGCGCGGCGTAGGGCACGAAGGCGACCCAGTGTTCACTCGCGAGGACGACGCGCTCACCGGCGAGTTCACGCTCCAGGACGGCGTCGAAGAGGTTCCCGCCGGCGGTGGCCTCCTTGTGCTGGGCCACCTGGCGCAGCATCAGGGCGGTGCGGGGGGTGGTGAAGGGGTACGCGTAGATCTGGCCGTGCGGATGACCGAGCGTCACGCCGATCTCGGCGCCCCGGTTCTCGAAGCAGAACACCTGCTCGACGGAGGGCAGATGGGAGAGCTCGGCGGTCCGGTCGGTCCACGCGTCCAGGACGAGACGGGCCTGTTCGTCACTCAGATCGGCGAAGGAGGCGTGGTGGTCGGAGGTGAAGCAGACCACCTCGCAGCGGCCGGAGTCACCGGCGAGCGAGGGGAAGCGGTTCTCGAACACCACGACGTCGTACGACGAGTCGGGGATCTCGCTCAGCCGCTCGCCCTGCGAGGGGCACAGCGGGCACTCGTCGGCCGGCGGGTGGTAGGTCCGCCCCTGGCGGTGCGAGGCGACGGCGACCGAGTCGCCGAGCAGCGGGTCCCTCCGGACCTCGGAGGTGGTGACGGTGCGGTCCAGCGGCCGGCGGTCCACCGCGTCCCGCACGCGGTCGTCGCGCAGGTCGTAGTAGATCAGCTCGCGACCGTCGGCCAGCAGGGTCGAGGTCTTCTTCACGCCGGACTCCCTCATCGAGCCACACAACCATCAAACAGAACTCAACATATCGAAACACAACTCACCAGAAGCGTCAACATCACAATCAAACAAAGCTCACCACCAGAAGTGTTCAATTGCTGAACGCGGAGGAACCAGGTTCCGCACGGATCAGTTCGCGCAACGAAGCGAGTACGCATGCAGACCCCCACATACCTCGCAGCCGAGCTACGGCTCCCCACCAACTGGCTCGACTACACGATCCTCGGCATCTACTTCGTCGTCGTCCTGGGCATCGGCTTCGCGGCCCGGCGCTCGGTCAGGACGAGCCTCGACTTCTTCCTGTCCGGACGCTCGCTGCCCGCCTGGATCACCGGCCTCGCGTTCATCTCCGCCAACCTGGCCG
Source organism: Streptomyces sp. NPDC000983 (assembly GCF_040299205.1). Taxonomy (NCBI): domain Bacteria; kingdom Bacillati; phylum Actinomycetota; class Actinomycetes; order Kitasatosporales; family Streptomycetaceae; genus Streptomyces; species Streptomyces sp. NPDC000983. Next base: position 77,355 of record NZ_JBEPBM010000013.1, on the reverse strand, counting down.
CCACCGAGATCCTCGGCATGGCCGCCAACAGCGCGCAGTACGGCGTCTACACCGTGCACTGGTACTGGATCGGCGCCATCCCGGCGATGGTCTTCCTGGGCCTGGTGATGATGCCCTTCTACTACTCCAGCAAGGTCCGCTCGGTCCCCGAGATGCTGCTGCTGCGCTTCGACAAGTCGGCGCACCTGCTGAGTTCGGCGCTGTTCGCCTTCGCCGCCATCCTGATCTCCGGGGTGAACCTGTACGCCCTCGCGATCGTCGTCGAGGCGCTGCTGGGCTGGCCGCAGTGGGTGGCGATCGTGGTCGCCGGCGCCTTCGTGCTGGCCTACATCACCCTCGGCGGCCTCTCCTCGGCGATCTACAACGAGGTGCTGCAGTTCTTCGTGATCCTCGCAGCCCTCATCCCGATCGTGGTGCTGGGCCTGAAGAAGGCCGGCGGCTGGGGCGGCCTGACGGACACGCTCACCAAGGCCCAGGGCGCCGACTTCACCACCGCCTGGGGCGGCACCGGCATCGGCAGCGACAACCCGCTCGGCGCCAACTGGCTGACCATCGTGCTGGGTCTGGGCTTCGTGCTGTCCTTCGGCTACTGGACCACGAACTTCGCCGAGGTCCAGCGGGCCCTGTCGGCGAAGAACCTCTCCGCGGCCCAGCGCACCCCGCTGATCGCGGCCTACCCGAAGATCTTCATCGTCTTCCTGGTGATGATCCCGGGCCTGACGGCGGCGGCCCTGGTCCCGGGCTTCGGCACCGAGGAGTCGGGCTACCAGTACAACGACGCCATCCCCTACCTGATGGAGCAGCTGCTGCCCAACGGCGTGCTGGGCATCGCGGTCACCGGTCTGCTGGCGGCCTTCATGGCGGGCATGGCGGCGAACGTCTCGTCCTTCAACACGGTCTTCACCAACGACATCTGGGCGCGGTACGTCGTCAAGGGCCGCGAGGACTCCTACTACATCGGCTTCGGCCGGCTGATCACCGTCATCGGCGTGTGCGCTTCTGTCGGAACGGCGTTCCTGGCCTCCACCTTCTCCAACATCATGAGTTACCTCCAGACGCTGTTCTCCTTCTTCAACGTGCCGATGTTCGTGGTCTTCATCGTCGGCATGTTCTGGAAGCGGGCGTCCGTCGTCTCCGGCTTCTGGGGTCTGCTCGCGGGCACCGTCGCCGCGATGGTCAACTACTTCTGGATCTACAAGCAGGGCATCGTCGACATCCCCACCGACCAGGGCGCCAACTTCGTCTCCGCGATCGTCGGCTTCGTGGCCGGCGGCGTGGTCATGGTCGTCGTCTCCCTGTTCACCCGGCCCAAGCCCATCGAGGAACTCCAGGGCCTGGTCTACGGCACCCGCTCCCCCGGCATGTCCGAGGCGCCCGCCGAGGGCGACGACGCCTGGTACCGCAAGCCGGCCCTGCTGGGCTGGGGAGCGATCATCCTGGCCGCCGCCTGCTACATCCCGTTCTCTTTCTGATCGCGGGAGAATCGAGAAACCATGTCTGAGCACCACGGATACTCCGAGGACGACGTCCAGCGGGAAGTCACCGAGCTGCAGGGCAAGTCCGCCACCGCGGCGAGCCTGTTCGACCTGCGCCGCATCATCGGCGCCCTCTTCGTCCTCTACGGCGTCATCGTCACGATCGCCGGGATCAACCCCTCGGACGCCGACCTCGACAAGGCGGAGGGCGTCAACATCAACCTCTGGACGGGGCTCGGGATGCTGCTCCTCGGCATCTTCTTCCTGGTCTGGCTGAAGCTGCGCCCGACCCCGCCGCCCACCCCGGCCGAGCCGCCGCAGGACGAGCGCGCGGAGTGAGCCGTACCCACGCGTGAGGAGGGCCGGGACCACTCGGGTCCCGGCCCTCACGCGCGGTCAGGGGCGCGTCCGCCCCCGCGGTGCCCCGGTCAGGGCTCGACCGGCCGGGGGCCCGCCCGGTCCAGCAGGCCCGTACGGGCGGCCAGGGCCGCCGCCTCCAGGCGGGAACCCACCCCCAGCTTCATCAGGACCCGCTGTACATGGGTGCGAGCCGTGGAGGGGGCGATGCCCATGCCCGCGGCGATCAGCCGGGTGTCCTCGCCCTCGGCGACCCGGACCAGGACCTCCACCTCCCGGGGCGTCAGCATCTGGAGCAGCCGCTGGCCCTCGTCGTCCGGCTGGGCCGCCGGATTGAGCAGCTCGCTGAAGGCCCCCTGGAGCAGTTGCGGCGCCACCGCCGCCTCGCCCGCACGCGCCTTCATGATCGCCCGTTCCACGCCCTCGATCCGCTCGTCGTGCCGGACATAGCCCGAGGCGCCCGCGGCGAACGCCGCCGCGATGCCCCTGGGGCTCGGCACCGGTCCGAGGACCAGCACCGCGACCTGCGGACGTTCCCGTTTGATCTTCACCACCGGGTCGAACATGCCCGGCTCGGCCGGTGTCGCCGTCCCCAGCAGGCACACCTCCGGCGCCCGTGTGATGACCAGTTCCGCCGCCCCCGCGGCCGGTGCCGCGGCGGCCAGTACCCGGTGCCCCCTCAGTTTCAGCGCCGAGGCCAACGCCTCGGCGAGCAGTCGGTGGTCGTCGACCACCATGAGCCGCACTCCCATCGAGCAACCCCCCAGTCCCCCCTGCGAATCCCCTCGCACCCACAGACACGCCCCCGTGGATGCCCCCGGAAGCTACACGCTTGTTCGACGTTGCGCTGCCCCTACTGGAGAGAAGTGCCCCGGATCGCCGAAATTCCTCTCATTCGAGGGTGATGCGCGGTAAATGCACGGCCCCGCCCCTGAACAGGGACGGGGCCGTGGCCACAGATGTTCGTTCGGCTACTTGGCGCCGAAGCCGATCACCAGGTACTCCTCCTCGCCGGTGGAGCCGAGCTCACTGGCGAAGACGTCCGACATGAACAGCCGGCCCTGGCTGTACAGGATCTCGGCGTAGTCGGGCAGCATGCTGCGCTCCACCCGCATCACCTTCTCCGTGGACGGGTTCTCCATCAGCTTGGTCTCCTTGAAGGAGCCGCCGTCGAGGGAGACGACCTGCCCGCCCTTGTCGTAGGGGCCGCGCTTGTAGGCGATCAGGTTGGGGCCGTCCATGCGCAGCGGGACGAACTCGTAGTTGTCGCCGGCGTCCGCCCGCTGCCCGGTCTCCTTGCCGGTGGCGAGGTCGAAGGAGACGATCTCGTTGGTGTCGCTGTACTCGGCCTTGCCGTCGTGCTTCTCGGTCGGCAGGTAGAGCCGGTCCTCGCCCACGGCGAGCTGGCGGCACTCCTCGACCTTGGTGATGCCGTCGCAGGAGGCGTTGAACTGCTCGCCCGGGGCGGAGATGCGGGCGCGCAGCTTGCCGGTCTTGTTGTCGATGGAGAAGAAGTCCGAGATGCCGCTGCCGTCGCCGGCCGCGTCACCGACGTCGGCGGCCACCACCAGGGGCTCGGTGGAGACGACGCTGGCGTACTCGATGCCCGCGGACATCTTGTACTCCGTGATCACCTTCCCGGACTTCGGGTCGATGTTCTGGATGTTCAGCTGACGCTCGCCGTAGGAGCCGCACTTGCGGACCGCGACCAGCTTGGGGCCGCCGCCGTAGCCGGCGTCGTAGCAGGTGTCGGTCGGCTTGGGCGCCCACAGCTGGTCACCGGTGGCGATGTCGAACGCGGCGCCGCCGCTGGTGCTGCCGACGGCCACCGTGCCCGCGCTGACCGTGACGTTGTCGAAGCTGATCGGCGAGGTGCCGCTCTCGACCGTCTTGGTCCACAGCTTCTTGCCGGTGTCGAGGTCGATGCCCGCGACCTGGGTGCAGCCGTAGGAGGGGTTGGCCTTGGTCGGCATCTTCGGCTGGTAGGTGATCGCCGTCCGGTTGTCCTCGGTGGCGTGGTTGCTGCCCTGGCAGACCGGGCCGGGCAGCTCGATCGTCCACAGCTCGGTGCCCTTGTCGGGGTCGTAGCCGACGATCTCGGCGACACCGCTCTTGGCGTACACCTTGTCGGTGAGCCAGGAGCCGACCGTGGAGACGGTCTGGTCCTTCTTCACCTCGGGCGCCGGGACCTGGAAGAGGACCTGGGAGTTGGGGTCGGCGGGCGCCTTCTCGGTCGCCTTGCCCGACTGGGTGCCGCCGGTGTCGCCACCGCCGTCGCCGCCGCCCGAGGTGTCGCCGCCCTTGTCGCCGCCGCCGGTGCCGCCGCTGGAGCTCGCGGTGTCGTCCTTGCCCTTGTCGTCACCGGAGTTGGACGCGTACAGGAAGCCGCCGCCGACGATCAGGGCGATGGCCACGACCGCGGCCACGATGATCGCCAGCTGGGAGTTGAACTTCCGGCCGCCGCCGGGCTGACCCGGCTGCGGCGGCATCGGCATGGTCGGCGGCTGGTAGCCGTAGGGCTGCTGGCCGTAGGGCTGGGTGGGCGGCTGGCCCGGGTAGCCGTAGCCCTGCGGGGGCGTCTGCGGGTAGCCGTAGCCGGCCGGCTGCTGCGGGGGCGTGGGCGGCTGCGGGTAGCCGTAGCCCTGCGGCGGCGTGGGCGCTCCGAAGCCGCCCTGCGGCGGGGGCGTGGGCGCGCCGAAACCTTCCGCCGGCGGGGGCGTCGGTGCGCCGAAGCCTCCCGCGGGCGGCGGGGTGGGCGCGCCGAAGCCCGGCGGCTGGGCCTGGGGCTCGGCGGGCGGCTGCGCCGGGGGCGCGGGCTGCTTCGGCGGTTCGTCCTGCGGCGGGCCGAACCCTCCCCCCTGCGGGGGCTGGTTGGGCGGCGGGGGCGGGGGCGTGGTCATGATGTGAGTACCTCGGAGTGGGGACGGCTCGATACGGACGGGACGCGGGAGCGGATCACTTGCCGAAGGCGAGCATCAGCTTCTCCTTCGCCTCGTCGTTGCCGGACAGCCGTGTGGTCGACAGGTAGAAGCGGCCGTCGACCCAGTCGTAGGTACCGGAGTAGAAGCTGTCCTCGATGTCGGCGGTGCCGGACGGGTGCTGGAGCAGCTTGACCGGCTTGTGGGCGCTGCCCGAGGTCGGGATCGACACGACCTGGCCGCCGGACTCCCAGGACGGCTTGACGTAGGCGATGAGGTTTCCGCCCTCGGTCCGCAGCGGCATCATCGACTCCTCCACCGGGGACTTCACCCGCCACTGCTCCTTGCCGGTGGCCAGGCTGATGGCGACGATCTCGTTGGCGCCGGTGGTGGCCTCGGTGGGCAGGTAGAGCGACTTGCCGTCGGAGGCGACGCCGGAGCAGCCCTGGAGGTCACGCTGGAGCACGGCCCAGCCGCACTCGGGGGAGAAGCTCTCGTCGACGTCGACCTGGGAGGCGATGGAGCCGCCGGAGCCGAGCGTGGAGATGTTCCAGGAGTTCTTGTCCTCGTTGGTGCTGTAGACCACGACCGGGTTCAGCGAGTAGACCCGGCCGACGCGCCAGCCCTTGTCGGGCTTCCAGGTCCACTTGGCCTTGCCGGTCTTCGGGTCGAGCTCCTGGACCTCGTCGTGCTCGTTGTTCCCGCCGGCACCGCAGGACGACACGGCGACCAGCTTCTCGCCGCCGGCGAAGCCGGCCGGGAAGCAGGCGTCGCCGTACTTCTTCTTGTCCCACAGCTTCTTGCCGGTGGTGACGTCGTACGCGGTGCCGGACTGCGAGCGGCCCACCATCAGTGTGGAGCCGGTGATGGACAGCTCGATCTGCAGGGTGCTGTCGAAGAGTTCGCCGTCGGCGACCTCGCCCGTCCAGCCCTTCTCCCCGGTGTTCAGGTCGAGTTCCTGGAGCTGGTTGCACTCGGCGCGGTCGCTGCTGCCGCTCATGTACGCCACGACGACCTTGTCGTCGGCCGTCTTCTGCGGGGTGACGGCGCAGATCTTCTCCGGGAAGGCGATCGCGTCCCAGGAGGGCGTGCCGTCGGCGACGTCGTAGGCGAAGACCTCCTTGTACGCCGCCTTCACCGCGGTCTTGTCGGTGATCCACATGCCGGGGGCCTCGGCGCCGGAACCGGGCGCGTCGGGGCCCGACTTGTACCAGAGCACCTTCGCCTCGCCGGCCTTGCGGCCCTCGTTGAGGTTCTCGGGGTCCTCGCCACCGTCGCCGCTGCCGTCGCCGGGGTTGACCGGGTCCTCGGAGGCCTTGGGGTCGTCGCTCTTCTGCGCGACCGGCTTCTTCTTCTTGCCGTCGCCGCCGTCGTCGCCGCCGGTCACCGCGAACACGGTGCCGCCGATGACCAGCAGGGCCGCCACCGCGGCGCCGATGACCAGCGCCGGCTTGCCCTTGAAGGGGTTGCGCAAGCCGGGCGGGGTGGGCGCACCCGGGTACTGCGGCTGCTGCGGGTAGCCGTAGCCGGGCTGGCCGTAGGGGCCCGGCTGCTGCGGCTGGCCGTACGGGCCGGGGGCGGTCGGCGCCCCGTAGGGACCCGGGGTCGCGTACGGGCCCGGCTGCTGGGGCTGGCCGTACGGGCCGGGCTGCTGCGGCTGCGACGGCGGGTAGCCGTAGCCGGGCTGCGGGGCGCCGGCCGGCGGGGTGTGCGGGGGCGGGGGCGTCTGAGGCGGCTGGGCCGGGGGCTGCGGGGCCTGCGGCTGCGGCGGCTGGGGGGCGCCGAAACCTCCCTGCGGCGGCGGGTCCTGCGGCGCGCCGAAGCCTCCGTTCGGCGGCTGGCTGGGCGGCTGGCTCATCAGCGGTTTCCCCCTTGTGACCGATGTGGCGCCGCGCTCGGTGGCGCTCGCGTTTCCGCCACACCCATTCTTCTCAGACGGTTCTCAGACGGCCCTTTCTATCACTCGGCACCGACACTTCAGCGGGCCGGTCAACCCCTGTTCCCAAGGGACGACCGGCCCGTGATACCGCTGTTACGCGCCTTCACGCGCCCTTCACGCCGCTTACGCGTCCTCCGCGAGTTCCAGCCAGCGCAGTTCCAGCTCCTCGCGCTGACCCGCCAAGTCACGCAGCTCGGCGTCCAGTTCGGCCACCTTCGCGAAGTCTGTGGCGTTCTCGGCGATTTGGGCGTGCAACTTGGTCTCCCGCTCGGAGACCTTGTCGAGCTGCCGCTCGATCTTCTGCAGCTCCTTCTTGGCGGCGCGCTGGTCGGCCGCGCTCTTCTCCGGAGCGGCCTTCTCGACGACCGGGGATGCGGCGGCCGCGGCCTCCTCCATCTGGTGGCGGCGCTCGATGTACTCGTCGATGCCGCGCGGCAGCATCCGCAGGGCGGCGTCGCCGAGCAGGGCGAACACCCGGTCCGTGGTGCGCTCGACGAAGAACCGGTCGTGGGAGATGACGATCATCGAGCCGGGCCAGCCGTCGAGCAGGTCCTCCAGCTGGGTGAGGGTCTCGATGTCGAGGTCGTTGGTGGGCTCGTCGAGGAAGAGCACGTTCGGCTCGTCCATCAGCAGCCGCAGCAGCTGGAGCCGGCGGCGCTCACCGCCGGACAGGTCGCCGACCGGCGTCCACTGCTTCTCCTTGTTGAAGCCGAACGTCTCGCACAGCTGGCCGGCCGTCATCTCGCGCCCCTTGCCGAGGTCGACGCGCTCCCGGACCTGCGCCACCGCCTCCAGCACCCGCAGGGCGGGGTCGAGTTCGGCGACCTCCTGGGAGAGGTAGGCGAGCTTGACGGTCCTGCCCACGGCGACCCGGCCGCCCACGGGCTGGGTCTCGCCCTCGGTGCGGGCCGCCTCGGCCATCGCGCGCAGCAGCGAGGTCTTGCCCGCGCCGTTGACACCGACCAGGCCGATGCGGTCGCCGGGGCCGAGCTGCCAGGTGACGTGCTTGAGCAGCACCTTGGGGCCGGCCTGGACGGTCACGTCCTCCAGGTCGAAGACGGTCTTGCCGAGCCTGGACGAGGCGAACTTCATCAGCTCGCTGGTGTCCCGGGGCGGCGGCACGTCCTTGATCAGCTCGTTGGCGGCCTCGACCCGGAAGCGCGGCTTGGAGGTCCGTGCGGGGGCGCCGCGGCGCAGCCAGGCCAGCTCCTTGCGGACCAGGTTCTGCCGCTTGGTCTCCTCGGTGGCGGCGATGCGCTCCCGCTCCGCGCGGGCGAAGACGTAGTCGGAGTAGCCGCCCTCGTACTCGAAGACGCTGCCGCGCTGGACGTCCCACATGCGGGTGCAGACCTGGTCCAGGAACCAGCGGTCGTGGGTCACGCACACCAGCGCCGAGCGCCGCTCGCGCAGGTGCCGGGCGAGCCAGGAGATGCCCTCCACGTCGAGGTGGTTGGTGGGCTCGTCGAGGACGATCAGGTCCTGTTCCTCGATGAGCAGCTTGGCGAGCGCGATCCGGCGGCGCTCACCGCCGGAGAGCGGGGCGATGACGGTGTCCAGGCCCTGCGGGAAGCCGGGCATGTCCAGGCCGCCGAAGAGGCCGGTCAGCACGTCCCGGATCTTGGCGTTGCCGGCCCACTCGTGGTCGGCCATGTCCCGGATGACCTCGTGCCGGACGGTGGCGTTCGGGTCAAGGGAGTCGTGCTGGGTGAGCACGCCCAGGCGCAGCCCGCCGGAGTGGGTGACCCGGCCGGTGTCGGGCTCCTCCAGCCTGGCCAGCATCCGGATCAGGGTGGTCTTGCCGTCGCCGTTGCGGCCGACGACCCCGATCCGATCCCCTTCGGAGACGCCGAGTGAGACACCGTCGAGCAGGGCACGGGTGCCGTACACCTTGCTGACGTTCTCGACATTGACCTGATTGACGGCCATTTCTCTCCTGCCCAGGGGGATCGATCGACCCTCCAGGGTAGTCGGCGGCGCGGGGCGGCGGACGCGCTGTCCACAACCCCCGGGAGCACCCCGTGCTACGCGGCCACCACGGTGGCGCCCTCGGCCGGTCCCGACGCGACCCGCACCGCGCGGCAGGTGCCGGAGGCCCCGAGGGAGTCGGCGACCTTCGCAGCCGACTCCGGGTCCCGGGCCAGGAACGCGGTGGTGGGGCCCGAGCCGGAGACCAGGGCGGCGAGCGCCCCGGCGCCGCGGCCCGCGGCGAGAGTGCCGGCGAGTTCGGGGAAGAGGGAGAGCGCGGCGGGCTGGAGGTCGTTGGAGACGGCCGCGGCGAGCGCGTCCGGGTCGCCGTCGGCGAGCGCGCCGAGCAGCGCCTCGGAGGCGACCGGCTCGGGGATGTCCCGCCCCTCGGCCAGCCGGTCGAACTCACGGAACACGGCCGGGGTGGACAGTCCGCGGGCGGCCGTCGCGAACACCCAGTGGAAGGTGCCGCCGGTCTCCAGCGCGCGCAGCTTCTCGCCGCGCCCGGTGCCGAGCGCGGCGCCGCCGACCAGGCTGAACGGCACGTCGCTGCCGAGTTCGGCGCAGATGTCGAGGAGTTCCTCGCGGGGGGCGCGGGTGCCCCACAGCGTGTCGCAGGCGAGCAGGGCGGCCGCGCCGTCCGCGCTGCCGCCGGCCATGCCGCCGGCGACCGGGATGTCCTTGGCGATGTGCAGGTGCACGTCGGGGGTGATGCCGTGGCGCGCGGCGAGCGCCTCGGCGGCGCGGACGGCGAGGTTGGTGGAGTCGAGGGGGACCTGGCCGGCGTCGGTGCCCTCGCAGGTCACACTGGGGCCGCCCGGGGAGGGGGTGACGGTGACCTCGTCGTACAGGCCGACCGCGAGGAAGACGTTGGCCAGGTCGTGGAAGCCGTCGGGGCGGGCGGCGCCCACCGCGAGCTGGACGTTGACCTTGGCGGGGACGCGTACGGTGACGGCCACTTAGCTGTTCTCCTCGCTGACCTTGTGCTCGGCGATCCGCGCGAACTCCTCGACCGTCAGGGACTCCCCGCGCGCCTGCGGGGAGACCCCGGCCGCGACGAGCGCCGCCTCGGCGGCGGGCGCGGAACCGGCCCATCCGGCGAGGGCGGCCCTGAGCGTCTTGCGCCGCTGCGCGAAGGCGGCGTCGACGACGGCGAAGACCTCCGCCCGGGAGGCGGTCGTCCGCACCGGCTCGGTCCGGCGGACCAGGGAGACCAGGCCGCTGTCGACGTTGGGCGCCGGCCAGAAGACGTTGCGGCCGATGGCTCCGGCCCGCTTGACCTCGGCGTACCAGTTGGCCTTCACCGAGGGCACGCCGTAGACCTTCGAGCCGGGCGCGGCGGCGAGCCGGTCGGCGACCTCGGCCTGCACCATCACCAGGGTGCGCTCGATGCTGGGGAAGGTGGCGAGCATGTGCAGCAGCACGGGGACGGCGACGTTGTACGGCAGGTTCGCCACCAGCGCGGTCGGGGCCGGGCCGGGCAGCTCGGTGACGAGCATCGCGTCGGAGTGGACCAGCGCGAAGCGGTCGGCGCGGTCGGGCATCCGGGCGGCGACGGTGGCGGGCAGGGCGCTCGCGAGGACGTCGTCGATCTCGACGGCGGTGACCCGGTCGGCCGCCTCCAGCAGGGCGAGGGTGAGCGAGCCGAGTCCCGGCCCGACCTCCACGACCACGTCGTCGGGCCGGACGTCCGCGGTGCGGACGATGCGGCGCACGGTGTTCGCGTCGATCACGAAGTTCTGGCCACGCTGCTTGGTGGGCCGCACACCGAGCACCTCCGCGAGTTCGCGGACGTCGGCGGGGCCCAGGAGGGCGTCGGGGGCGGGGCTGCTGCTCACGGGACAAGGGTACGGGCCCGGGCACCCGCCCCCCGGCCAGGTCCGCCCGCCCCGGGCCCTATCCGCCCAGCCGTGCCCCGCAGTGCGGCCAGGGGCCGGCGCCGCGCTGCACGTACAGCTTCTTCGCCCGGAACGTCTGCTCGGCCGCCGGGGCGTCCTGGGGGCGCCCGCTGCCGCCGAGGCCCCGCCAGGTCCGGGTGTCGAACTGGTACAGGCCGCCGTAGGTGCCCGAGGGGTCGACCGCGTCGGGGCGGCCGCCGGACTCGCAGGCCGCGAGCGCCTGCCAGTCCAGTCCGTCGGCGCCCCGCACGGACGTCGGCATGGGCCGTGTCCCGACCCGCACCTCCTGGACGCGCGGCTCCCGCACCAGTTCGGTCCTGACCAGCCGCGGCTTCTGCCGCACTCCGTTGACGGTGCGCAGCGCGTAGGTGAAGCGGCGCAGCCCGGGCTGTCCGGCGCGTTCGACGACCTCGGTGCCCCGGAAGAGCGACGGGTCCTCGGTGCGCCGTACGCCGTGGGGGATCTCCTCCTCGCGGACCTCCTGGGAGCCGGTGATCCGCAGCACGGTCAGGGTCTGCCCGTCGCGCGGGAAACTGTCGGACGGGGCGGAGGTGGCGTCGAGCCCGCGCAGGGTGATCCCGGCCTCCCGGACGACCTCCGCCACGGTGGCCGCGTTGGTGCGGACCCTGCGGGCCCGGCCGTCCGCCATGACGGTCACGGAGCGCTCGGTGCGCACGTCCAGGGCCAGCCCCGCGCGCCCGATGGTGAGGGAGCGCGCCCGGGACAGGTACGCCCCTTCGGCGCGCACCCCCCACTCCCGCAGCGCCTCCTCCACCGTGTGCGCGGTCGTCCACGCCTCGTAGCTCCGGCCGTCGAGGGTGAGCCGCACCGGGCGCCCGTACTCGACCGTGATCTCGTCGCCGCTGCTCAGTTCGGTGCCCGGGGCGGGTGAGATCACGTCGTGCGCCCCCACCTCCACGCCCTCCTGGGCGAGCAGTTCGGTGACGTCGTCGGCGAAGGTGTGCAGGGTGCGCGGCCGGCCGTCTACGGTCAGCTCGACGGCCTTGTCCTCGGCGACGAAGGCGGTGGTGCCGCCGGCGAGGAACGCCACGACCAGCGCCTGCGGCAGCAGTCGGCGTACGGAACCCTCCGCGCCGCCCGGCTGGCGAGCCTTGCGCCGGCGTGCGCCCCGCCGTCCCGCTCCGGCGCGCGCGACGGGCGCGAGAGCCTCCTCGTAGGCGGGGCGGTAGGTGTCCGCGCCCAGGCCGTTGCCCAGGTCCCCGTCCAGGTCTCTGCCCAGATCCAGGCCCAGGTCCAGGTCGACGCGGGTCTGCTCGTACGTGACCGGCATCCCGTACGCGATGGTCTCCGCGCTGTGCAGGTCGCCCCCGTACACCTGGTGCTGCTGGTACTCCTCGTGCGTCTCGTGCGTCTCGTACGTCCCGTACTGCGATTTGCTGCTCACGCCGCCACGCTCCTGAGAGCCAGAGGGGTCCCGATCGCGCCAGAACCTAGCGGAGCGAGTGTCACTCTCCAAAGCGACGCGACTACACACCGTCGCGTCCGAAGGGGTGTGCGGCCCGGCCGGGCGTCACCGGCCGGGCGTCACCGGGTGCGGGCTCAGTAGTCGAAGGCGCGTGCGGTGTTCGCGCCGAGGGCCGTGCACAGGGCGTCCTCGTCGATCCCGCGCACCGCGGCCATCGCGCGCACCGTGACCGGAACGAGGTACGGGGCGTTGGGCCGTCCGCGGTAGGGCGCCGGGGTCAGGAAGGGCGCGTCGGTCTCGACCAGCAGCAGTTCCAGCGGCGCCACGGCGACGGCGTCCCGCAGGTTCTGGGCGTTCTTGAAGGTGACGTTGCCGGCGAAGGACATGAAGTACCCGGCGGCGGCGCAGATCTCCGCCATCTCGGCGTCGCCCGAGTAGCAGTGGAAGACGGTCCGCTCCGGGGCGCCCTCCTCCTTCAGCACCCGCAGCACGTCGGCGTGCGCGTCGCGGTCGTGGATGACCAGCGCCTTGCCGTGCCGTTTGGCGATCTCGATGTGGGCGCGGAAGGAGCGCTCCTGCGCCTCCTTGCCCTCGTCACCGGTGCGGAAGTAGTCCAGGCCGGTCTCGCCGACCGCCTTGACGTGCGCCAGCGCGGCCAGCGCCTCGATCTCGGCGAGCGCCGCGTCCAGCCCGGCCTCGCCGCCCGGCTGCCGCGCGCCCTGCCGGGACCAGCCGTCGGGGTCGCCGTGGACGATGCGCGGGGCCTCGTTGGGGTGCAGGGCGACGGCGGCGTGGACGCTGTCGAACGCGGCCGCGGTGTCGGCGGCCCACCGCGAGCCGCGGACGTCGCAGCCGACCTGCACGACCGTCGTCACCCCGACCGACGCGGCCTTGGCGAGCCCTTCCTCCACCGTGCCGGACTGCATGTCGAGGTGGGTGTGGGAGTCGGCGACGGGCACCCGGAGGGGCTCCGGGAGCGGCGGCGCCGCGTTCTTCTCGCTGGAGGAGGGCATGCCCCGATCCTACGAAAGGGGCAGGCGCTCCCCGCGGCCGAGCCCGCTCAGCTCGCCCTGCGCTGGAAGGGGTGCAGCAGGTCCGACAGCTGCCAGTGGTGGCGCTCCGCCGCCGGCGCGGCCGGCTGCGCCGGGGGCACGGGGCGCGGCCGGCGTGCCGCGGCGCGGGCCGACGAGACCTGCCCGGCGCGCAGCAGCCGTACGACATGGCCGTCGCAGTTCACGCAGGTGGGGCGGCTGAGCGGGGAGGGGACGACGCGGCCGTCCGCCACGTACAGGACGAACTCCCGCCCCTCGGCGTCCGTGTGGTGCTCGATCTCGTACGACTGTTCCCAGCCGTGCCCACAGCGCATGCAGGCGAAGGAATACGACTCGTGGACGACGGGGGTCTGTGCGGTGCGGAGGCGGTGCTGCCCTGCGATCTCACTCATGCCGGCTCCTGTCGGTTCCGCTGGCAGGGGCGGGTCGCGCCCCTCGACTCCAGTGGACTCCTCGAACAGGGCGGAAGCACGCGAGCTGTGCACTGTTGGGACCGCCTTGGACGTTCCTTGCCGAAACGCCCGTACCGCTTTACCGCGGCATGGAGTCCGCCTCACCAGGGCGTGACGCGGGCCCCGGTCCGTCACCGGCCCTTGGCCGCCACCACCGCGTCGAAGACGACCCGCTTGGGCAGCCCGGCCTCCACCGCGACCGCCGCGATGGCCTCCTTGCGCCGCTCGCCCGCCTCCTCGCGCACCCGCACCCGGCGCACCAGTTCCTCCGGGCCGATCTCCTCGGGCCCCTTCTCCGGCGCGCCCTCCACGACGACCGTGATCTCCCCGCGCACCCCCTCGGCCGCCCACTCGGCCAGTTCGCCGAGCGGACCGCGCTTGATCTCCTCGTAGGTCTTGGTCAGTTCCCGGCACACCGCGGCCCGCCGCTCGGCGCCGAACGCCTCGGCCATCGCGGCGAGGGTGTCGTCGAGCCGGTGCGGGGCCTCGAAGTAGACGAGGGTGCGCCGCTCCCCGGCCACCTCGCGCAGCCGGGAGAGCCGCTCGCCCGCCTTGCGCGGCAGGAAGCCCTCGAAGCAGAACCGGTCGACGGGCAGCCCGGACAGCGCGAGCGCCGTGAGCACGGCCGACGGCCCCGGCACCGCGGTGACCTTGACGTCCTTCTCGACGGCCGCGGCGACCAGCCGGTACCCGGGGTCGGAGACCGACGGCATGCCCGCGTCGGTGACGAGCAGCACCCGGGCGCCGCCGAGGAGTTCGTCGACGAGTTCGGGGGTGCGGGCGGCCTCGTTGCCCTCGAAGTAGGACACCACCCGCCCCTTGGGCGTGACGCCCAGGGCCTGGGTCAGCCGGCGCAGCCGCCGGGTGTCCTCGGCGGCGACGACGTCGGCGCCGGCGAGCTCCTCGGCGAGCCGGGGCGGGGCGTCGGCGATGTCCCCGATGGGAGTGCCGGCGAGGACCAGGGTTCCGGGTGCGACTGTCACGTTTCCATCCTCGCAGGCGCCATGCGCGGGACTCCCACAGAAGGGTTCCCTACGATGGCGCGGTGACCAGTACCGCGTCCTCCATGGACACCCTGCAGGACAAGGCGCCGCACGACCGGCGGCCGTCGTGGCAGCAGCGGCTGCGCCGATTCGGCCACCCGGCGGGGCCCGCGAGCGACGTCCGCGACCGTCTGAACCCGCCGTACGCCAGGCCGGGGCCGAGACTGTGGTCGGTGCTCGGGCTGCCGCCGGTGTTCACCGACCGGCTGGTGCGCTGGTCGGGCTGGGGCGGCCCGCTGCTGGTCACGCTGTTCGCGGGCATCCTGCGGTTCTGGAACCTGGGCAGCCCCAAGGCGGTGATATTCGACGAGACGTACTACGCCAAGGACGCCTGGGCACTCGTCCACCGCGGCTACGAGGTCAACTGGGACAAGAACGCCAACGACCTGGTGCTCCAGCTCGGCGACAAGGTCTCCATCCCGACCGACGCGGCGTACGTGGTGCATCCGCCGGTCGGCAAGTACGTCATCGGGCTGGGCGAGCTGGTGTTCGGCTTCGACCCGTTCGGCTGGCGGTTCATGACCGCGCTGCTCGGCACGCTGTCGGTGCTGATGCTGTGCCGGATCGGCCGCCGGATCTTCCGCTCGACCTTCCTCGGCTGCCTGGCGGGCGCGCTGATGGCGGTGGACGGACTGCACTTCGTGATGAGCCGCACCGCGCTCCTCGACGGCGTGCTGATGTTCTTCGTGCTGGCCGCGTTCGGCTGCCTGGTCGTCGACCGGGACCGGGCCCGTGAGCGGCTCGCCGCGGCCCTGCCCGCGGACGCGAACGGCCTGGTCCGCCCGGACGCGCACACCGCCGACACGCTCGGCCTGGGGCTTCGGCCCTGGCGCTGGGCGGCGGGTCTGATGCTGGGCCTGGCCATCGGCACCAAGTGGAACGGCCTGTACTTCCTCGCCGCGTTCGGGCTGCTGACGGTCCTGTGGGACGTCGGCACCCGCAAGGTGGCCGGGGCCCGCCACCCGTATCTCGCGGTCCTCAAGCACGACCTGGGGCTGGCGTTCCTGGCCACCGTGCCGGTCGCGGTCGTCACCTACCTGGTGTCCTGGACGGGCTGGATCCTCTCCCCCACGGACGGCTCCGGCGGCTACTACCGCGACTGGGCCGCCAAGGACGGGAAGAACAGCGACTGGTCGTGGCTCTTCCCCGACTGGCTGCGCAGCCTGTGGCACTACGAGACACAGGTGTACGACTTCCACGTCGACCTGTCCTCGCCGCACACCTACCAGTCCAACCCCTGGAGCTGGATCGTCACCGGCCGCCCGGTGTCGTACTTCTACGAGTCCCCGGCCCCCGGCAAGGACGGCTGCCCCTCCGACGCGGGCGAGAAGTGCGCGCGCGAGGTGCTGGCCATCGGCACGCCCCTGCTGTGGTGGGTGGCCTGCTTCGCCCTGCTGTACGTGCTGTGGCGCTGGTTCTTCCGCCGCGACTGGCGCGCGGGCGCCATCGCCTGCGGCATCGTGGCCGGCTATCTGCCCTGGTTCTTCTTCCAGGAGCGGACGATCTTCTTCTTCTACGCCGTGGTCTTCCTGCCGTTCCTCTGCCTGGCCGTGGCGATGCTGCTCGGCGCGATCGTCGGCCCACCGGGGTCGAGCGAGACCCGCCGGGTCACCGGCGCGACCGGCGCGGGCGTCCTGGTCCTGCTGATCGCCTGGAACTTCATCTACTTCTGGCCGATCTACACCGGCACCTCGATCCCGATCGACAGCTGGCGGTCGCGGATGTGGCTGGATACATGGGTCTAGCGGCCGGATACGTGGGGGTGGCATCCATCGGATAGCTGCCTCCGGCAACAATCGGGAAACTCCCGTCCCGCCCGTCACGGCCTCCGCCTACAGTGCGGGGAAAACGGGGACACGGGGAGGACTGCCCAATGGGCAAGGGGGTCAGGGCCACCGTCATCGGCGGTGTGTTCGCGGTGCTGGTGGGAGGCGCGGGGTACGGCGCCTACAACGTCGTGCAGGCGGTGAGCGGGGACGGCGGTTCGGTGCGGACCGGGCCGCCGAGCGCGGACGAGGTCGAGGAGACGTCGGAGAAGTTCTTCGCCGCCTGGGAGCAGGGACAGGCCGCCGAGGCCGGGTCGCACACCGACTTCCCGCAGGAGGCGACGGCGCTGCTCACCGCGTACGAGCAGGGGGCGGGCATCTCCAAGGTGCGCATCACGCCGGGGAAGGCGACCGGCGCCGTCGTGCCCTTCGAGGTCGCGGCGACGGTCTCCCACGACGGGACCTCCAAGCCGCTCGCCTACAAGAGCGAGCTGAGGATCGTGCGCGGGAAGACCTCCGGGCGGGCGCTGGTCGACTGGGCGCCGTCCGTGGTGCACCCGGAGCTGAAGCAGAAGGACGACACCCTGGTCACCGGTGAGTCCGCGACCCCGCCCATCGAGGCCGTGGACCGCGACGACCAGGTGCTGACGAAGGCGAAGTACCCCTCGCTCGGCCCGATCCTGGACACCCTGCGCCAGCGGTACGGCGACCGGGCCGGCGGCACGCCCGGCGTCGAACTGGTCGTCCGGCACGCCGCCGAGGGCGTCGCCGACACCCCGCTGCTCACCCTCGCCGAGGGCGAGCCGGGCAAGCTGCGCACCACACTGAGCGCGCGGGTGCAGGCGGCCGCCGAGAAGGCGGTCAAGGGGTACCCCGAGTCGTCCGTGGTGGCCGTGAAGCCGAGCACAGGCGAGGTGCTGGCGGTGGCGAACCACCGCAAGGACGCCTTCAACGCCGCCTTCGAGGGGCAGGTCGCGCCCGGCTCCACGATGAAGATCATCACGGCGGCGATGCTGATCGACAACGGTGTCGCCTCGATGAACGGCCCCGCGCCCTGCCCGGACAGTGCCACCTGGCAGAGCCAGACCTTCGGCAACCTGCCCGGTCTGGCGGCCAACGAGGGCGCCACCCTCGCCGACACGTTCATGCGCTCCTGCAACACCGGTTTCATCAAGCTCGTGGACGAGGAGCCGCTCACCGACTCCTCGCTGACGGCGGAGGCGCAGGAGCGGTTCGGGCTCGGCCGGGACGACTGGAAGACCGGCATCACCTCCTTCGACGGCAGCGTGCCCGCCTCGACGGGACCGGACCGCGCGGCCAACGCGATCGGGCAGGGCGAGGTCCAGATGAGCCCGCTGAACATGGCGTCCGTCACAGCGACCGCGATCACCGGCACCTTCCGGCAGCCGTATCTGGTCTCCCCCGACCTGGACGGGCGGGAGCTGGCCACCGCCGACGGACTGAAGGCGGACACCGCGACACAGCTCAAGCAGATGATGCGGCTCACCGCCACACAGGGCACGGCGCAGCCGGTGATGTCCGGGCTGGGCGGCGACATCGGCGCGAAGACCGGCTCCGCGGAGGTCGACGGGCAGGACGCCAACAGCTGGTTCACCGGGTTCCGCGACGACGTGAGCGCGGCGGCGATGGCCGTGTCCGGCGGACGCGGCGGCGAGGCGGCGGGCCCGATCGTGCGGGCCGTGCTGGCGGCGGGCGGCTGATGCAGCGTGTCGGGGTGGGACCCCAGGGTCCTTCTGCCACGGAGATCCATCAGAAGGGCCCTAGGGTGGTGACGTCGTTGGGCTGGGTGGGGATTTCGCGGAGGACTTGAGGACAGTGGGCAAGAGAAGGCGCGTCGCCGAGCGACGGAAGACGAGTCCCGCCGTACTGGCCGGGACGATCGCCGTGGTCGTGGCCGGCGCCGGGGTCGGCGCCTACGCGCTGTTCGGCGGGTCGGGTGACGGTGGCGGGAAGTCGGCCGCCGGCACCGAGTCGGTCAGGACCGGCCCGCTCTCCGCCAAGGAGGTCGCCACCGCCTCCCGGACCTTCCTCGACGCCTGGCAGGAGGGCCGGGTCGCCGCGGCGGCCGGCGCCACGGACGACGCGGACACCGCCCGCAAGGCCCTCACCGGCTACTTCAAGGACGCCCGCGTCAAGGACGTCGCCCTCACCCCCGGTACCGCCGCCGAGGGCCGGGTCCCCTTCTCCGTCGAGGCCACGGTGAGCTACGACAAGCTCAGCGAGAAGCTGACGTACGACAGCGCGCTGACCGTCGTACGGCGCGCGGGCGACGGGGAACCCGTGGTGCGGTGGCAGCCGTCCGTGGTGCACCCCGACCTCCAGGAGGGCGACACCCTGGTCACCGGCGAGGCCGGGACCCCGCCCATCAAGGCGCTCGACCGGGAGGGCGGCGAGCTGACCACCGAGAAGTACCCCTCACTGGGCCTGATCCTGGACTCCCTGCGCGAGAAGTACGGCGAGAGCGCGGGCGGCAAGGCGGGCATCGAGCTGCGGGTGGTCCGCGCCAAGGCCGACAAGGACGACAAGGCCGGCGACGCCGCCTCCGAGAAGGCCGGGGCGGCGGACAAGACCGTGCTGGAGCTGAGCGAGGGGACCCCGGGCACCGTGGAGACCACGCTGAGCCCCGACCTCCAGGCCGCCGCCGAGGAGCAGGTCGCCGAGAAGGCGCGCTCGTCGGTGGTCGTGCTGCGCGCCTCCACCGGCGAGATCCTCGCCGCCGCGAACGCCTCCAAGGGCTTCAACACCGCCTTCCAGGGCTCCCTGGCGCCCGGTTCCACCATGAAGGTCGTCACCTCCTCGATGCTCATCGAGAAGGACCTGGCCTCGACGAACAAGGCCCACCCCTGCCCCAAGTACTTCACCTACGGCGGCTGGAAGTTCCAGAACGACGACAAGTTCCAGATCAAGGACGGCACCTTCAAGGCGAGCTTCGCCCGCTCCTGCAACACCGCCTTCATCAGCCAGGCGCCCGAGCTGGACGACGACAGCCTCACCGAGCAGGCCCAGCAGGTGTTCGGACTCGGCCTGAACAACTGGGCGGTCGGCGTCTCCACCTTCGACGGCTCAGTGCCGGTGCAGTCGAAGGCGCAGATGGCGGCCGAGCTGATCGGCCAGGGCGGGGTGCGGATGAACCCGCTGAACATGGCGTCGGTCTCGGCGACCGTGAAGTCGGGCGTCTTCCACCAGCCCTACTTGGTCTCCCCCGAGGTGGACGGCCGGCAGCTGGCGAAGGCCGCGCGCACGATGTCCGCGGACACGCTGTCCCAGCTGCGCGAGCTGATGGCGTACACGGCGGCCTACGGCACGGCGGCCGAGGCGATGTCCGGGGTGGGCGGTGACGTCGGCGCGAAGACCGGTTCGGCGGAGGTCGACGGGCAGAAGAAGCCGAACGGCTGGTTCACCGCCTACCGGGGCGACCTCGCGGCCGCGGGCGTGGTCCAGGCCGCCGGTCACGGCGGCTCGACGGCGGGCCCGATCGTGGCGGCCCTGCTCAAGCAGGGCGGCTGAACGGTCCGGGGTACGGCGGCCGGTCTCAGTGGCGGACGGGATCGTCCGCCGCGGTGTAGGTACGGCGCAGGAATCTCAGCAGCGCCTTGCTGTCGAACTGCACGACCGAGACACCCTGCGAGGAGTGGAACTCCACCACCGCCTGGACCCGGCCGCACGGCCACACCCGGACCTCGCCGCTGCCGACGGGGGCGCGCAGGCCCTGCTCCAGCAGATCCCGGTCGAACGTCCATTCGTGCGCCCCGGGCAGTCCGAACTGCACGGACCCGGGGTCCAGTTCGGGGTCGTAGCGCAGGACCACGGGGACCGCGTCGCGGTCCTCCTCTATGCGGACGTCCATGTCCGTGACGATGTGGGCGCGTGCGTACTGTTCGACTACGGACATCGGAAGGCCCCTCACGCTCAGCGACCTGTAAGAAAGCTGTTAATCCGCTTTCCCTCCAATGTCGCACATATCCCCTGGGGCGCCTCCGGAGCCGGGGATCGCGCCCCGTTCTTTTCGGTCACGCGCTCTTGCAAAGCGTTCGCAACAAGCCACTATCATCGAACGGTGCATGTGCCTGACGGATTCATAGACGCCCCCACCTCGCTCGCGACCGGAGCGGTCGCCGCCGCCGCGGTCGCCGTCAGCCTGCGCGGCGCCCGCCGCGAGCTCGACGAACGCACCGCCCCGCTGGCCGGTCTGGTGGCCGCCTTCATCTTCGCGGTGCAGATGCTGAACTTCCCCGTCGCGGCGGGGACCAGCGGCCACCTCCTGGGCGGCGCGCTCGCCGCCATCCTCGTCGGCCCCTACACGGGCGTGCTGTGCGTGTCCGTGGTCCTGCTGATGCAGGGCATCCTCTTCGCGGACGGCGGCCTGACCGCGCTCGGTGTCAACATCACCAACATGGCGGTCGTGACGACCGTCGTCGCCTACGGGATCTTCCGGGCGCTGGTGAAGATCCTGCCGCGCACCCGCCGCTCGATCACCGTCGCCGCCTTCGTCGCCGCCCTGCTCTCGGTGCCGTCGGCGGCACTGGCCTTCACCCTCATGTACGCGATCGGCGGCACCGCCGACGTCTCCATCGGCAAGGTCGCCGGCGCGATGGTCGGCGTGCACATCCTCATCGGCATCGGCGAGGCGGCGATCACCGCGCTGACCGTGGGCGCCGTGATCGCGGTGCGCCCGGACCTCGTCCACGGCGCCCGTGACCTGGGGCAGCGCCTCCAACTGCGGGTCAACGGCGAACTCGTCGACGCGGCCGAGCCGGTGGGCCCCGAGCCCGTCGCGGCCCGCACCTCCCGGCGCGGGCTGTGGATCGGCGGACTGCTCACCTCGCTCGTCCTCGCCGGCTTCGTCAGCTTCTACGCCTCGGCCGACCCCGACGGCCTGGAGAAGGTCGCCACCGACCACGGCATCGACGAGAAGGCCGAGGACCACGCCTACGCCGACTCCCCGCTGGCGGACTACGGCGTCAAGGACGTGGACGACGCCCGGCTGTCCGGCGGTCTCGCCGGAGTGATCGGCGTCGGGCTCACGGTCGTGGCGGGCACCGCGGTCTTCTGGTCCGTGCGCAGGCGCCGTACCGGGGCGGACACCTCCCCGGCGGGCACGAGCGTCTGAGATGGGGGCCGGGCACGCGCACAGGCTCTACCGGCACGGGCACTCGCCCGTGCACGGTCTGCCGCCGCACACCAAGCTCGCCGCGACGTTCGCGTTCGTGGTGGTCGTGGTGTCGACCCCGCGCGAGGCGATGTGGGCGTTCGGCCTGTACGCCGTCCTGCTCGCCGGTGTGGCGTGCCTGGCGCGGGTACCGGCCGCCTTCCTGCTCAAGCGGCTGCTGATCGAGGTGCCGTTCGTCGCGTTCGCGGTGCTGATGCCGTTCGTGGCGGAGGGCGAACGGGTCGAGGTGCTCGGGCTCTCGCTGAGCGTCAGCGGCCTGTGGGGCGCCTGGAACGTGCTGGCCAAGGGCACCCTGGGCGTCGCCGCCTCGGTGCTCCTGGCGTCCACCACCGAACTGCGGGAACTGCTGCTGGGCCTGCAACGCCTGAAGCTCCCGCCGCTCCTGGTCCAGATCGCCTCCTTCATGATCCGCTACGGCGATGTGATCACCGACGAGATGCGGCGCATGCGGATCGCACGCGAGTCGCGCGGGTTCCAGGCCCGCGGGGTGCGCGGCTGGGGCGTGCTCGCGAAGTCGGCGGGCGCCCTGTTCATCCGCTCCTACGAGCGCGGGGAGCGCGTGCACCTGGCGATGGTCAGCCGCGGGTACGCCGGCTCCATGCCGGTCATCGACGAGGTGACCGCGTCCCGGGCCCAGTGGACCTACGCCCTCGCCCTCCCCTTCGCCGCCCTCGTCGTATGTCTGCTGGGATGGACGCTGTGACAGCTTCTCTGGAGGTCTCCGGCCTCGCCTTCGCCTACCCCGACGGCCATCAGGCCCTGTTCGGCGTCGACTTCTCCGTCGGACGCGGCGAGCGGGTCGCGCTGCTCGGCCCGAACGGCGCCGGCAAGACCACGCTCGTGCTGCACCTCAACGGCATCCTCACCGGCGGCGCCGGCACCGTACGGGTCGCGGGGCTGCCGGTCGGGCGGGAGCACATGGCGGAGATCCGGCGCAAGGTCGGCATCGTCTTCCAGGACCCCGACGACCAGCTCTTCATGCCGACGGTCCGCGAGGACGTGGCCTTCGGACCGGCGGCGGCCGGGCTGCGGGGCGCCGAGCTGGAGCGGCGGGTGGACCGGGCGCTCGCGCAGGTCGGCATGGCGGAGTACCGGGAACGTCCGCCGCACCACCTCTCCTTCGGGCAGCGCCGCCGGGTGGCGGTGGCGACGGTGCTCGCCATGGAGCCGGAGATCCTCGTCCTGGACGAGCCGTCCTCCAACCTCGACCCCGCCTCCCGCCGCGAACTGGCGGACATCCTGCGCTCATTGGACGTGACCGTGCTGATGGTCACCCACGACCTGCCCTACGCCCTCGAACTGTGCCCGCGCGCGCTGGTCCTCAGCGAGGGCGTGATCGCCGCGGACGGCGCGACGGGCGAGCTGCTCTCGGACGAGGACCTGATGCGCGCGCACCGGCTGGAGCTCCCCTTCGGCTTCGATCCGCGTTCCGTGCCGGCGCCCGGGGCCCGTCCCTGACAATGGGCGGGTGACGAGCCACGAGGACGGCGCCGCCGGGTCCCTGCTGCTGGACGAACAGCTCTGCTTCGCGCTGTACGCCGCCCAGCGCGCGGTGACGGCCGCCTACCGGCCGCTCCTGGAGGAGCTGGGGCTCACCTACCCGCAGTACCTGGTCCTGCTGGTGCTGTGGGAGCGGGGCGAGACCTCCGTGAAGGAGCTGGCGGGGGCGCTGCGCCTGGACTACGGCACGGTGTCACCGCTGCTGAAGCGGCTGCAGAGCGCGGGGCTCGTACGCCGGGAGCGGGCGGCCGAGGACGAGCGTTCGGTGCGGGTGGCGTGCACCGGGCGCGGCGAGGAGCTGAGGGAGCGCGCGGCGCGGGTGCCGGGCGCGCTGCTGGCGTCGACGGAGCTGGACGGCGCGGAGGCCTCCCGGCTGCGCGAGGAGCTGCGGCGGCTGACGCTCAAGGCCCGCGCCGCCGCCGACCGCGCGCCCCTGGGGCCCTTCTGAAGCGTCTCCGACGCGGCGCACGGGGTCCGCTGCTGCTCCGACCCGACCCGCGGGAACATCGACGTGACGATCCTGCTTGGGTGAAGCAGAGGGATCGGCACCGACAGGGAGTACGGACGTGGACGTGAACGGCACAGTGGCCGAGGGCTTCGAGCCGGTCGGGGAGGCGTTCGCGCGGAACTTCGAGCGCCTCGGGGAGCGGGGCGCCGCGGTCGCCGTCTACCGGGACGGGCACAGGGTCGTCGACCTGTGGGCCGGCTCCCGGGACGTCGACGGCACCGAGCCCTGGCGGCACGGCACCGCCCAGATCGTGCGCTCGGCGACCAAGGGCGTCGCCGCCGTCGTACCCCTTCTCCTGCACCGGCGGGGGCTGCTGGACCTGGACGCCCCGGTGGGCGCGTACTGGCCGGAGTTCAAGGCGCGGGGCAAGGAGCGGGTGCTGGTCCGGCATGTGCTCGGGCACCGGGCCGGGCTGCCGGTGCTCGACCGGCCGCTCACCCCCGAGGAGGCGCTCGACCCGTCCCGCGGGCCCGCTGCGGTCGCCGCCCAGGCGCCCGCCTGGGAACCGGGGGCGGACCACGGCTATCACGCGCTGACCTACGGCTGGATGCTCGACGAGCTGGTGCGCAGGGTGACCGGCAGGGGCGCCGGGGAGTGGATCGCGGCGGAGATCGCCCATCCGCTGGGCGCCGGGTTCTGGCTCGGGCTGCCCGCCGAGGAGGAGGCCGCGGGCCGGGCGGGCCGGGTCGGCCGGATCGAGGGCCCCGAAGCCGCCCCCGGAGCGGTCCTGCGGGCCCGCCCCAAGCGCTCGGTCACCGACGCCTACGCCGACCCCGGCTCCCTCACCCGCCGGGCCTTCGCGGCGATCACCCCGTTCCCGGACCAGAACGACCCGGCGTACCGGGCGGCGGCCCTGCCCGCCACCAACGGCACCGCCACCGCCGACGGACTGGCCCGGGTCTACGCGTCACTCATCGGCGAGGTCGACGGCGTACGGCTGTTCGACGAGGCGACGGCGCGGCTCGCGCGTGCCGAGGAGTCGGCCGGACCGGACCGGGTGCTGGTCGTGAACACCCGCTTCGGCCTCGGATTCATGCTGCACGGCAGCGCGTCGCCGCTGCTCTCCCCCGACTCCTTCGGCCACCCCGGCCGCGGCGGCTCCCTCGGCTTCGCCGACCCCGCCTCGGGCATCGCCTTCGGCTATGTCACCAACGGCTTCCGCAAGACCGTGACGGCCGACCCGCGCGCCCAGGCGCTGGTCCGCGCGGTGCGCGAGTCGCTCGCCAGGGGCGCGTGACACGCGCGGTGGCGCGCGGTACCGGTCGCGCGCCACCGCGCGGGCTCATACGTGGATCGGGTGCGAGGTCCGCCCCGACACCTCGTCGATCTCGCCGTGCGCCTTCGTCAGCAACTGCATGGCGAGTTCGTTGAGCGCCCGTGCCGCCGCGATCTCCTCGCCGACCCGTGGCTGGTTGGAGTCGGTGTGGTGACGGCTGGCCGCGCCCTGGGCCCGTACCTCGGTGCCGTCGGGCAGACGTACCATCGCCGCCGCGCGGGTGTGCTGGTCGTCCTCGCGGAACTCCATGTCGACGTGCCATCCCACTGTGGTGTGCATCATCACGATCACCTCCGGAACACCTGCTTCCAGAGTGCGCCCCCAGCCGCCCTCCACACCACCGCAGCCACCGCGGCCACCGCGAATCCGGCTCTATCCGGCCCGCAGCATCAGGCCGACCCCGGCCACGACCAGCACCGCCGCCACGATCCGCGGCGCCCCGAACCGCTCCTTGAAGAACACCGCGCCGATCACCGAGCCCACCACGATCGACGACTCCCGCAGGGCCGCGACCGGCGCCAGCGCCGCCCGCGTCTGCGCCCACAGGACCAGGGCGTACGCGGCGACCGACAGGGCCGCGCCGAACAGCCCCACCGCCGCGTGGGGCCGCAGCATGGCCGCCGTCCGCCCCCGCCACCGCAGGAACGCGAACGCCGGGACGGCCGCCCCCTGCACCGCCATCAGCCAGGCGATGTACCCGAGCGACGAGCCGGAGGCGCGCACCCCCAGCCCGTCGACGACCGTGTACGCGGCTATGGTCACGCCGGTCGCCAGGGCCGCCCCGATCGCCGGCCAGTTCGGCCGCCGCCCGCGCAGCCCCCACAGGGCGACGCCGCTCAGCCCGGCGCAGGAGACGGCGATGCCCGCCGCGGCCCAGCCGTCGGGCACCTCGTGGGCGACGACGGCGGCCACGACCGTGACGACCAGCGGAGCGGTGCCCCGGGCGATGGGGTACGCCTGCCCGAAGTCGCCGAGCCGGAAGGACCGCATCAGCAGGGCGTAGTAGGCGACGTGGATCACCGCCGAGGCGATCAGGTACGGCCAGGCGCCGGCCGCCGGGAACGCCGTGAACGGCACCGCGGCGAGCCCGATCGCCATCCCGCCGCCGGAGATCAGGGCGAAGCCGACGAGCTTGTCGGGGATGCGGTGGGCGAGGGCGTTCCAGCTCGCGTGGGTGACCGCGGCCAGCAGGACGGCCGTGGCGACCAGCGGTGTCACGCGGTGCGCTCGCGCACGTCCACCAGAGTGCCGCCGGCGTGGGCGACGAGCGTCTCGGGCGCCATGGGGAAGACGGTGTACGGGGTGCCGGCCGCGGCCCAGACCACGTCGTGGTCGAGCAGCGAGCGGTCGGCGAGCACCCGGGTCCTGGTCCGGTGCCCGAAGGGCGGGACACCGCCGATGGCGTACCCGGTGGTCTCCCTGACCACGTCCGCTCTCGGCCGGGTGACCTTCTCGGCGCCGAGTTCGCGGCGCACCTTCTCCATGTCCACCCGGGACGCCCCGTCCATCAGGACCAGCACCGGCTCGCCGTCCACGGCGAAGACCAGGGACTTGCAGATCTGGCTCAGTTCGCAGCCGACGGCGGCGGCCGCCTCGGCGGCGGTGCGGGTGGCGTCGGGGAAGCGGCGGATCCGGGCGGTCAGCTCGTCGAGGCCCAACTCGGCGAGGGCGGCGGCGAAGCGGGGGTGGGCTGCGGACTCGGAGGAGGTCATGAACCGCACGCTAACGGTGTGTGCACACCACATGCGACCGGCTTTAACGAGGCTTCGTCATCTTCCGTTCGATTCAAGGGTGTTGGAAGATCGGCCCATGACACAGCAGAGACCGGACACCGACCCGCAGGCCGATGCCGTCGCCTACCTGGAGGCCCTGCACGGCCGGCTGGCCGCCGACGGGACGTCGGTGACCTTCGAGGTCTGGGGCGGCCTGCCGGTCCTCATCGGCAGCCGCGCCGACCGCAGGATCAGCTGGTTCGGCACCAGGACCAAGCTGTTCGTGTACGCCGCCGCGGTCCCCTCGGTGGACGGCACCCTGCTCGCCGAGTTCACCGGCGCGGCCCTGACCCACGCCAAGGGCCTGCGCGGCGGAATCCCCGGCGCCCGCAACGTGGTGACGGCGCTGCCCGCCCTGGTCAGCACCGACGTCGACCCGTCCGCGGTGCAGTTCGCCGCGCGGGACGCGCAGATGCTCGACACCTCGGTGGTCGGACGGCCCGTCGTCGTCCAGGTCGGCCCCGGCGTCCGGCGGACCACGCTGTACCGGGGCCAGGTGCCCTGGGGCGGGCTGTTCACCCGGCACGTACTGCGCAAGGCGGCGCTGTACTTCCCGTGAGCACCGGCCCGGCGCGCCCACGAGGAAGCCGGTGAGGGCGCCACCGTCCCCACGACGGCCCTCACCGGCTGGTCACTCGGGTGCGGCGCGTCAGACGCGCACCAGCTCCTTGTCGTCCTCCTCGTCGGCCCGCGCCCGGGACAGGGTCCGCAGGCCCTCGCCCTCGACGTCGACGTTGGGCAGGGCGCGGTCCAGCCACTTCGGCAGCCACCAGGCGCGCCTGCCGAGCAGGGCCAGCACCGCGGGCACGATCGCCATCCGGACCACGAAGGCGTCGAAGAAGACGGCGATGGCGAGACCGAAGCCGATCATCTTGACCATCGACTCGGACGAGCCGATGAAGCCCGCGAAGACCGCGATCATGATCACCGCGGCGGCCGTGACCACCCGGGCGCCGTGCTTGAAGCCGGTCACCACGGCCTGGCCGGGCGTCTCGCCGTGGACGTACGCCTCACGCATCCGGGTCACGAGGAACACCTCGTAGTCCATCGCGAGGCCGAAGACCACGCCGACCATGAAGATCGGCATCATCGACATGATCGGGCCGGTCTCCTCCACGCCCATGAGGCCGGACAGCCAGCCCCACTGGAAGACCGCGACGACGGCGCCCAGCGCGGCGAGCACGCTCAGCAGGAAGCCGAGCGCCGCCTTCAGCGGGACCAGGATGGAGCGGAACACGGCGATCAGCAGGAGGAAGGCGAGTCCCACCACGAGCGCGAGGTAGGGGACCAGCGCGTCGTTCATCTTCTGCGAGAAGTCGATGTTCATCGCCGTGCTGCCGCTGACCAGCACCTCGGCGCCGGTGCCGGCCTTCAGGCCGGCGCCGGTGCCGCGGATCGAGTGGACCAGGTCCTCGGTCTGGACCGAGGAGGGCTTGGAGTCGGGGATCACGGTGATGGTGAAGGTGTCCCCGGCCTTGTTGAAGGTCGCCGGCATGACCGACACCACGCCGTCCAGGCCCTTGATCTCGTCGGTCACCTCGGTCGCGGCGGCCTCGGGGTCGTCGCTGCCCTCGGCGTCGCCGACGACCAGCAGGGGTCCGTTGAAGCCGGGGCCGAAGCCGTCGGAGAGCAGGTCGTAGGCGCGGCGCTGGGTGGTGGAGGTCGGCTGGGAGCCGTCGTCGGGCAGGCCCAGCTCCAGGGAGGCGACCGGTACCGCGGCGACGCCGAGGCCGATCACCCCGAAGAGGAGCACGGCGACGGGGCGGCGGACCACGAAACTGGCCCAGCGGGTGCCCATGTTGGGCCTGGCGGGCCTCTCGGAGGCGTCCGAGACCTTCCTGCCCCGGCCGAACAGCTTGCTCTTGGCGCCCGCCGGCTGGACCTTGCGGCCCGCGTACCCGAGCAGCGCCGGGATCATCGTGAGCGCGATCAGGACCGCGATCACGACCGTGCCGGCCGCGGCGACGCCCATCTTGGTGAGCATCGGGATGTTGACGACGGAGAGTCCCACCAGCGCGATGACGACGGTCAGGCCGGCGAAGACCACCGCCGAGCCCGCGGTGCCGACGGCGCGGCCGACGGCCTCCTCGCGCTCCCGGCCCTCGGCCAGTTCGGCGCGGTAGCGGGAGACGATGAACAGCGCGTAGTCGATGCCGACGGCGAGGCCGATCATCATGGCCAGCGTGGAGGTGGTGGAGCCCAGGTCCAGCGCGTCGGCCAGCGCGGTGATGGTGGAGACGCCGATGCCCACGCCGATCAGGGCGGTCAGCAGCGGCAGTCCGGCCGCGACCAGCGAACCGAGGGTGATGACCAGGACGACGGCGGCGACCGCGATGCCGATGATCTCGGTGGAGCCGGTCTCGGGCGTGGCCTGGAGCGCGTCACCGCCGATCTCGACGGTCAGTCCGGCCTCCCGCGCCTGGTCGGCGGCGTGTTCCAGGGCCTCCTTGGAGGCGTCCTGGAGTTCCATGCCGGAGACCTCGTAGCTGACCTGGGCGTAGCCGACGCCGCCGTCCTCCGAGACCGACCCGGTCTTGAAGGGGTCGGTCACGGAGACGACCTCGGAGCCGGTACCCAGCTCCTTCACGGCGCTCCGGACGGCCGCCTTGTTGTCGGCGTCCGCCAGTTTCTGGCCGTCCGGGGCCTCGAAGACGACCCGGGCGGTCGCTCCGTCGGCGCTCGAACCGGGGAATCGTTCTTCGAGCAGGTCGAAGGCGCGCTGCGCCTCGGTGCCGGGGATGGAGAAGGAGGCGCTGCCCGCGGTGGGCGCCGAGGCGGCGCCGACGCCGGCGAGCGTCAGCAGCGCCACCCAGATCAGGGCGACGAAATGGCGTCGCCTGAAGGCGAGCCGTCCGAGTCGGTACAGGAACGTGGCCACGGAGGGGTACTCCCGGTCAGGTCGTGGGATGTTCAGGGCATGGGTGATCAACCCGTGGGGGCAGGGATGACCGGCCCGACGACGTGAGCGGTCGCGTCAGGTACTGCGGGTGGTGCGTCGCGTCAGGTGAGGCGACGGGTCATGAGGGGACCGGTGCTCAGGAGACGGGCGCGCCGAGGGCGGGGAGGACCACGGCGTCAATGTACGACCGGAGGAAGGCGCGCGTCGGCGGCTGGTTCTCGATCAGCCCCCGGGTCACGAACGCCCCGATCATCATGTGCACCACGTAGTCGATGGCGGGGCAGTCCTCGCGGATCTCACCCCGGTCGATCGCACGCTGGAGCACCCGGCGGAACTCCGCCATCTCCGGTTCGACCAGTTGTTCCCGGAACTCCCGCAGGAGGTCGGGGTTGGTGTGGACCGCCATGGCCAGACCCCGCATCAGCGCGGCGTTCTGTTCCATCTGGCAGTCGTCGGTGTGCTCCGTGTGGGCGTGCAGATCGCCCCGGAGCGTTCCGGTGTCGGCGTCGTCGAAGGGGCCGCCGGGCTTGGTGGACCGGATCGCCTTGACGACGAGTTGCGGCTTGCCGCCCCACTGGCGGTAGAGCGTGGCCTTGCTGGACTTGGTGCGCGCGGCGACCGCGTCCATGGTCAGGGCGTCGTAGCCGACCTCGCGGAGCAGATCGAGCACGGCCTCGTACAGCTCGGCCTCGCGCTCGGGCGTGATCCGGCTGCGGCGCGCCGTAGCGACCTCGGCCATGACGCACTCCCCTCGCTCCGCGCCGCCCTCTGCGAACGACACTGTTTCGTACAGGACGAATGTAGCGCACCCTTCATCGAAACGAAACGGTTTCGTACGTGTCCTGAGTCACCCCGCCCGCTTTCTCACGAGTTGCCCGGGCCCTTTCACGGGAAAAGCATGGGGAGGTGAGCTATCTGCGCCTTCCCCATCTCAACGGTGACCGCCTCTGCTTCGTGGCCGAGGACGACCTCTGGCTGGCCTCCCTGGACGGCCCCGGCCGCGCCTGGCGGCTCACCGTGGACCGCACCAAGGCCGGCCATCCCCGCTTCTCGCCGGACGGCGGGCACATCGCGTACACGAGCTGGCGCAGTCTCGTCCCCGAGATCCACCTGGTGCCGACCGACGGCGGACCGGGCCGCCGGCTCAGCTACTGGGGCACCGCGGACACCCAGGTCACCGGCTGGACCCCGGACGGCGACATCCTCGCCGTCGCCTCCCACGGCGAGCCCTTCTCCTACTACACCTGGGCCTACAAGGTCTCCCCCGACGGCTCCCCCGGCCGCAAGCTCCCCTGGGGCCCGGTCAGCGACATCCAGTGCGCCGACCTCGACGGCGAGCGCCGCACCCTGCTGCTCACCGGCACCCCGCCGCACGAGCCGGCCTCCTGGAAGCGCTACCGCGGCGGCGCCACGGGCCGCCTGTGGTTCCACGGCGAACGGCTCCTCGCCGACCTCGACGGCCACCTCGCCAGCCCCATGCTGGTCGGCGGCCGGGTCGCCTTCCTCTCCGACCACGAGGGCGTCGGCAACCTCTACTCCTGCACCCACCACGGCACCGACCTGCGCCGGCACACCGACCACGACGCCTTCTACGCCCGGCACGCCTCCAGCGACGGCACGCGGGTGGTCTACCAGTGCGCGGGCGAGCTGTGGATCGTCGACGGCCTCGACAGCGAGCCGCGGAGACTCGACGTCCGGCTGGGCGGCCCCCGCGCGGGCCGGCGCCGCTACCAGGTGCCCGCCGCCCAGCACGTCGACGGCGTCTCGGTCGACGAGACGGGCCGGGCCGGCGCCGTCGTCGTACGCGGCAGCCTGTACTGGCTGACCCACCGGGACGGCCCGGCCCGGACCATCACCGACACCCCGGGCGTACGGGTCCGGCTCCCCGAGATGCTCGGCCCGGCCGGGCAGGTCGCCTACGTCACCGACGCCGAGGGCGAGGACGCGGTCGAGATCGCCTACCTGCCCCGGGCCACCGGCGACCGCGAGCCCCGCCGGCTGGCCTCGGGCGAGCTGGGCCGGGTGCTGGAGATGGTCTCCGACCCCCAGGGCGAACGGCTGGCGATCGCCTCGCACGACGGACGGCTGCTGCTCCTGGACGCCACCGAGGACTCCAACGGGGAGGTGAGCGAGCTGATCCGCTCGATCAACGGCCCCGTCCGCGACCTCGCCTTCTCGCCCGACGGCTCCTGGCTGACCTGGTCGCACCCCGGCATCGGCCGCTCCCTGCGTCAGATCAAGATGGCCCGGATCTCCGGCACCCCGGCCGCCGGGCAGCCGGGGCGGCTGGTCGTCGACGTCACCAACGGCCGCTTCGAGGACGAGAACCCGGTCTTCACCAGCGACGGCCGCTACCTCGCCTTCCTCTCCTGGCGCGGCTTCGACCCGGTGTACGACGTCCACACCGGCGACCTGTCCTTCCCGCTCGGCTGCCGCCCCTACCTGGTGCCGCTGTCGTCCGCCACGCCGAGCCCGTTCGCGCTGACCCCGGAGGGGCGCCCCGCGGCCGGGGGCATGGACCCCGCGGAGGACGAGGGCGGCGAGGGCGGCGCGGTGACCGTCGAGGTCGAGGGGCTGGAGAGCCGGGTGACGCCGTTCCCGGTCACCGCCTCCAAGTACTCGGCGCTGTACCCGGTCGCGGGCGGCGGCCTGGTCTGGCTGCGCTGGCCGATCTCGGGGGCGCTCGGCGAGACGTTCGCCAACCCCGACGACACCAGCGGCCGGCCGACCCTGGAGCACTTCAGCATCAGCAAGGCCAAGAAGTCCGAACTGGTCGAGCACCTCGACTGGTTCGCGGTCAGCGGCGACGGCAGCCGGCTGGTCGTCGTCGACGAGGGCGAGCTGCGCGCCGTACCCGCCACCGAGCCCGGCGACAGCGACTCCACGGTGTGGATCGACACCCGCCGCATCCTGCACGAGGTCGACCCGCCCGCCGAGTGGCGCCAGTCCTACGCGGAGGCGGGCCGGCTGATCCGCGACTACTTCTGGGACCCCGGCATGTGCGGCATCGACTGGGACGGGGTGCTGGACCAGTACCGCCCGCTCGTCGAACAGGTCGACACCCCGGACGACTTCGCCGATCTGCTCCGCGAGGTCCTCGGCGAGCTCGGCACCTCCCACGCCTACGTCTCCGCGGCCCGCCGCAACGAGGGCCCGCCCCACTACCAGCGCCGCCAGGGGCTGCTCGGCGCCAACTTCGTCCGCCGCGAGGCGGGTTGGACGGTACGGCGGATCCTGCCCGGCGACTCCTCCGACTCCAAGGCCCGCTCACCGCTGGCGGGCACCGGCATCCGCGAGGGCGCGGTGCTCACCCACGTCGACGGCCGCGAGGTGGACCCGGTCGCGGGCCCGTTCCCGCTGCTCGCCGGGGCGGGCGGCACGACGGTGGAGCTGACGTTCACCCCGGCCGAGGGCGAGGGCCGCGCACGCCGGGTCGCGGTGGTCCCGCTGATCGACGAACGCCCCCTGCGCTACCAGGACTGGGTCGCCAAACGCCGGGCGGTCGTAAGGGAGTTGAGCGGCGGGCGGTGCGGCTATCTGCACATCCCCGACATGGGCGGCTCGGGCTGGGCCCAGTTCAACCGCGACCTGCGCATGGAGGTGTCCCGGCCCGCGCTCATCGTCGACGTGCGCGGCAACGCCGGTGGCCACATCAGCGAACTGGTCGTGGAGAAGCTCACCCGCACCATCCTCGGCTGGGACCTCACCAGGAACGCCCAGCCGGTGTCGTACGCCTCCAACGCCCCGCGCGGACCGGTGGTCGCCCTCGCCGACGAGGCCACCTCCTCCGACGGCGACATGATCACGGCCGCCTTCAAACTCCTGGAGCTGGGCCCGGTGGTGGGCCAGCGCACCTGGGGCGGAGTGGTCGGCATGACCGGCCGCCACCAGCTCGGCGACGGCTCGGTGATCACGGTCCCGATGAACGCGGCCTGGTTCGACGCGTACGGCTGGACGATCGAGAACCACGGCGTCATCCCCGACCTGGAAATCCTCCGCACCCCCCTGGACTGGGCAGAAGGCCGCCACGCCCAACTGGACGACGCGGTACGCCTGGCCCTGTCCCTCCTGGACACCAACCCCCCGGCAACCCCCCCGGACCACTCCCAAACCCCCAACCGAACCCGCCCCGAACTCCCCCCAAGACCCACCCCCTAACCCGAGCACAACCGCACACCCCCAGAGCCGCAAGGAACTACACGACAAGCCCCCACCGCCTTCAGGAGCGCGAAGAACTGCGCGACAAGCCCCCACCGCCTTTAGGGGCGCGGGGAACTACGCGACAAGCCCCCACCGCCCCGCACCCAAAACACAACCGGCCCTTCCAGGGGCGCGAGGAACCGCGCATCCTCCAGGAGCGCGGGGAACTACGCGTCTTTCAAAGGGACGCGGGGAACTGCGCGACCAACCCCCACCGAACCCGCACCCGCCAACACAACGAGACGTGGGGCACCCCACACCAGGGGGCACCCCACGTCTCACGTCACTTCACGTCACGGCACAAGCCGCCCACGACACCTACATGTCGTGATCGAACCGCTCAGACTCCTCGGCCCGCATCCGCTCGTCCCGCTCGCGCCCGTGCTCCGGCCCACGCTCACGCCGCTCCGGCTGCGGGCCCCGCTCACGCTGCGGCTCCCGCGAAGGCTCGCGAGACGGCTCACGTGACTCACGCGCCTGCTGCATCTTGTCCTTGGCCTGACGCTGCCACTGCTCGGACTTCTCCTGGAACTGGTCCTTCATGCCCATGAGTTTTCACTCCCGTGATGGGTGAGGGGATCGGGGCTCGACCAGATTCACACGCCCCGTCACCCACCGCATGTCGATCAGTCACGATGAGTGACAGCACCCCTCTCCTGCTCATCGGCGACGCCCCCCGCCCCGACCAGCCCGATCCGCATCCCGTCGAGCCGGTCGGCGAACCTGCGCATCTCGCGCTGCCCCACGGTCCCGATGAGCGCCGGGAGATACCCCCGCACGCCCTGCATCCCGCGCAGCCACCACTGCCCGTACACATGGCTGGAGCGCCGCTCGATCCCGGCGACGATCCGGTCGACGGCCGGCCCGAGCGGATACGTCTTGTTCGACGGCCACGGCAGCCGCTGCCTCAACTCCCGCATGACGTCGTCCTGATCGGCCCCGCGCACCATGTCGGTGTCGGTCCAGGACAGGTACCCCACGCCCACCCGGACACCCTTGTACCCGACCTCGGCGCGCAGACTGTGCGCGTACGCCTCGACGCCCGACTTGGACGCGCAGTACGCGGTCATCATCGGCGCCGGCGTGATCGCGGCGAGGGAGGCGATCTGGAGCAGATAGCCGCGGCTCTCCATCAACACCGGCAGGAACGCCCGCGCGGTCACCGCCGAGCCGATGAGGTTGACCTCGATGACCCGCCGCCAGGCCACCGGGTCGGAGTCGACGAACGGCCCCCCGGACGCGACCCCGGCGTTCGCGACGACGATGTCGACCTTCCCGAACCGTTCCTTGACCTCCCGCGCCACGCGGGCCATGGCCTCGTGGTCGGTGACGTCCGCGTGCCAGTGGTGGCTCTCGCTGTGCAGCCGCTCGGAGACCTGCTTGAGCTCGTCCGGTTCGAGACCGACCAGCGCCACCTTCGCCCCGCGCGCGGAGAGCTTGCGGGCGAGCAGTTCGCCCACACCCCGCGCCGCTCCGGTGACGACGGCGACCTGTCCTTCGAGGCTCACCCTGCTCATGCGCCCTCCTTGATCTGTACGTAGGTGACGACGAGTTCACGAATCCTGGCGCTCACCAGCTCCGGCGCCTCCACCGGCGTCATGTGCCCGAGGCCGGGCAGCTCGGTGAGCCCGACGCAGGTCGGCAGCGCGGCGGCCAGCGAGCGGGCGTGCACCGGCGGGGTGAGCCGGTCGGCGGTGCCTACGACGACCGCGGCCGGCACCGTCAGCTCCGCCACACCGTGGTCGAGGTCGAGCCGGTCAAGCACCCGCGACCAGGCGTGCCGCACCCGTCGGGGGCAGGCGTGCACGATCCGCGCGCACGCCTCGACCATGTGCGGCGCCGAACCCGGCCCCATGGTGGCGTACTTGAGGATCCGCCGGGCGGCCGGAGTGACCGGCCCGAGCGGCGCCCGCGACCCGAGCACCTGCCCGGTCAGCCAGGTCCGCACCCGCCCCGGCCGCATCGGCACCACCGTGGACTCGGCGACCAGCCGCGAGGCACCGGTGCTGCACAGCAGTACGGCGGCCGCGTGCTCCCGGAACGCCGGCCGGCCCGCGGCGGCCATCACCGTCATGCCGCCCATCGAGTGCCCGGCGACGACCGCCTTCTCGCCGGGCGCGAGCGTCGCCCCCAGCACGGCCTCCAGGTCGTCGGCGAGCTGCTCGATGCCGCAGACCTCGCTGGCCGGGCTGCGCCCGTGGCCGCGCTGGTCGTAGGCGATGACCCGGTGGTCGGTGGCCAGTTCGCGTATCTGCGCCGCCCAGAAGGCGGTCGAGCAGGTCCAGCCGTGCGCGAGGACGACGGGGGGCGCGTCGTCGGGTCCGTGCACCTCGACGTGCAGGCGGGCGCCGTCCGCGGAGGTCACGGCGAGTTCCCGCGCGGGGGCGGGCGGGGCGTAGGGCCCGTCGGTCACATGCGTCGGCCGGCTCACGCGTCCACCTCCGGACGGACGTCGGCGGCGTCGGCGAGGTCGCCGTTCTCCGCACCCTCGGCGCGCACCACGGAGTACTCCGAGAGATCCACCCGCCGGGTAGCGCGCCGGAACTCGGACGTCGTCCCCGGCCAGACGGTGGTGTTGCGGCCGCTCGCGTCGAGGTACCAGCTGGTGCAGCCGCCGGTGTTCCACACGGTGCGCTTCATACGCTCCTGCACCCGCCGGTTCCAGGCGCCCACGGCGCTCGGCCGGGCGTCCAGGGCGACCCGTCCGCCGAGGGTGTCGAGCTGGCGCATGAAGTCGGCGAGGTAGTTGAGCTGGCTCTCGATCATGAGGATCATCGAGGAGTTGCCGAGCCCGGTGTTGGGCCCGATGACCGTCATCCAGTTCGGGAACCCGGCGGCGGAAGCGCCCCGCAGCCCTTCCATCCCGCCCTTCCACGCCTCGGCCAGGGTCCGCCCGTCGGCGCCGACGACCCGCTCGGCGATGGGCATGTCGGTGACGTGGAAGCCGGTGCCGAAGATGATCGCGTCGACCTCGGCCTCGGTGCCGTCGGCGGCCACGACGGTCGAGCCCCGGACCTCGGCGAGCCCGCTGGCGACGACGTCGACGTTGGGGCGGGCGACGGCCGGGTAGTACGTGCTGGACAGCAGGATCCGCTTGCAGCCGATCCGGTAGTCGGGGGTGAGCTTGGCGCGCAGGGCCGGGTCCTTGATGGCCTTGGCCATGTTGTGCTTGGCGAGCCGCTCCACCAGACCCAGTTCGTTCGGGTGCTTGGTGAACGCCTGGACCTGCAGTTCCCGGATGCCCCAGAGCAGGCCGCGGCGGGCCTGGGTGGTGAAGGGCAGCAGCCGGTGCAGCCGGCGCTCCGCCCCGCTGATCGCGCGGTCCATGCGCGGCATC
Source organism: Streptomyces sp. NPDC000983 (assembly GCF_040299205.1). Classification (NCBI taxonomy): domain Bacteria; kingdom Bacillati; phylum Actinomycetota; class Actinomycetes; order Kitasatosporales; family Streptomycetaceae; genus Streptomyces; species Streptomyces sp. NPDC000983. Next base: position 40,381 of record NZ_JBEPBM010000013.1, on the reverse strand, counting down.
ACCCACGGCGGGGTCCGCTGGAAAAGGGTGAGCCGGGAGACGTCCGGCTGGATGGCGGGCACGATCTGGATGGCGGAGGCGCCGGTGCCGACCATGGCGACGCGCTTGCCGCGCAGGTCGTAGTCGTGGTCCCAGCGCGCGGAGTGGAAGACCTTGCCGGTGAAGGAGTCCAGGCCCGGGACGTCCGGGACCTTGGGGTCGGACAGCGGCCCGGTGGCCGAGACGACGACGTCGGCGGAGAGGTTCCCGGCGGTGGTCTCGATGTCCCAGCACAGCCGCTCGGCGTTCCAGGCCATCCGCTTGACCTCGGAGTCGAAGCGGATGTGCGGGCGCAGCCCGAAGACGTCCGTGACGTGCTCCAGGTAGGCGCGGATGTGCTCCTGGCCGGAGAAGGTGCGCGGCCAGTCGGGGTTGGGCGCGAAGGAGAAGGAGTACAGGTGCGAGGGGACGTCGCAGGCACACCCGGGATAGCTGTTGTCGCGCCAGGTGCCGCCCACACTCGACGCCCGCTCCAGGACGACGAAGTCGGTGATGCCCTCCCGCCGCAGCCGCACCGCGGCCCCGAGCCCTCCGAACCCGGATCCGACCACCGCCACCCGTACATGCTCGTGTCCGGTCATCCCGAAGCCCTCCACAGCCGTGCGACTCTGCCAGTGAACACTGGCGCAATGGGAGGGTAGAGCAGCTCCGTACTCATGGGTAGGGGTTGGACCGAGGAAAGTTACCGGCGGTACACCATAGGCTTCCGGCGTGGCAGAAGACGCTGGACGAACCGAGGGCCCACGCGAGTACCGCATGGAGGAGCTGGCCGAGCTGGCCGGCATCACCGTGCGCACCCTGCGTTTCTACCGTGAGCGGGGGCTCATCCACCCGCCCCGCCGCGAGGGCCGTATCGCCTGGTACGACGACCGCCACCTGGCCCGGCTGCGCACCGTCTCGACGCTGCTGGAGCGCGGCCACACCCTCAGCGGCATCGCCGAACTCGCCGAGGCCCTCGACCACGGCCGGGACGTCGCCGACCTGCTCGGCGTCACCCCCACCGAGGAGGAACCGGTCCGCCTCACCCCCGAGGAACTCGCCGCCCGCTTCGAGGGCCAGGTCACCCCGGAGAACCTCGCCGCCGCCCTGGACCTCGGCTATCTGGCCACCGACGGCGGGGAGATCGTCCACATCAGCCGCCGTCTGCTGGACGTCTCCGCGGCCCTGGTCCGCGAGGGCATCCCGCTCGCCGAGGTGCTGGCCGCCGGCAAGGAGCTGCGCGCCCACGCCGACGTCCTCGCCGACCTCTTCGCCGACCTGATCCTGCGCCACGCCACCGAGGAGGACCTCCCCCGGCTGCGCCCGCTGGCCAGGAGCGTGGTGGAGGCGGAGATGTCCCTCGCCCTGGACCGCCGCCTCCGCAAGACCAACTAGCCCTGGGCGGGCCTACTCGTAGACGACCGTCACCGGCGCATGGTCCGACCACCGCTCGCCATGACTCGCGGCCCGCTCCACCAGCCCCTTGACCGCCCGGCCCGCGAGCCCCGGCGTGGCGATCTGGTAGTCGATGCGCCAACCCGAGTCATTGTCAAAGGCCCGCCCCCGGTACGACCACCAGCTGTAGGGGCCCTCGACGTCGGGGTGCAGGGCGCGCACCACGTCGACGTAGCCGCCGTCGGCGGGGTCGAGGACCTGGCCGAGCCAGGCGCGCTCCTCGGGCAGGAAGCCGGAGTTCTTGGCGTTGGCGCGCCAGTTCTTCAGGTCGGCGTTGCGGTGCGCGATGTTCCAGTCGCCGCAGACCACGACCTCGCGGCCGTCGGCGGCGGCGCGCTCGCGCAGCTCCTTGAGGTAGGAGAGGAACTCGCCCATGAAGCGGACCTTCTCGTCCTGGCGCTCGGTGCCGACCTCCCCGGAGGGCAGGTACAGCGAGGCGACCGTCACACCCGGCAGATCGGCCTCGACGTACCGGCCGCTCGTGTCGAACTCGGCCGACCCGAACCCGACCCGCACCCGGTCGGGCTCGCGACGGGTGTAGAGGGAGACGCCCGCCCGCCCCTTCGCGGCGGCGGGGGCGTGCACGACGTGCCAGCCCTCGGGCGCGCGCACGGTCTCGGGCAGCTGTCCGGGCTCGGCGCGCACCTCCTGGAGGCACAGCACATCGGCGGAGGTCCCGGCCAGCCACTCCACGAAGCCCTTCTTCGCGGCGGCACGCAGCCCGTTCACATTCACGGAGGTCACAGTGAGCACCCCGGCACGATACCGGCACACTGGACGTAGTCCAGATTCCGACCACTTACGAATGTACGGTTTGCCGCATGAACATACGTCGCGTCTCCTTCGACCACCCCGACGCCGTCAAGCTCAACGACGCGGTCCAGGCCGAGTACGGCGTCCGCTACGGCGACGGCGGCGACGCCACCCACATGGACCCGGCCCACTTCGAACCGCCGAACGGCGTCTACCTGATCGTCTACGACGAGGACGGCACACCGGTCGCCTCGGGCGGCTGGCGCGCGCAGGACGTGAACGACGAGGGCAACCTCGACGGGGACGCGGAGCTGAAGCGGATGTACGTGATCGACGACATGCGCGGCCGCGGTCTCGCCCGGCGCGTGCTCGCCGCCCTGGAGGAGGACGCCCGCGCGGCGGGCCGGGTGCGCATGGTGCTGGAGACGGGCGCCAAGCAGCCGGAGGCGGTCGCCCTGTACGAGTCCAGCGGCTACGAGCCGTGCGCGAAGTTCGGCTACTACCGCTTCCACGAACTGAGCCTGTGTTACGCCAAGCCGCTCAACCCCTGAGCGGGCCCACGCCCCCGGCCGGCCGTCACGGGGTCAGCCGCCGGTCGGGGCGGGGGTGCTGAGTGGTCGACAGCACATCCGCACACCATGGGCGGCACATCCGCGGCATACAAAAAAGAGATCCCGTCCGATCTGACGATCGGACGGGATCTCGCTGCGGTGGACCTGTGGGGATTTGAACCCCAGACCCCCTCGATGCGAACGAGGTGCGCTACCAGACTGCGCCACAGGCCCTTGCAACGAGTGAAACTCTAGCATCCCGATCCGCCCGCTTGGAAATCCGTTCCGGGAACGCGCCCGGTCCGGCGCAGGTGGGACGCCCGGGCCCGCGGATCACGCGGGCCCCGCCTACTCGTTGGCGGCCCGCGGCCGCCCGCCGTCCTCGTACTGGTCGAAGAGCGGGGTGCGCCCGCGTTCGCGGGCCCGGCGGGCGGAGGCGGCCCGGCGGGCGTCGCTGCGCCCGCCGCCGTCGGCCTTCTCCTCGCCCTCGGCGGGCTCCGGGTGTTCGGCCGGGGCCGCCGGGGGCTCGGCCGTCTCCTGCTCCGGCGTCACCGTGCTGGACCGCGCCGAACTCCACGCGTCCGGGGCGCCGAGGTCCACGTCGGCGGTGGCCCTGGGGGCGACCGGCGCGGTCACGTACGTCGGCAGCGGGACCGGCACCGGGTCCCAGCTCTCGCCCTGGCCGGGCCGCCGCTGGCGCTCACGCTGCTGGTCGACCCACTCGGCGTGGTCGGTCTGTTCGACGAGCGCCCGCCGGTCGGCGGCGAGCGCGAGGAGTCCGGGGTCGGTCTGTGGTCCGGATCCTTCGTCGGGCTCCTCGGCGTCCGCGCCGGAGTCGGCGGGCACGCGTCGGCGCGGCTGGCGGGTCTGTTCCCTCAGCCGCTGCGCGGCGGCCTCGGCCTGGCGGCGGTCCATCTGGTACGCGAACCGGCGGCGCTCCTGGGTGCGCAGGTAGGCGATGTACGCGCTGAGCAGCACGGCGGGCACGCCGGGCGCCCACAGGAAGGTGAGCCCTCCGACGGCGGCGACGACGGCGCCGGAGGTGAACGCGAGGAACAGCATCACCGTGGTGCGCCGACGGCGCGCGAGCACCTTCGTGCGCCGGGCGCGCGCGGCGGCGGCTTCCGAGGCGGGGGTGGGCCGTGCGCGCCGTGCGGAGGGCACGGGCTTCTGCGCCGGCTGCGCCTTCGGCTGCTTCTGTGCGCGGGCCGGTTCGGGCCGTTCGGGTTCGGGCCGGGCTCCTTCCGGCTCCGGTTCCTCCGCCCGGGCCGGCACCGCCGCCTGCGCCTGCGGGCGGGTCGGGGGCATGGCGAAGGCCCGGACGTCCACCGATGCGGTGACGTCGTCCGGGTCGACGGCGCTGGGCTCCTCCTCGTCGGCGGAGCGCGCCCGCAGGTCCTTGGCGTACCGGCGCTCCATGCCCGCCCGTCCGGACAGCAACCGGATGGCTGTGCTGAAGCGTTCCGTCGGACGGGCCTCGTTCAGCTCGTCCTGCCTACGGAGCCACATCGGCACCAAGTAGGCGGCCCAGGCCCCGACAATGACTGCGTAGATGAGGCCGCTGCTGCTCACGCCTCACACGGTAGAGGGGTTTGTGTGAGGCCATCTGCCAATTGAGCCGGTGTGTCGCACGATCTGGCTGATATTTCGAAATTTTTTTGTGATCGATCCGATCAGCCGACCGCAGCGGACGGGAAATTCAGGCCCCCGAGACGATCGCTGCTCGATCAATTTCGAACATTTATTCAATTACCGTGGGCTATCCGGGATTCCCCTGCGTGTTCTGCGGGTTCCTCGGTCCGTCGGGCGAGGAGCCGTGCGCGCGGGCCCGGTGCCAGCGGCCGAGCAGTCCGTCGGGGACCTCTTCCGCGGTGAGCGCGAACACCAGATGGTCGCGCCAGGCGCCGTCGATGTGGAGATAACGGGGCCGCAGCCCCTCCTCGCGGAATCCGAGTTTCTCCACCACGCGGCGGCTGGGCCCGTTCTCCGGGCGAATGCAGACCTCGATGCGGTGCAGTCCGACCCGCCGGAAGCAGTGGTCCACGGCCATCGCCACGGCCGTGGGCATCACCCCGCGGCCGGCCACCGACTGGTCCACCCAGTAGCCGACGTGCCCCGAGCACATCGAACCCCAGGTGATCCCGGCGACCGTCAACTGGCCGACCAGCCGCCCCTGGTACTCGATGACGAAGGGCAGCATGCGGCCCGCGTTGGCCTCGGCCCGCAGGTGCCGCACCATCTGACGGTAGGTCGGCCGGTGCGTGATGGGACCGCTGGGCGTGGGCGGCGGGATGGTGGCCTCCCAGGGGCGCAGCCAGTCCCGGTTGCGCCGGTTGACCTCGCGCCAGGCCCGTTGGTCGCGCAGCCTTATCGGACGCAGGACGACGTCTCCGTCCGCGAGGACGACCGGCCAGGACGGGCTGTTCAGCTCGCACCCCCGGTGCCCGCTCCGGGTCTGGGGTGGTCCCCGCCACGGATCTGGTCGACGGCGTGCGCCAGCAGGGGCCCGAGGACGGCGAGCCCGTCCTTCACCCCGCCCGTGGAGCCCGGCAGGTTGACGATCAGGGTGGCTCCGGCCACCCCGGCCAGGCCCCGCGAGAGGGCGGCGGTCGGCACCTTCTCGCGTCCGAAGGCCCGGATGGCCTCCGCGATGCCCGGCACCTCGTGGTCGATCACCGCGCGGGTCGCCTCGGGGGTGCGGTCGGTGGGAGAGACGCCCGTGCCGCCGGTGGTGACGACCACGTCGTACCCGGCGTCGACGGCGGCGCGCAGCGCGGCCTCGACGGGGTCGCCGTCGGGCACGACCCGCGGTCCCTCGACCGTGAAGCCGAGACCGGTCAGCCCCGCGGCGACCAGCGGTCCGCCCTTGTCCTCGTAGACCCCGGCGGCGGCGCGGTTGGAGGCGGTCACGACGAGCGCGCGGCGGGTCCCGGCGCTCATGCCCGGCTCCAGTCGCCGGACTTGCCGCCGGTCTTCTCCTCCACGCGTACGTCCGTGATGACCGCTCCCTTGTCGACCGCCTTGACCATGTCGATCACGGTGAGCGCGGCGACGGAGACCGCGGTGAGGGCCTCCATCTCGACGCCCGTGCGGTCCGTTGTCCTCACCGTGGCGAGGATCTCCACGGCGTCGTCCGCGACCGACAGGTCCAGTTTCACCCCGGAGACCGCCAGGGGGTGGCACAGCGGGATCAGGTCCGGGGTGCGCTTGGCGCCCATGATGCCCGCGATCCGCGCGGTGGCCAGGGCGTCGCCCTTGGGGACGCCCTCGCCGCGCAGCAGCTCGACCACCCGGGGCGAGACCAGGACGCGCCCGCTCGCGCGTGCGGTGCGCGCGGTGATGTCCTTGCCGGATACGTCGACCATGCGGGCGGCGCCCGCCTCGTCGATGTGCGTCAGTCGGTCCTGCGTACTCATGCTGTGCGGCGCTCCCGGTCCGGGCCCTCGGCGGTGCGGCGCCAGGGCCTGTCTGTGCGCGACACGGTACCGCCAAGTCGGGGCGCGCACCGGCTCGGGACGGGCCCGCCGCCGGCCGCCGTGCGGGCGCTCAGCCGAGCAGGACGACCTCGACCTCGGCGCCGGGCTCCACGGACTCGGTGTCCTCGGGGACGACGATCAGCGCGTCGGCGTGCGCGAGGGCGGCGACCAGGTGCGATCCGGCTCCGCCGACCGGCCTCACCGTGCCGTCGGCGTGGGAGGCGCGCAGGAACTGGCGGCGGCCCTTGGGCGAGGTCAGCGCCTTGTCGGCGGTGAGGCGCGCGGTGGTGCGCGGCCGGTGGACGTCCTTGAGGCCCATGAGGGTGCGGATCGCGGGCCGCACGAACAGTTCGAAGGAGACGTACGACGACACCGGGTTGCCGGGCAGGGCCAGCAGCGGGGTGTGGTCGGGGCCGATGGAGCCGAAGCCCTGGGGCTTGCCGGGCTGCATGGCGAGCTTGCGGAAGTCGATGCCGCTGCCCGCCTCGTCCTCGTCCGCGACGGACTCCAGGGCCTCCTTGACCACGTCGTACGCGCCGACGCTGACCCCGCCGGTGGTGACCATGAGGTCGGCGCGCACCAGTTGGTCGTCGATGGTGGAGCGGAGGATCTCGGCGTCGTCGGCGACGGCGCCCACGCGGTAGGCGATGGCGCCGGCGTCCCGGGCGGCCGCGGTGAGGGCGAAGCTGTTGGAGTCGTAGATCTGGCCGTCGCGCAACTGTTCGTCGGGCTGGACGAGTTCGCTGCCGGTGGACATCACGACCACGCGCGGGCGCGGGCGTACGCGTACGGTGCCGCGGCCGATCGCGGCGAGCAGGGCGATCTGCGGCGGGCCGAGCACGGTGCCGGCCTCCAGGGCCCGGTCACCCGCCCGTACGTCGCTGCCCTTGGCGCGTACGTGCGCGCGGGCCTCGGCGGGCCGGTACACATGGACGTGCCCGGAGGCCGACTCGGGGGCGAGGCTGCGAGCCCGCATCCCGGTCACCGGGCCCTCGCCGAGCCCGCCGTCGGTCCACTCCACCGGGACGACCGTCTCGGCGCCGGGCGGCAGCGGCGCGCCCGTCATGATGCGGGCGGCCTGCCCGGGCCCCACCTGGAGCAGCTGCGCCTGGCCCGCCGCGACGTCCCCGACGACCTCCAGGACCGCCGGGTACTCCTCGCTCGCGCCCGCGACGTCGGCGACCCGTACCGCGTACCCGTCCATGGAGCTGTTGTCGAACGGCGGCAGGGAGAGGGGCACCGTGATGTCGTCGACGAGGACACAGCCCTGGGCGTCGAGCAGTTGGAGCTCGATGGGTTCCAGGGGGCGGACGGTCGCGAGGATGTCCTCCAGGTGCTCGTCCACCGACCAGAGGTGGTCCTGGCCGGCGGTGCGGGGCGCGGCGCTGCTCAAAGTGGCTACATCTCCTCGGCTACGTAACTGCGAAGCCAGGTCCGGAAGTCCGGGCCCAGGTCCTCACGTTCGCATGCGAGTCGGACAATGGCACGCAGGTAGTCGCCGCGGTCGCCGGTGTCATAGCGGCGCCCCTTGAAGACGACGCCGTGCACGGGGCCGCCGACCTTCTCGTCGGCCGCGAGCTGCTGGAGGGCGTCGGTGAGCTGGATCTCGCCGCCGCGGCCGGGCTCGGTCTGGCGCAGTATGTCGAAGATGTGCGGGTCGAGGACGTAGCGGCCGATGACGGCGTAGTGGGACGGGGCGTCCACCGCGTCGGGCTTCTCGACCAGGCCGGTCACCTTGACGACGTCGCCGTCGTCGGTGGGCTCCACGGCCGCGCAGCCGTAGAGGTGGATCTGCTCGGGGGCGACCTCCATGAGCGCGATGACGCTGCCGCCGTGCTGCTCCTGGATCTCCACCATCCGCTTGAGCAGCGGGTCGCGGGGGTCGATGAGGTCGTCGCCGAGGAGCACGGCGAAGGGCTCCTGGCCGACGTGCGGGGCGGCGCAGAGCACCGCGTGGCCGAGTCCCTTGGGGTCGCCCTGGCGCACGTAGTGCATGGTGGCGAGGTCGCTGGACTCCTGGACCTTGGCGAGCCGTGCGGCGTCGCCCTTCTTCTGCAGCGCGGACTCGAGTTCGTAGTTGCGGTCGAAATGGTCCTCAAGAGGGCGCTTGTTGCGGCCCGTGATCATGAGGACGTCGTCGAGGCCCGCGGAGACGGCCTCCTCGACCACGTACTGGATCGCCGGCTTGTCGACGACCGGCAGCATCTCCTTGGGAGTGGCCTTGGTGGCGGGAAGGAACCGGGTGCCGAGGCCTGCTGCGGGGATGACAGCCTTGCTGATCCGAGGGTGCGACTGAGTCATGCCCGCAACCTTATCCGGTGCCTTTGTAGGGAATCTGTGGCTCCGGTTAATTGGCTCTCATATGAGCGTATTGAAAGGGTACGGGTACGACCATTGAGTCAGATCGGACGTCCGGCAGAGCCTGACAAGCGAACGTTGCGGCGGGACTTCCTCGCGGTGAGAAACAGGTTGACCGCCGATGACGTGCACGGATCCGCCGTCCGACTGGCGGAGCACGCGCTGGGGCTGCCGGAGCTGACCGACGCGCGCACGGTGGCAGCCTACGTTGCCGTCGGGAGTGAACCGGGCACCCTCGCGCTGCTGGACGCGCTGCGCGCGCGGGGCGTGCGGGTCCTGCTGCCGGTGCTCCTGCCCGACAACGACCTCGACTGGGGCGCGTACTCGGGCGAGCGCTCCCTCGTCCCGGTCCGGCACGGCGGACGGATGGAACTCCTCGAACCCGCCGGGGAACGCCTCGGCCCGGACGCCGTCACGACCGCGGACGCCGTGCTGCTGCCCGGACTGGCGGTCGACCACCGCGGGATGCGCCTGGGGCGCGGCGGCGGCTCCTACGACCGCGTGCTCGCCCGTCTGGAACGCGCGGACGCGCACCCCGCGCTGGTGGTGCTGCTCTACGACGGGGAGGTCGTCGCGCGCGTCCCGGCCGAGGCCCACGACCGGCCGGTGCGGGCCGTGGTGACCCCCTCGGGCGTGCGCCGCTTCCCGGCCTGAGCGCGAAGGGGCCCTCCACGCGCGCGCGTGGAGGGCCCCTTCGGCCGGGTGCCGCCGTGGTCAGCGGTTCACGGCTCCAGCACCAGGGTGTCGCTCGTGCTCTTGTCGACGGCGTCCTTCGAGAAGGACCAGTCGAGCAGTTCGCCGTCGGCCCACGCGTCGGTCTGGTCGGTGTAGTGGGCGTTGTAGGCGTGCCCGGAGGCGCCGGTGAGGTTGATCCACTTCGACTTGTCGAGGTCGCCGAGGTTGACCACCATCCGCATCGACGGCACCCAGATGACGCCGTAGCCGCCCGCCGCGTTCCAGCCCGTGGCGTTCACGGTGGCCTCGCCGCCGCTGAGCTTCCAGGGGCCGCGGTTGAGGACGTACTGGAGGAATCCGGGGCCCTCGGTGCCGAGGGTCTGGTTCTTCAGGAACAGGCGGTGCAGCCGGCCCCAGCTCCAGGTGTCGATGTCCTTGCCGAGCTTGGCGGTCAGCTCCCAGCGGGCGTCGATCAGGGCGCGCTCGAACAGCTGGTCGCGGTTGTCGGCCTTGGGCCGGGTGCCGGACGACGGGGTCTGCCACCAGTCGCTGTCCTCGTCGGCCATCAGGTTGCGCACCACCTCGAACCAGCGGTCGCCGCCGTCCGGCTGCGCCTGGTCGGCGTCGCGCCGGCCGCACTCGCGGACCTTCTCCGCCTCGTCGGCCGGGCCGGTGGTGCTGACCGGGTCCACCCACAGGCACTGGCCCTTGACCCGCAGCTCCTTGGGCAGCTTGTTGCCGAAGGCCAGCTTCAGGATGTTGCGCCAGACCGAGTTGAAGTAGGCGGCGGCCGCCGAGTCGGCGTCCTGGGTGTAGTCCCAGCCCTCCAGGAGCTTCTGGGCCTCACGGACGTCGGGGTCGTCGATGTCGATCTTCAGCAGCTTGGGCACCAGCAGCTTGGCGATCTCGCTGCTGTTGTCGAGCTGCATCTGGCGCATGTCGTCGGTGGAGACCTTGCCGCCGTCGTCGATCTTCGACTTGATCAGGTCGGTGATGCGCTGGCTGCGGGTGCCGTAACCCCAGTCCGTGGTGAGCGTGTAGGGGTACTTGTCCTTGTCGATCACGGCCTGGTTGGCGGTGACGATGTACCCGCGCGCGGGGTCGTACTCGTAGGGCAGTTCGTCCTGCGGGATGTAGCCGGTCCAGCGGTACTCGGAGTTCCAGCCGGGCTGCGGGATGGAGCCGTCCACGCCCTGCGCGCGCGTGGGGATCTTGCCCGGGAGGGTGTAGCCGATGTGGTCCTGGGTGTCGGCGTAGACCAGGTTCTGCGAGGGCACCTCGAACAGGGCGGCGGCGGCCCGGAAGTCGGTCCAGTTCTCGGCCTTGTCCATGGCGAACACGGCGTCCATGGAGGTGCCCGGGTCCAGCGCGGTCCAGCGCAGCGAGATGCCGTAGCCGTCGCCGCGGTCGGGCGCCGCGGTGTCGACGGACGCCTTCCTGCCGACCTTGACCAGTTCGTCGCTGCGGTCGGAGAGCAGGGGGCCGTTGACGGTCTCGCGGACCACGATCGTCTTGGCCTCACCCCCTGCGACCTTGATCGTCTCCTCGCGGGTGGTGAACGGCTTGACCTTGCCGTCGTACTGGTAGCCGTCGCCGGTGAGCTTCTCCAGGTAGAGGTCGGTGACGTCGACGCCGGAGTTGGTCATGCCCCAGGAGATGTCCTGGTTGTGGCCGATGATCACACCGGGCAGACCGGCGAAGGTGTAGCCGGAGACGTCGAACTGGCACTTGGCGGACCGGCTCGTGCAGTGCAGGCCCATCTGGTACCAGACGGACGGCAACGACGCCGACAGGTGCGGGTCGTTGGCCAGCAGCGGCTTGCCGGTGATGGTGTGCTCGCCCGAGACGACCCAGGAGTTGGAGCCGATGCCGTTGCCGTTCACGCCGACGGCGGTCGGGAGGTCCTCGAGGACGTCGTAGAGGCCGGAGAGCTGGCTCTCCAGACCGGTGGCCCCGCTCGCGCCCGCGGTGCCGGTGCCCGAGCCGTCGCCCGCCGCGCCCGTGCCCGTGCCGGTCCCGGTGCCCGTGCCGTCGCCCGAGGAGGCGCCCTCCTGCGCGAACGCCCCGGTCAGCTCGTCGAACTGGCCCTCCTGGACGATCGCCTTGTTCCGGCCGTACGGGTAGCGCGGGTAGAGGTCCTGGATCTGCTTCGGGCCCAGCCGGCTGGTCGCCAGGGCCCGGTCGATCTCGTCCTCCATGTTGCCGCGCAGGTCCCAGGCCATCGCCTTCAGCCACGCCACCGAGTCGACCGGGGTCCACGCCTCGGGCTCGTAGTCGTTGACGAAGCCGAGGGCCGCGTACTCCAGCGACAGTTCCTCGCCGCTCCTGCCCTCCAGATAGGCGTTGACGCCCTTGGCGTACGCCTGGAGGTACTTCTTGGTGGAGGCGGACAGCTTGCTGTCGTACTCCTCCTTCGCGACCCGGTGCCAGCCCAGGGTGCGCAGGAACTCGTCGTTGTCGACCTGCCCCTCGCCGAACATCTCCGACAGCCGGCCGGAGGTCATGTGGCGGCGGACGTCCATCTCGTAGAACCGGTCCTGCGCCTGGACGTAGCCCTGCGCCATGAACAGGTCCTCGTCGGTCGAGGCGTAGATCTGCGGGATGCCGTAGCCGTCGCGCTTCACCTCGACGGGACCCGACAGACCTTCGAGGGTTATCGAACCCGTGGTCTGCGGGAAGGAGGCCCGCACCGTACTGATGGACCAGTACGCCCCGTACGCCACGCCTCCGATGATGGCCAGCACGAGGACGATGACGACAAGGCGGGCTTTGCGCCCCTTCTTCCTGCCGGACTTGCCGGGCTGCTGACCCGTGGAGGCGGTGGTGTTGGGGGGCATCGCTGTCCTTGCTGTCCTAACGCGAGCGGCAGGGCGGGCTGTCCTTTTGAATGAGCGCTGGAGCAACCATAGGCGCAGGGCCCGGCGGCACTTGACGCGGATCGGGGAACCCGCGCGCACGGACGTTCGATCATGCCCGGCGGAGTGTCAAGAAATCGTCAAGAGTTAGGTAAGGTAACGAAGTAGTTGGGTACGGAGTGCTGCCACTTCGTGTCCTATGTACGGAAGCCCGCGCGCGTGTGCGCGTGAGCCAGGGAAGGGAACGGCCGCTGACTGTCCACGACCTCAACCAGCTTCTGCTCGTCTGCTCGCTCGTCCTGCTCGTCGCGGTCGCCGCGGTCCGGATCTCCTCGCGCAGCGGGCTCCCCAGCCTGCTCGTGTACCTGGGCATCGGCATCGCCATGGGCCAGGACGGCGTCGGCGACATCAAGTTCGACAACGCCGAGCTGACGCAGGTCATCGGGTACGCGGCCCTGGTCGTGATCCTGGCCGAGGGTGGTCTGGGCACCAAGTGGAAAGAGATCAAGCCGGCCCTGCCCGCGGCCACCGCGCTGGCCCTCTTCGGTGTCGCGGTGAGCGTGGGCGTGACGGCGACGGCCGCGCACTATCTGATCGGCCTCGACTGGCGCCAGGCGCTCATCATCGGCGCCGTGGTGTCCTCCACGGACGCCGCCGCGGTCTTCTCCGTGCTGCGCAGGATCCCCCTCCCGTCACGCGTGACGGGCACCCTGGAGGCGGAGTCCGGCTTCAACGACGCCCCCGTGGTCATCCTGGTCGTGGCCTTCTCGCACTCCGGGCCCATCGAGCACTGGTACGTGCTGGTCGCCGAGATCCTGCTGGAGCTGGCCATCGGTGCCGCGATCGGCCTCGCGGTGGGCTGGCTGGGCTCGTGGGGGCTGCGGCATGTGGCGCTGCCCGCCTCCGGCCTCTACCCGATCGCCGTCATGGCCATCGCCGTCGTGGCGTACGCGGCGGGCGCCCTCGCCCACGGCAGCGGCTTCCTCGCGGTCTACCTCGCCTCGATGGTGATGGGCAACGCCCGGCTGCCGCACTGGCCGGCCACCCGCGGGTTCGCCGACGGGCTCGGCTGGCTGGCCCAGATCGGCATGTTCGTCCTGCTCGGCCTGCTGGTCACACCGCATGAGCTCGGCGACGACATCCTGCCCGCCCTCGTCATCGGCCTGGTGCTGACGATGATCGCCCGCCCGCTGAGCGTGGTGCTCTGCCTGACGCCGTTCCGGGTGCCGTGGACGGAGCAGACGCTGATGTCCTGGGCGGGGCTGCGCGGCGCCGTCCCCATCATCCTGGCGACCATCCCGATGGTCGGCGGGGTCGAGGACAGCCGCCGGATCTTCAACATCGTCTTCGTCCTGGTCGTCGTCTACACCCTGGTCCAGGGGCCGACCCTGCCCTGGCTCGCCCGCAAGCTGCGGCTCGGCGAGGACGCGGAGGCCGCGGCCGACCTCGGGATCGAGTCGGCGCCGCTGGAGCGACTGCGGGGACATCTGCTGTCGGTGGCGATCCCCCGGGGCTCGCGGATGCACGGCGTCGAGGTCAACGAGCTGCGACTGCCCGCCGGCGCCGCCGTCACCCTGGTCGTGCGCGAGGGCACGTCGTTCGTGCCGCTGCCGTCGACGGTGCTGCGGCGCGGGGACGAACTGCTCGTGGTCGCCACCGATCCGGTGCGGGACGCGGCGGAGCGGAGGCTGCGGGCCGTGGGCCGCGGCGGCAAGCTGGCCGGCTGGCTCGGCACGGACACGGCGGAGGAGGGCGTACCCCGGGGCACGCACGGCCGGCACGGGCCGGGGCGGCATGGGCATGGGCCGGGGCGTGCGGGGGGCGGTCGCTAACAGGGGGATCGGGGCGGACGCGCTGTGGGCGGGCCGCTCCGTGGGGCGGCCTCTCTGTGGGACGGCCTCTCTGTGGGACGGCCTCTCTGTGGGACGGCCTCTCTGTGGGGCGGCCTCTCTGTGGGGCGGTCGTTAAGGGGATGTTTCGTGCGGTTCACACCCCATTCATTCACAGGCACCCCGTGCCACGGTGCTCGTTTTCACAGGCAGGCAGGTTCGTGATCCCTGTACGCTGAAGGCGCACCCTGATCGAACCAACTCTGCCTGACGCAGAGCTGGCGCGACCGTATGGCGGCCGGGACGTCCTTCCCAGTAGGCACCGGTATCTACCGCAGTTCCGCGCAAGAGGACAGCTCTCGGCGCCGCCCCCTGTGCCGGGGCCGCGCTACCAGGCGGCAGAAAGGCACGGGCCGTGGAATCCACGGTCACCACCGAGCCGTCGACGACCTCGCCGGCCTCCTCCCGCCCCGGATACGGACAGCTGCTGCGCACCCGCGGCGCCTGGACGTTCCTGCTCCCCGGCTTCGCGGCGCGCCAGCCGTTCGCGATGCTCACCATCTCCATCGTGCTGCTCGTGCAGCACACCACCGGCTCCTACGGCGCCGCCGGCGCGGCCGCCGCCGTCACCGGCGTCTCCATGGCCCTGTTCGCCCCCTACAGCGGGCGCCTCGCCGACCGGTACGGGCAGCGCGCGGTCCTGATCCCCGGCGTGCTGGTGCACACGCTGGCGGGCCTGACCCTGACGGCGCTCGCCCTGGCCGACGCCCCGCTGTGGGCGCTGTTCGTGGCGGCCGTGCCGACCGGCGCCTCGGTGCCGCAGGTCGGTCCGATGGTGCGGGCCCGCTGGGGCGTGAAGCTCCAGGGCTCGCCCCTGATGCCGACCGCCGCCGCCTTCGAGTCCGTCACCGACGAGCTGACCTTCGTCCTCGGCCCGCTGCTCGCCACCGCGCTGTGCACCACCGTCGACCCGGCCGCCGGCCTGGTCACGGAGGCCGCGCTGACCCTGGTGGGCGGTCTGCTGTTCGCCGCGCAGCGCTCCACGCAGCCCTCGGTCACCGCCGACGGCCACGCGCGCGTGAAGCACGACTCCGCGCTGCGCGTCCCCGGGGTGCGCGTACTGATCGTGACCTTCCTCGGCATCGGCGCCGTCTTCGGCGGCATGCAGGTGTCGCTGGCCGCGTTCACCGAGTCGATCGGCGAACCCGGCATGAACGGCGTCCTGTACGGCGTCTTCGCCGCCGGGAACATGCTGTCCGGCATCGTGTGCGGCGCCATCGCCTGGAAGGCCGCCCCGCAGCGGCGCCTCCTGCTCGGCTACGCCGCCCTCGCGCTCGCCGCGTCCGGGCTGTGGGCCGCGCACTCGGTGCCGGTCCTGGCCGGCCTCGGCCTCCTCGTCGGCATGTGCATCGCGCCCGCCCTGATCACCGGCTACACGCTGGTGGACGGTCTGGTGCCGGCCGGCGCCCGCACCGAGGCCTTCACCTGGCTGACCGGCGCGGTGGCCCTCGGCCAGGCGGCCGCCGTGACGGTGGCCGGACAGCTGGAGGACCGCTTCTGGCAGGGCGCGGGATTCCTGGTGCCGATGGGCGGCACTCTGCTCGCCCTGGCCACCCTGGTGGCCCTGCGTTCCAGGCTCTCGGCACGCCCCCGGAGCCGTACCGTCGCGCGTGGCGTCGGTCACCGCGTGCCGGTGACGGTGGACTGAATCCCCGGAATACGTCACTATGGATCGTCGTTAGCACTCATCGAGTGAGAGTGCCAGGAGGAAGACAGTGCCGACGTACCAGTACCAGTGCACCGAGTGCGGCGAGGGCCTCGAAGCGGTGCAGAAGTTCACCGACGACGCCCTGACCGTGTGCCCCAACTGCGACGGGCGCCTCAAGAAGGTGTTCTCCGCCGTCGGCATCGTCTTCAAGGGCTCCGGCTTCTACCGCAACGACAGCCGCGGCTCCTCGTCGAGCAGCTCGCCGGCGTCCGCGTCGAAGTCGTCGGCCTCGTCCGACTCGTCGTCGTCCTCCTCGTCGGGGTCCTCGTCGACCGCTTCGTCGTCCTCCTCGGACTCGAAGCCGTCGAGCAAGGGCACCTCGACCAGCAGCACCTCGGCCGCCTGACATCCGGCTCCAGGGGACCCCGCCGTCGTACGACGGCGGGGTCCCCTGCGTTCGCCCCCGGCGGGGGCCGGACGGGGGCGGAGCCGGGGCCCGGCCAGAGGCGGAGCCGGGGCCCGGCCGGGGCTGACGGGCGCCCGCTACTGTGGCGGCATGGCGAACGCAGAGATCGGCGTAATCGGCGGCTCGGGCTTCTACTCGTTCCTCCAGGACGTGACCGAGGTCCAGGTGGACACCCCCTACGGGCCGCCCAGCGACTCCCTCTTCCTCGGTGAGATCGCCGGCCGCCGGGTCGCCTTCCTGCCCCGGCACGGGCGCGGCCACCACCTCCCGCCGCACCGGATCAACTACCGGGCCAACCTGTGGGCGCTGCGGTCGGTGGGGGTGCGCCAGGTGCTCGGGCCGTGTGCGGTGGGCGGGCTGCGCCCCGAGTACGGGCCGGGCACGCTGCTCGTCCCGGACCAGCTGGTCGACCGTACGAAGTCCCGGGCGGCGTCGTACTTCGACGGGCTGCCGCTGCCCGACGGCACCGTGCCGAACGTGGTCCACGTGTCCCTGGCCGACCCCTACTGCCCCGCCGGACGGGCCGCTGCGCTGAAGGCGGCGCGCGGACGGGACTGGGAGCCGGTGGACGGCGGCACGCTGGTCGTGATCGAGGGGCCGCGCTTCTCCACCCGTGCCGAATCGTTGTGGCACCAGGCGCAGGGCTGGTCGGTGGTGGGCATGACCGGTCATCCCGAAGCGGCGCTCGCCCGTGAGCTGGAGCTCTGCTACACGTCGATGACGCTGGTCACCGACCTCGACGCGGGCGCGGAGACCGGCGAGGGCGTCTCGCACGACGAGGTGCTGCGGGTGTTCGCGGCGAACGTGGACCGGCTGCGGGGCGTGCTGTTCGACGCGGTCGCCGCACTGCCGGCCGACGGGGAGCGGGACTGCCTGTGCACGTCCGCGCTGGGCGGGATGGACCCCGGGTTCGCGCTGCCGTAGGGCGGGCCCTTGGGGGAACCACTGGAGGGAACCTCCCCTTCGGGTGACGGAGTTGTCCACAACCCCTCGGTCGTGCACCGGGCCCGGCGGGCGGCGGCGCGAGGCCCCATCGTGGGTCTCGCAAGCCGATCCCTCGTGGCAGGTGGTGGTTCCCATGTCCTACGGTCCGACTCCTTCTCCCCTCTCATCCGTCTCGTCCTTCTCGTCACTCTCCTCCCAGGCCGCTTCCCCTCGTTCTCCCCGACCTCCGGGCACGGACGCTCCCCCGACCTGCGAGGTGCCGCATTTCGCGCCGGTGCGGGTGCGCGGCGGACGGTTCGCCCTGCACCGGCTCGTGCGGCACCGGCGGCGGGCCGTGGCCGCGGGCCTCGCCGTCACCGCCGCCGCGCTGGTGGCGGCGGGCCCCCGGGACACCGAGCGGGCACGCGGGCATCCGGCGGCGGAGGCCGGCCGTGAGCGGCGGGCCGTCGAGCTGGTGACCGCGCCGGTGCGGATCGCCGACGCGGCGACGGTCCGGTTGCTGCGGCCCGGCGACCGGGTGGACGTCATCGCGGCCGAGGACCGGGCGACGGGTGGTGACGCGCGGGTGGTCGCGCGCGGAGTGCGGGTGTCGAAGGTGCCGGAGGCCCGTGACGAGAGCGTCGACAGCGGCGCGCTCGTCGTGCTGACGGTGCCGCGTTCCCTCGCGGCACGGCTCGTGGGTGCGAGCACCACGGCGAGGCTGGCGGTGGCCCTGTGCTGAGCCGGCTGCTCCGCCTGATGCTTGACTGCGTGTCAAGTCGCCTTTTGGAGCGATGGAATTGGACAGGACGGCCCAGCCGTGACGTAGGTTGCGGAGCGGCCTGTTCCACAACTTGCGCGTGCGAGGAGAGTCCCCGAGGTGAGCGAGAAGAAGGAACCCAGCATCCTGGACGGCTTCAAGGCCTTCCTGATGCGAGGGAACGTCGTCGATCTGGCAGTAGCGGTGGTCATCGGCGCCGCCTTCACCAACATCGTCAACTCGGTGGTGAGGGGTGTCATCAACCCGCTCGTCGGAGCGATCGGGACGAAGAATCTCGACAGTTACAGCTCGTGCCTGAAGGGCCCCTGCGAGAAGGCCGCGGACGGCACGGTCACCAGTGGCGTGATGATCCTGTGGGGCTCGGTCCTCGGGGCGGCGCTCAGCTTCGTGATCACCGCGGCGGTGGTCTACTTCCTGATGGTCCTGCCGATGTCGAAGTACCTGGCCCGCCAGGAGGCCCGCCGCAAGGCGAAGGAAGGCACCCACGAGCTGATCGAGGTCACCGAGCTGGAGGTGCTCAAGGAGATCCGCGACGCGCTGGTCGCGCAGCGCGGCGGCTCAGAGCCCGGTCGGCCCTAGCTCATCAGAGGTGGTGCGGCGGCTTCTCGTCGAGGAAGCGCTTCAGGTCGGCGGCGCCGTCCCCGGTGCCGCCCGGCCGCTCGCCCCACCCGCGGTCGGTGTCGTCCGAGGACTGCTGGTCCAGCGGGTCGTCAAAGACGAGCGCGGCCTTGGGCTCGCGGGGCTCGGGGGCGGGGGCGGTGTCCATACCCCCAGGGTACGGCCCGGGGGTGGGGGCGCGGTCGGCGCTCGGAGCGCGGCTCAGCCGGCGGGCTCGGCCCGTATGCCGGGCGCGGCCCTGGCTTCGGGACACCGGACCGCCGGCGCTTGGACACTGACCCCATGACTCTTGACGCTTTGACCGACGTCGCCGGCCTGCGGGTCGGACACGCCACTCGCACCGGGGGCGGCCTGCTCACTGGCACCACGGCCGTCCTCGCCCCGGAGGGCGGTGCCGTCGCCGCGGTGGACGTGCGGGGCGGCGGCCCGGGCACCAAGGAGACCGACGCCCTCGACCCGCGCAACCTCGTGCAGAAGGTCGAGGCGATCGTCCTCACCGGGGGCAGCGCGTACGGGCTCGACGCGGCCTCCGGGGTGATGGCCTGGCTGGAGGAGCGGGGGCGCGGGGTGCGGGTCGGGCCGGATCCGGCCCATGTGGTGCCGGTGGTGCCCGCGGCGTGCGTCTTCGACCTGGGGCGGGGCGGGGACTTCGGGGCCCGGCCGGACGCGGCCACGGGACGGGCGGCGGTCGAGGCGGCCGCGGCGGGCGAACCCGGGGCTGGGGTGGCGCAGGGCTGCGTCGGCGCCGGGACGGGTGCGGTGGTCGGGGCACTGAAGGGCGGGGTCGGCACGGCGAGCGTGGTGCTCGACTCGGGGATCACCGTGGGCGCCCTGGTGGTGGCGAACGCGGCCGGCGACGTACTGGACCCGGAAACCGGCGTGCTCTACGGCGAGTTGTTCCAGGGGCGGGTGGAGTACCCCGCGGCGGAGCGGCACGAGGCGGCGCGCCGGTACCTCGCGCGGGCCGCCGAGCGGAACGCCCCTCCCCCGCTGAACACCACGCTCGCCGTGGTCGCCACGGACGCGGATCTCACCAAGGCCCAGGCCCAGAAGCTGGCCGGCACGGCACACGACGGCATCGCGCGCGCCGTACGGCCGGTGCATCTGCTCAACGACGGCGACACGGTGTTCGCGCTGGCCACCGGGGAGCGCGCGCTCGACGCGGCGAGCCCGCTCGCGCTCAACGAGATCCTCGCCGCGGGCGCGGACACGGTGACGCGGGCCATCGTGCGGGCGGTGCGCGCGGCGGAGTCCGTGGACGGTCCGGGCGGACTGTGGCCGTCGTACGGGGAGCTGTACGGGGGCGGACCGGCCTGAGCGGAGGCCGTCCCGGAAAGGTGGGGTGCGGCGGCCGTTCCGTCACATCCGTCCCGGCCGTACCGTCGATTGTCCCGGTTCTGTCACGTCCCGGCGTTCACCGCGAACGCCGGGAACCCGACCCCGCGCCGATCCCCTCTCTCTGCACGCATCGGATCGGACCACGCACATCATGCGAACGGGGAGCAGACAGTGACTACGCCGGACAAAGCAGCGCGGCGCGTGCTGGGAACCTGTGCCGCCCTGGTGGTCGGCGCCCTCACCCTCACCGCCTGCGGGGGCAGCGCCACCGCCAAGGACGACGGCAAGGGCGGCGACGGCTCGGGCCGGACGTCGGGCGCGAAGATCGTGATCTCGGCGGAGGACGGCTCGTCGGGCGCGTCGATCAACTCGACCGGGGTGAAGGTCAGCGGTGGCGAACTCACCGAAGTGACGATGACGGTGGCCGATTCGGGGCAGGCCGTGCCGGGCGCGATAGCGGCGAACGGCGCCAGCTGGAAGCCGAAGGAGCAGCTGGAGCGCGGCACGAAGTACGAGATAGCGGCGAAGGCCAAGGGGTCGGACGGGAAGACCGCGTCCGCGGACTCCACCTTCACCACGGTCAGCACCGAGAACAGCTTCATCGGCACGTACACGCCGGACGGCGGCACGACGGTGGGCGTCGGGATGCCGGTGTCGTTCACCTTCGACAAGGCGATCAGCGACAAGAAGGCCGTCCAGTCGGGCATCAAGATCACCTCCAGCAGCGGGCAGGAGGTGGCGGGCCACTGGTTCGGGGAGCAGCGGCTCGACTTCCGGCCGGAGGAGTACTGGAAGGCCGGCTCCAAGGTCACGCTGAAGATCGACCTGGACGGCGTCGAGGGTGCCAACGGTGTCTTCGGGGTGCAGCGCAAGACGGTGACCTTCACGATCGGGCGCTCGCAGGTCTCCACCGTGGACGTCAACACCCAGACCATGACGGTCGTGCGGGACGGCAAGACGCTGAAGTCGGTGCCGATCTCTGCGGGCAGCGCGGAGTTCCCGACGTACAACGGGCAGATGGTGATCTCCGAGAAGCTCAAGGAGACCCGGATGAACAGCCAGACGGTGGACCTGGCCGACGCCTACGACATCCCGGACGTGCCGCACGCGATGCGGCTGACCACCTCGGGGACCTTCCTGCACGGCAACTACTGGTACAACAAGGGCAACCCGCCGTTCGGACAGCAGGGCACCAGTCACGGCTGCGTGGGGCTCCAGGACGTGCAGGGCGCGCAGGGCGACACCACGGCGAAGTGGTTCTTCGACAATTCGCTGGTCGGAGACGTCGTGATCGTCAAGAATTCCCCCGACAAGTCGGTGGCGCCGGACAACGGGCTCAACGGCTGGAACCTGCCGTGGAGCGAGTGGACCGCTGGAAGTAGCGCCTGATCAGGGCTTTCTGACGGTTCGTCGGGCCGCGCGGGAACCAGCCGCGCGGCCGCGGCGTTTTAGGTACGTACGTTTTCTCGGTTCCCGGACACGATGTCCGACCGAGGGGCTACGGTATGCACCCACAAGGTGACATGCAGCAACGCCGGGAGAAACCTTGAGCGTTCCGTACGAGACGGCAGCGTACGAATCCCACGAGTCGCCGGAGTCTCCGGAGGAGCACCTCGCGCGACTGCTCGGCCGTGCGCTGAACTCCTTCGAGCTGCCCGACGAGGTCATATGGCGGCTCGACTGCGCGCTGGCGCACGACAGTTCGCTCCACTCCGCGCACCACAGCGCGGGACGCCACCGTGAGACGTACCGGCACACCTGGCTGCTCGCCGACGGCTCGGCGCTCACCCTGTGGGAGCTCGCGCACAACACCGCGCCGGACAGCGCGCCGCAGCACGAGGTGTACGTCGACGAGGAGGAGCTGCGGGCCGCGACCGCGCGGCTCCCCTTACCTCCGGACGCCCCCGACTTCGAGCTGCCGGTGACGGTGCAGCTCTCCCCGGTGACCGCGCCGCGCCACACCTATGTGCCGGACGACTCCGCCGACCACGCGCGCCGGCTGCTGCGCCGCGCGGAGAACGGCGACCGGCCGGGCCCGGCCACCGCGACGCTGCTGACCACGGCGTTCGCGCACCAGATCACACAGGCCTTCGGGCGCCCCTGCCGCGCGGGGCGCGCCGGGCTGGGCTTCTCGCTCTACGAGCACGCCTTCCTGCTGCGCGACGGCAGGGAGATCTCCCTGTGGGAGGTCGAACACACGGCGACGCCGGACGGACGGCACATGTGCGAGGTGTACGTCAGTGAGGACGACGCCCGGGAGGCCATGGAGCGGCGGGCGGCACGGACGCCGTAGCCTCGCCCGGCCCTAGGTGCCCGGTCCGCGGCCGCACAGCCCTCGGTGCCCGGTCCGCTGTCGCCCGGCCTTCGGTGTCCGATCCGCGGGCGCCCGGCCGCGCAGGGTCAGCGGCCGTCGCTGAGCCGTCGTACCAGGCCCGCGAACGCGTCCTGTTCGGCCGGGGTGAGCTGCACCGACTCCAGGTGCGGGACCGCCTGCCGTTGCTGCGGCAGGGCGGACAGCGCGGGGTCGGCGGGCCAACGGGCGGCGTCGGGGCGGCTGGCGCGCAGAACGCGGACCAGGCCGATCACCCAGGCAACGGTCAGCAGGGCGAGCAGGCCCACGCCCACCAGCTGGAAGATCGAGACGTCCTCAGGCATGCGGCCCAGTACACACCACACTCCGGGACTTTGACCCCGGACCGTGATGTATCTCGCAGGTGCCGTGAACCACTCACAGCTCCCCAATAGGGCTGCTTACGGGCACGGGAAGGGCCCCGCGCCTTCCGGCTCGGGGCCCTCGCTCCAGCTGTCGCGGACGCTTCGACGCGTCCGGTGCCGCTCAGCCGACCGTGGCCGGCTCCCGGGTCTCTTCCGGCCGTCCGTCCGGCTCGGGCTCCCCGGCGCCCTCCACATGCTGTGCGGGCTTGCGCGGCAGGGCGAACATCAGCAGGAAGATGACGCCCATCACCGCCGCCACCCAGCCCAGCGCGTTCTGGAAGGCGTCCGCGAAGGCGGAACCGACAACGGCCTCGGCACCGGGCCCGGCCTCGGCGCCCGCACCGGCGGAGAGTCCGCCGAGCCGGTCGTCGAGGACCCCGAAGAACACCACCGACACCAGGCCGAGCCCGAGCGCGTTCCCCATCTGCTGCACGGTGTTGATCAGCCCGGACGCCGAACCGGCGTGCTCCCGGGGCACCTCGGAGAGGACCGCGTCGGTCAGCGGGGCGACGATCAGACCCATGCCGACACCCATCACGACCAGCGGCAGCGCCATCTGCCAGGGCTCGATGCCGAGGCCGTAGTGCTCCGACTCCCAGAGGTAGAGCAGGACGCCGACCCCCATCACCAGGGCGCCCGCCTGAAGCACCTTGCGTCCGAAGCGCGGGACCAGCTTCTGCACCGACAGCCCCGCCGCCACCGAGACCGCGATCGAGAACGGCACCCCGGTGAGCCCCGCCTTCAGCGGGCTCCAGCCCAGACCCAGCTGCATGTAGAGCGTCCACACCAGGAAGAAGATCCCGAGCGAGACACCGAACACGGTCTGCACGGCGATACCGGCGGCGAAGCTCTTGACCCGGAACAGGGACAGCTCGATGAGCGGGGACCCGTCCCGCAGGCTCTTGCGCCGCTCGTACGCCACCAGGACCGCAAGCACGACCAGCGAGCCGGCCATGGACAGGTACCCCCACAGCGGCCAGCCCAGCTCACGGCCGCGGGTCAGCGGGTAGAGCAGCATCAGCAGTCCGAGCGTGACCAGGGCGACGCCCACCAGGTCCAGCCTGGGGGCACGGGAGGCCCTGGACTCGGTGATGAAGCGGCTGCCGAGGATCAGGCCCGCGATGCCGACGGGCAGGTTGATCAGGAAGATCGGGCGCCATTCCAGGCCGAAGAGGTTCCACTCGGTGAGCAGCGCGCCGAGCAGCGGGCCGCTGACCGCGCCGAGCCCCACGATCGCGCCGAACAGGCCGAACACCTTGCCCCGTTCATGGGCGGGGAAGGTGGCGTGCACGATCGACAGGACCTGCGGCACCATCAGGGCGGCCATCGCGCCCTGGAGGATGCGGGAGGCGACCAGCATCTCCGGGTTGGCGGCGAGGCCGCACAGCGCGGAGGCGACGGTGAAGCCGCCGATGCCGACGAGGAACACCTTCTTGCGGCCGTGGATGTCACCGAGCCGGCCGCCGGTGATCAGGCCCGCGGCGAAGGCGAGCGCGTAACCGGCCGTTATCCACTGGATCTGGCTCTCGGTGGCGCCCGCGGTCTGCTGGATCGACGGAATGGCGATGTTGACGATCGTGACGTCGACGAGGTCCATAAAGGCCGCGGTCATCACGATCGCCAGGGCGAACCACCGGCGCTTGTCCGCGGCGGAGGACGCCGGGACCGGCGCGGAGGCCCGGTCGGAGGTTTCGCGTTGAGGCTCGCTGGAGGTCATGGGAAGAACCTATGACCCCACTAGGTCAGATCGTGTCCTAGTGGTGCGGCATCCTCGGATCCATGACGACCGACACTCCGGCTCGACTGCTTCAGCTCCTCTCCCTCCTCCAGACGCCCCGCGAATGGCCCGGCGGCGAGCTCGCCGACCGGCTCGGGGTGTCCCGGCGCACCGTCCGGCGGGACATCGACCGGCTGCGGGAACTCGGCTATCCGGTGCAGGCGACCATGGGTTCCGACGGCGGCTACCGGCTCGTCGCGGGCAAGGCGATGCCACCGCTCGTCCTCGACGACGAGGAGGCCGTCGCCATCGCGGTCGGGCTGCGGGCCGGCGCCGGGCACGCCGTGGCGGGCGTGGACGAGGCCTCGGTGCGCGCCCTCGCCAAGCTGGAGCAGGTGCTGCCCGGCCGGCTCCGCCGTCGCGTCGCCACCCTCCAGGCCGCGACCACCCCGCTGACCAGCGGCGACGGAGCGAGTATCGCGCCGGAGACGCTGACCGTGATGGCCTCCACGGTGGCCGGCCGCGAACGGCTGCGGTTCGCCTACCGGGCCAAGGACGGCGTCGAGTCCCGCCGGATCACCGAGCCCTACCGGCTCGTCTCCACCGGCCGCCGCTGGTACCTCGTCGCCTACGACCTCGACCGCGAGGACTGGCGGACGTTCCGCGTGGACCGGGTGAGCGAACCCTTCGCCACGGGCGCCCGGTTCGCCCCGCGCGAGCTGCCCACGGGCAGCGCGGCCGAGTATCTGCGGCAGTCGATGTACCGGCAGCAGGAGACGTACGAGTTCGCCGTCACCTTCGCCGCACCGGCGGACACCGTCGCGGCCCGCGTGCCCCAGTGGCTCGGGACGCCCGAGCCGATCGACGCCGGCTCCTGCCGGCTGCGCGCCACGACCGGGGACGCCGTGGAGTGGATGGCGGTACGGCTGGCGATGGTCGGCCACGACTTCACGGTCCACGAACCGGAGGAACTGGTGCGGTGCGTACGGGACTTGGGCGCGAGGCTGAGCAGGGCGGCGGCGGGGGCCGGCTGACCGCGAACGGGGGCGGCGGGCGATGGAGGGTCAGCCGCTCCCCGCCAACTCCCCCCAGGCGATCCCCCGCAGCACCGCGAGGTTCCGCAACGCCAGTGCGGCGGGCCCCTGTCCGCCCTCCGGCCGGGCTTCCCCCTCCGCCCAGGACTCCACCGCCACCCGCACGGCGGCGCCGGCCACGGCGGCCGCGAACCGCAGCTCGGGCGCGACGGCAACGTTGTCGCCCTCCGCGCCCCCGGCGGAGGACCCCGGCGCGCCCTGCGTACCCAGCGGCTCCGGCGCGCCCTCCGTACCCAGCCTCTCCGCAGCCCCCTCCGCCCCCAGCCGCCCCGCCAGCACATCCGCCAGCGTCCGCTCGGAGTCGTGGCAGACCTCCGCCCACACCTTGCCCAGGGCCGGGCTGGACCCGGCGAGCCGGATCAGGGTGCGCACCCACTCCCAGGAGGACGCCGAGACGCCGACGCCCGGCGTCAGGGTGTGCCGTACGGCGTGTTCCAAGGCCTCGGGAAGGGACAGTTCCGCGGGGGCCAGGCGCACCGCGTGGGCCCAGCGCTCGGCGCCCGCCGCGTAGAGGGGCGCTACGGACTCCTCCTTGGTCGCGAAGTACCGGTAGAACGTGCGCGGGGCGATCCCGGCGGCCTGGGCGATGTCCTCGGCGCGGGTGGCGCGCAGGCCCTGCCGTACGAAGAGGGCGGCGGCGGCGCGGGCGATCTGTATGCGGGTCTCCGCCTTGCGCCGCTCGGTCAGGGACAGCGGGGCGGCGGCTTGCGGTGCGGGGTTGGGGCCGGGGGTGGAACCGGGGGTGGGGCGCGGGGTGGGGCTGCTCACGTTCGGCAGGCTATGCCCATGTGACACAATCTGCCATTCGCGGGCCACCCCGGGGTTCAGGTACGGGGTGGCCCGCACTCCAGCATGCCCGGGCACGCCGTGGGCGGATTTCCGACCGCCCCCACCCCCGCCCGCAAGCCCCTTACAGAAGGAGCCGGACCCCGGCGCCCAGGGGGGGAGGGCACCGAAGTCCGGCTCTCGGAGGGTCCCGGCGCCGGGGGGGACCGCGACGGGACGTGGTTCAGGAGGGTCCGCGAGGGGGGATCGCCGACCGAACTCCTGGACCCTGAAAGGTTGTTCCCAGGGTCCAGGGGCTTGAAGCGGCGTTAGACCGCCATACTTTGCGCGGTGTTGAGCCACCCGGCGTGCGCGGCCCGCGCCCCGCACGCCCCGTGGTCACCGCCCGCGCACACCGCGCCGTCAGGCCGCCGCGTCGAAGCCGGTCTGGTGGGCCAGCTTCTTCAGCTCCAGCAGCGCGTGCTTCTCGATCTGCCGGATGCGCTCACGGGTCAGCCCGTGCTCCTTGCCGACCTCGGTGAGCGTGCGCTCACGGCCGTCCTCGATGCCGTACCGCATCTTGATGATCGAGGCGGTGCGCTGGTCGAGGCGGCCGATCAGGTCGTCCAGTTCCTCGCTGCGCAGGAGGGTCAGCACGGACTGCTCCGGCGAGATCGCCGAGGTGTCCTCCAGCAGGTCCCCGAACTGGGTGTCGCCGTCGTCGTCCACCGGCATGTTCAGCGAGACCGGGTCACGGGCCCAGTCGAGGACGTCGGCGACGCGCTCCGGCGTGGAGCCGAGCTCGGCGGCGATCTCCGTGTGCTCCGGCTCGCGGCCGTGCTCACGGTTGAACTCGCGCTGCACGCGCCGGATCCGGCCGAGCTCCTCCACCAGGTGGACGGGGAGCCGGATGGTCCGGGACTGGTCCGCTATCGAGCGGGTGATCGCCTGGCGGATCCACCAGGTGGCGTACGTGGAGAACTTGAAGCCCTTGCGGTAGTCGAACTTCTCGACCGCGCGCACCAGGCCGGCGTTGCCCTCCTGGACGAGGTCCAGCAGGGGCAGTCCGCTGCGCGGGTAGCGGCGGGCGACGGCGACGACGAGACGGAGGTTGGAGCGGATGAAGACGTCCTTGGCGCGCTCCCCGTCGGCGATCAGCGCCTCGAGTTCCTCGCGGGAGGCGTCCGCCTTGGACTCCTCGAATCCGTCGAGAACCTGCCGCGCGAACACACCCGCCTCGATGACCTGGGACAACTCGACTTCCTTGGCGGCGTCGAGCAGCGGCGTGCGCGCGATCTCGTCGAGGTACATGCCGACCAGGTCGCGATCGGCGATCTCGCCGCCATGGGCGCGAACACTGTGTGCCGCGTCGGACGTCCCGCCGGTGGCGGACTTACGACGGGCGACGGCACGGGTTGCCATGCGTGCTCCCTTGCGATGGTGGGCTGGCGGGTGGTCTTGGTTGCCCGGCACTCTGCTCGGGTGCCCTGCATCCGATGGAAACAACGACTGGAATCAGGACAGAATTCCCAACCCGTGCCCCTATTTTTCTGATCATGCAGTACCCTGTGCCGCCTCACAGGTGGGGCGGCACCGGTGGCATCCACGGAGGCGCAGGTCAGACCCTGGATCGCGGTCGGCTCCGGACCACTCGCATACCCGCGCGCTCCCCGCGCATGCGAGACGCCGGTCACGCGGGCGGACACCCTTCACGCCGGAAGCGCGACATCGTCGGCGCCCTTCCATCCGGGTAGACGGGCCACGCCGCGCGAAGGTTGCCGGACACAGCGGTCCCAGAACCGATTCACAACCGATTCCAAGGAATCAGCGACTCTCAGCCGAACTGCACCGACCTCTTCGCCAGCCCCATCCAGAAGCCGTCGATCACCGACTTCTGCGCGTCCAGCTCGCCGCCCGCCTCGGCGGCGCCCATGGTGACGAAGAGC
This sequence comes from Streptomyces sp. NPDC000983, assembly GCF_040299205.1. Lineage (NCBI taxonomy): Bacteria > Bacillati > Actinomycetota > Actinomycetes > Kitasatosporales > Streptomycetaceae > Streptomyces > Streptomyces sp. NPDC000983. Next base: position 12,339 of record NZ_JBEPBM010000013.1, on the reverse strand, counting down.
GGGGCGAAGTGCTCGGTGCGCGGGTGGGCGTAGCGGCCGGCCGGGGACTTGTGCAGGAAGTCCAGCAGGCCGTCCCAGTCGTGGTTCTCCAGCGCCCGCCGGCCCCAGTCGTCGAACTCCGCCGACCAGGCGGGGATGCCGCCCTGGCGCAGGGCGGCCAGGTTGTGGGTGAAGAAGCCGGAGCCGACGATCAGCACCCCCTCGTCGCGCAGCGGCGCCAGCCTGCGGCCGATCTCCATCAGCCGGACCGGGTCCAGGGTCGGCATGGAGATCTGCAGGACGGGGATGTCGGCGGCCGGGAACATCTCCACCAGCGGGACGTACGCGCCGTGGTCGAGCCCCCGGTCGGGGATGTCCTGCACGGGCATGCCCGGGGCGCGCAGCAGTTTGCGTACGGACTCGGCGAGCGCGGGGGCGCCGGGGGCCCCGTAGGTCACCTGGTAGTAGTGCTCCGGGAAGCCCCAGAAGTCGTAGACGAGCGGGACGGTCTCGACCGCGCCGAGGGCGAGGGGGGCCTCCTCCCAGTGCGCGGAGACCATCAGGATCGCCTTCGGGCGGGGCAGGTCGGCGGACCAGGCGGCGAGCTCGCCGGGCCAGACCGGGTCGTCGGCGAGGGGCGGGGCGCCGTGGCTGAGGTAGAGGGCGGGCATGCGCTCCGGGGCGGTGGCGGTCATGACGGCGGCTCCTCCGACGTATTACTTGAAGTCTAAATCTCTACCTCAGAATAGGACCCATTGGTTTAACTTTCAAGGAGACCGCTCGTACAGTGGAGCCATGAACACGGCACCCGCACCCGACTCCACCGAGGTCTCCCCCTACGTATCCACCGAGGCCTCCCCGGAGGTCTCCCCCGAGGAGCCCCGCTGGCTCAGCGACGAGGAACAGCGCGTCTGGCGCACCTACCTCCAGGCCACGACCCTCCTGGAGGACCACCTGGACCGCCAGCTCCAGCGGGACGCGGGCATGCCGCACATCTACTACGGGCTGCTCGTCAAGCTCGCCGACTCGCCCCAGCGGCGGCTGCGGATGACCGAGCTGGCCATGTACGCCAAGATCACCCGCTCCCGGCTCTCGCACGCCGTCGCCCGGCTGGAGAAGAGCGGCTGGGTGCGCCGGGAGAACTGCCCCTCGGACAAGCGCGGCCAGTTCGCGGTGCTCACCGACGAGGGCCTGGCGGTCCTGGAACGGACCGCGCCGGGCCATGTCACCGCCGTGCGGGGCGCCCTCTTCGACCGGCTCACCCCGCAACAGCGAAAGTCCCTCGGCGAGATCATGCGGATCGTCGCCGAGGGACTCGAACCCGACGAAGCGGGTGCGGACCTGCCCTGGCTCCGCTGAGCCGCTCACTCAGCGGGGCCGGGGCAGGTCCCGGGGCGTACGTACGGGGGCGTCCCCATCCCCGTACGTACGGGTCCTGCGGTGGAGCCGAAGGGGTACGGGCCGTCCGTCAGTGGGCGACGACCGGAACCGGCAGCTCCTCCTCGGCGCCCTCGGACGAGGCGACCGGCGTGCTGCCCGGCTTGCCCGCGTTGACGAAGGTGAAGGCGATGACCGACGCGGCGACCAGGATGCCGACGGCGAACCAGATCGCGCTGGTGTAGCCCTCGACCATGCCCTCCAGCTGGACCAGCTGCTGCTGGGAGCGGGTGGCGGCGCCGCCGATGTGGTCGGCGACGTAGGACGTGGTGGCGGAGGCGGCGATCGTGTTCAGCAGCGCCGTACCGATCGCGCCGCCCACCTGCTGGGAGGTGTTGACCATCGCGGAGGCGACACCGGAGTCCTGCGGCTTGACGCCCATGGTGGCCAGGGACATGGCCGGCATGAACGCCGTACCCATGCCGAGGCCGAGCAGCAGCATCGCCGGGAGCAGCAGGGCCGCGTAGGAGGAGTCGACCTCCAGCTGGGTCAGCAGCAGCATGCCGACCGCGGCGAGCAGGAAGCCCGGGCCCATCAGCAGCCGGGGCGCGACCCGGGTCATCAGGCGGGTGCCGATCTGCGTGGACCCCGTGATCATGCCGACGATCATCGGCAGGAAGGCGAAGCCGGTCTTGACCGGCGAATAGCCCTGCACGATCTGGAGGTAGTAGGTCAGGAAGAGGAACAGGCCGAACATGCCGATGATGGCGAGGCCGAGCGAGAGGTAGATCCCGCCGCGGTTGCGGTCGGTGACCACGCGCAGCGGCAGCAGCGGCGCCTTGACCTTGGCCTCGACCGCGACGAAGGCGACGAGGAGCACGGCGGAGGCGACGAACATGCCGACCGTCAGGGAGTCGCTCCAGCCGTCGGACTCGGCGCGGGTGAAGCCGTAGACCAGCGCGACCAGACCGAGGGTGGAGAGGATCACGCCGGGGATGTCGAGCGACGAGCGGTTGCGGCCGCCCTCGGGCTCACGGATGACGTACCAGGCACCGGCCGCGGCGACCACGGCGAACGGGATGTTCACGAAGAACGTCCAGCGCCAGTCCAGGTACTCGGTGAGGAATCCGCCGAGGATCAGACCGACGGCACCGCCACCGCCGGCGATGGCGCCGTAGATGCCGAACGCCTTGGCACGCTCCTTGGCGTCCGTGAACATCACGGCGAGCAGGGAGAGCGCGGCGGGGGCGAGCAGGGCGCCGAAGACACCCTGGAGGGCGCGGGCGCCGAACATCATGGCCTCGTTGGTGGCGGCGCCGCCGAGTGCGGAGGCCGCGGCGAAGCCGGTCAGGCCGATGACGAAGGCGCGCTTGCGGCCCCACAGGTCGGCGATGCGGCCACCGAAGAGCAGCAGACCGCCGAAGGCGAGGGCGTAGGCCGTGACGACCCACTGCCGGTTGCCGTCGGAGATGCCGAGGTCCTGCTGGGCGGAGGGCAGCGCGATGTTCACGATGGTGGCGTCGAGCACGACCATCAGCTGGGCGAGCGCGATGAAGATCAGCGCCTTCCAGCGGTTGGAGTCGGGGACTCCGGGAGCCTTGACGGCTGTTTCAGACATGGGGGTACCCACTTCGGGACTTCGTGACGGAAAGACAAGGAAGGACGTACGACGGCGTACGAAGGCGCACGGCGGCGTACGACGGTGTAGAGGCCGCGTGACGGAGTAAGCGTCGTGTGACGTAGTAAGAGTCGTGTGACGGAGTAAGGGTCGTGTGGCTAAGTGGAGGTAAGTGAAAGGGCCGGAACCTGACGTCAGGTGTCAGGTACGAGGACGGCTCATGCCTCCCGCAGGTCCTCCAGGGTGACGGCCGTGCCCGGCAGTTCGGAGCGGGCCGGGGCCCGCAGTCCGTCCAGGAACAGCTGGAGATGACGGTGGACGAAGCGGTCGGCGCTGAGGCAGCCCGCGCCGGCCGGCGGCCTGCTGAGCTGGGCCACGGCGACCATCAGGTCACCGACGCCGACGTCCTCGCGGAGTTGCCCGGCCGCCCTGGCCCGCTCCATGACCATCTCGACCATCCGCTCGGCGCGTTCGCGCGCCGCCTCCAGGTCGGGGTGGTTCTGGTCGAAGGTGCTGGAGATCATCGGGCACAGCGCGCTGATCCGCTCGTCGGCGGCGCTGTGCACGAAGCGCTCCAGGGCCTCGAAGGCGTCGCCGTTCTCCGCGAGCGCGGTCTCGGCGGCGGCCACCGTGCGGTCCATGACGGAGCAGACGACCTCGCGCACGAGGGCGTCCCGGTCCGGGAAGTTGCGGTACACCGTGGCGTTGCCGACCCCGGCGCGGCGGGCGATGTCGTCGAGCGGGACGTCAGGGCCGCACTCGACGAACATCTCCCGGGCGGCGGTGACGATCCGCTCCCGGTTGCGCAGGGCGTCGGCGCGCGGCCGGGTCACCTTGCGCTGCACGGGAAGGGCGGTCTGCACGGCGTACTCCTTCGGTCTGTCTGTGGTCTCGCGGTACGTGGTCCCGGGCCGCCTCGCGGCCCTTGGTGCGGCGATCCGGGGAAGCTCTCCCCGTTTCGCGCGAACACTGGTCTAAACGGGGAGACGCTCCCCGGTTATTTCGGGTTGAGGGAGAGAATTCCTGTGACCTGAGTCACAGCCCTTTTCGGTGCCACGTTCGGGCTCTTCCAGCGCGCGCCCGCGCCCCCCTCGGCCGAGGGTGAGTCGCAAGGGTGCAGCCAAGCCGGCGGCTGCCGTGGACGAAGGGCCCGTGCATGCAGCCGTCCAGCCGTCGGATACGTCCCCGCCGTGTCGCCGCCCTCGCGTCCGTGACCGCGCTGACCTTCGCCGTCAGCTCCTCGGCCGGATCAGGGACCCTCTCGGCGGGCGGGACGACGGCGAAGGCGGGACCCATCTCCCTGTCCCGCAGCTCGGCACTGGGCCCCTGCATGATCACCGGCGGACCCCAGGTCCAGATGTCGGAGAGCATGCCCACCACCGGCGGCTACTCCCGCTCCACGGGCACCGTCCGGGCCCTGACCCTGATGATCGACTTCTCCGACGCCCGCGGCGCGGGCCGCGCCCGGGACCGCTTCGAGGAGTTCTTCCCGCAGACCCAGGACTGGTTCCGCACCAGCTCCTACGGCCGTCTCGACTACCGCACGGAGACCCCGATCCCCGACTGGCTGCGCATGCCGAAGCCGTTCGAGGAGTACGGCATAGAACGCGGCGCCCCCTTCGACCCCGGCTACCGGGACCTCGTCCAGGACATCGTGACCGCGGCCGACCCCGAGGTGGACTTCAAGCGCTACGACTTCCTCAACGTCCTGGTGACACCGAACGCCGGCCCGTCCGCCCTGGACACGGTCCTGTCCGTGACCTTCGCCGGCAACACCGAGGCCCCGACGGCGGACGGCGTCCCCGTCGCGAACGCCTCCTTCGTCTACTCCCGCCAGGACGACGGCTCCGGCACCTACGACCGCACCGGCTACCGCGTCCTGCCGCACGAGAACGGCCACGTCTTCGGCCTGCCCGACCTCTACACCCAGGAGGGCGGGGGCGCGGTGGGCCACTGGGACATCATGAGCGAGGACTGGGGCGCCAACAACGACGTCCTCGGCTGGCACAAGTGGAAACTCGGCTGGCTGGAGCCCTCCCAGGTGCGCTGCGCGACCGCCCCCGGCACGACCGAGTACACCCTCACCCCGCTGGCCCGCCGGGGCGGGCCGAAACTGGTCTTCGTCCCGCTGGACGCCCGCACCGGCTACGCCGTCGAGCTGCGCACCCGCGAGGGCAACGACGAGACGGTGTGCCGGCCGGGCGTCCTGATCTACAAGGTCGACGCGGACGTGGACACGGGCCAGGGCCCGGTGCGTGTCTTCGACAGCCGCGGCGACAGCGGCGGCTGCACCCGCAGCCCGAACGTCCACGCGGAACTCTCCGACGCGCCGTTCACCCCCGGCGAGTCCTTCAAGGACCCCGAGAACGGCATCCACATCGCGGTGGCGGCGGAACTGTCGGGGGACCATGTGGTGCGGGTCAGCCGGGGGTGAGGAGTGTCGCCGAGGACGGGTGCGGCCCGCCCCTCGTCGCCACCCTCGGACTACGGTGGGCGAACCGTCCGCACACCCCTCGCCCGCCCAGTCCGCCGCACCGGAGAGCCGATACCGATGCCCCCGCACCCCACCGCCGCGCCGCCGCCCGAGGCGGTCACCCCGCTGATCCGAGGGGTCGCCGTGCTGCGCGAACTGTCGGAGGCGGGCGGGGCGATGAGCCCGAGCGGACTGGAACGCGCCACGGGCCTGGCCCGCTCCACCGTCGACCGCATCACCTCCACCCTCGCCCGCATGGGATACGTCCGTCTCGACGGCCGCGACGCGGTCCTCACCCCCCGCCTGATGGAACTGGGCAACGCCTACCTGGCCGCCCTGCGCCTGCCGGACCTCCTCGCCGGGGAGGCCGACGCGCTCGCCGACGAACTGGACGAGTCGGTCTCGCTGGCGGTCTCCGACGGCGACGGCATCCGCTTCATCCACCAGGCGACGCGCCGCCGGGCGATGTCCCTGAGCTTCCGCATCGGCGACCTCCTCCCCGCCGAACGCACCGCCCCCGGCCCGCTGTTCGCCACGGAGTGGACGGACCGGGAGTGGAGTGCCTGGCGCGAACGCCGGGACCGCGACCCGGAGGACCGGGACTTCACGGCCGTACCTCCTCGGCAACTTTCCACTTCTCAGCAGGAGTTCGCCGAGCGGGTGACCCGGGCCGGGGAGGAGGGCTGGTCGCTGGACGACCAGTTGATCGAAGCGGGCCTGGTGGCCCTGTCGGTCCCGGTGCGGGATCCGGGGACGCTGCGGATCGCCTGCGTGGCGAGCGTGGTCAGCCACACCAGCCGGCACACGGCGGCGGACCTGCACGAGACGCTGCTCCCCCGCCTGCGGCGGGCGGTGACGACGATGGAACAGCGGCTGCGCACGGCGCCGCCCCCGCAGGCACCCCCGCGCCCGTCCGGGCTGGCGGCGTGGACGGGCGCGTCCAAGCAGGAACTGGGCCGCGACTTCGTGGAGTCCCTGGCCCGCGGCCTGACGGTACTGACGGCGTTCGGCGAGGGCAGGAACCGGCTGACCCTGACGGAGGTGGCCCAGGCGACGGGCCTCGCTCGGGCGACGGCCCGCCGATCCCTGATCACCTACGAGCACCTGGGCCTGATCACCCGCCCCGACGACCGTACGTACGCCCTGACCCCGAAGGTCCTCTCCCTCGGCTTCCCCCCGCTGTCCCGGACGACGCTCCCCCGTCTGGCCGCGCCGCACCTGACGGACCTGACCGCCAGGATCCAGGAGTCGACGTCCCTGGCGGTCCTGACCCCGGACGCGGAGGAGATCCAGTACACGGCCGGGGTGACGGCCCCCCGGGTCATGAGCGTGACCATCACCCCGGGCACGAGGGTCCCCGCCCGGGAAACGGCCCTGGGCGAACTCCTGCTCGCCGCCTCCGCCACCGACACCCCGGACCACGCCCTGCGCGACGAGGAGCGGGAGAAGGGCCTGCGCACCCTCGCGGTCCCGATCCGCGCCGACGCCTCCTCCCGCCCCCTGGCCGCGGCGGCGGTCTCGATGCACGCGGCACGGCACACCCCGCAGGACATCGAGGAGACCCTCCTCCCGTCCCTGCGCGCCACGGCCCGGGCCATCGAATCCGACCTCAGAGCCGCCTCCCGCTTCACCCACGTCCCCACGACCTGACCCCACCCCCGCGTGATCCGGTACCCTGACGCCTGTGACCCCGTGGGGTCACCTCCGCCTTCGTAGCTCAGGGGATAGAGCACCGCTCTCCTAAAGCGGGTGTCGCAGGTTCGAATCCTGCCGGGGGCACAACGCGTTGCCGCTCCGACCTGGGGTTTCTCTCCCGGGGAGGGGTTCTGCTCGGCCTCGGGCTTCTTGTCCGGGGCCGTTTGCGTGAGCGGATGGAGAGTTGATCTCCCGAGAATCTCCCAAAGGACAGCGTCCGACGCGGACTCCGGGTCGGACCTTTCCGTGCTGCGGGGTTCGACCTCCGATTCAGGGGTGCTGTCCTTGGAAGTGGCACCAGAGCGGCCCACCACGTGTAGCTGGTGGGCCGCTCTCGAACCCTCGGACAGGACCGGGATCGAAGATCTCGTGTCAACCCGCGCCAGACAGCGTGAGGCTCACCTGCGCGGAGTTCGTCTCCGTACTGCCAGGTGGCTCGTCCGCCAGGTGCCCAAGTCATTTCCATGACGGGACGCTCGCCGTCAGGGAGCCTGACTCCCTGGACCGGCTTGACCCGCAGGCCGGGCCGAAACTGCCCAGTCGCAACATCCGGTCCGAATTCATCGGGTCGCTGCGGATTCCGCTGCTGGACCTTGCCGAGCGGCAGGAGATCGTGGCCTCGCTGAACGGCCTTGAGGACGAGGTCCGCGGGGGGCACGACGGGAGTGCGGCATGGTCGCGGTGCCGCACGGAGCCGTCATCCGCTTCGTGTCCGTCCCTCGTCGGCGCACCGATCCGGCTCATGACGGCCGTGACGGCCGTGACGGCCGTGACGGGAACGGAGGCCTCGGTTCTGGCCGTGGCCGGTCGCGATGGGGAGTTCGCGTCCGGCCGTCCGTGGGTCAGGAGCGCTCGCGGGCGGCTTGGGGGTTCAGGCAGAGCACGATGTTCCGGACCGCGGCGGTGAGTTCCTCGATCACCCGGGCCGCCTGCTCCGCGTTGTGGAAACTCGTGTGTCCGGCCGGAGGCAGGAGGCCCAGTTCCTCCGCCTTCTGCAGGGCCGGCCCGGAGCCCTCGGCGGCGGGGGCGCCGACGTGCGCGGACGCCTCGGCGACGGGAGGGAACACGGGCACGGCGGACCGGACCGGCATGGCAGGGTCCGCCGTGGGTGCGCCGGAAGCCGAGGGTGTCATCTGGCGCGCCGGCTCGGAGAGGACCGGCGCCGGGGGGCCGACCGGTGCCTTGCCGGTCTCGGGTTGCCGGCGGTACTCGTTGAACGGAGGGCGGAAGGCGCCGGAGTCGTCGGCCGAGCGGGCGCGCTCCTCCTCGGCCGGTCGCATCGGCGCGAGCTGAGAGTCGTGCGAGGCCAGGTCCGGCGCGTGACGCGTCCGGGGCACCAAGTGCTCGAAGTCCGGGAAGGCCAGGGGCGTGAAGTCCGTGGAGTGCGTGGAGGAGCGCGGGTTGTACTCGGTCTGCCACTGCATGCGGTAGCAGTCGACCTGGTCGGCGCAGGCGGTGCGGGCGTGGAAGACCGCGGTGTCCTCCTCCAGGTCCGGGTACCAGAGGTTCGGGCCCGGGAAGCGCACGGTCCGCATCCGGGGCCTGATCGGCTCCGCGCAGCCCATGCAGCAGTCCTCCGGCACGATGAGCGGGATGCCGCCGCTCTGCTCGGGCCAGCGGGGACCGCCCTCCCAGCGGTACTTCCCGTGGTGGCAGGGCGGCAGTTCGCCGCAGGCGCGGCAGACGGCGTAGTGCTCCGGGAGGATCTGCCAGTCGTGGCTGGCGGGGGCGCACCAGTGCTTGGGCGTGGAGCGGGGCAGGTTCTCGTTGCGCAGTACCAGGATCACCGGGCGCTTGTAGAACTCGGAGCGCTCCGGTGCCGGCTTGGCCAACTGGTTGTTGGCTCGCCGTAGTTCGTTGGCGTGCCACCACAACTCCACGTGGTCGCGCCAGGCCTTCTCGTATGACTTCGGCCACCGGTCGCCCGTATAGCCGTTGATCTCCAGGATCCGCCAGGCCTGCCGGTCGAGTACCACGATGGAGTCGGTCCGCAGTCGCAGATGCGTTCCGTTGTCACCCTCGTCCGGCCAGTCGTGTCGGCCGATACGGGTGGGCTGGTCTGGGAGCCATCTGCGAACCTGCATGTCACGCTCCTCGACAACGAAACTTCATAGTTTCAACTGGGGCAGTGGGCAACATTCTGGACATCCAGTCGTTCGCTTCGGTGCAGACACGCTCACGCTGTTGACCGATGACGACCGGAACGCTTTTCGTGCTTCCCTCCGGAAACGCCGTTGGCACCGGGCATTTCCGCCACCCTGGCCGTCACCGGATTCCGCCCTTCGGCGGACCTCGGTGCAGCGGACCCATACCCGAGCGTCCGATCGCGAAGCTCACCCGAACGTGTGACGGCACTTCGGTCGCCGTCATTTGTACGTGTGCATTGCCCACCCACGCCCGTCACCAACCGCTGTACACCCGCGCGTCCGGCCCGGTGACCTGTACCCGCTCCGCCCCTGGCGGTGGGGGACGACAAGGGCCTTGACGCCCTCTGCCCGCACGCCTCCGCCGGCCGTCTCACCCCGCTGCCGGGCAGCGGAAATACGGCGGTACGGGCAGGCCCCGGACTGTTCACCTTCGTTTCCGTGAAGTGCGGAACAGAGGGCGCGGACAGCGGATGCGGGATGGGCCGAAGGGTTGCGGTGGTACAGCAGTCGTACAACAGCGAAGTACCGCAACCGCAGCAACCGGCCCCCGTTCGACAGGGCCTCGCAGGGGCGCGAAGCAGCCGGTACGGACGTTACGAAACGATTCACGGAGAGCTACGGATCAGAGGGCGTGCCCTGCCGGGTAGTGAGGTCGTCCGGGTCCGTCATGTCGGCCACGGGGAGCATCCCGCACTTTTCCTGGTCCAGGCGGTGGAGGCGTTCAGGTGGGCGGGTAACGTGCGGGGACGTGACAGAACACGCAGTTCAGGGCTTTGTTCATCCGCTTCCCTCACGTTCGATCCGGGTCGCTGCCGCGCAGGCCCAGGCCGTGGCCGGGGACGTCGGGGCCAATGTGGCGACCGTGGCGGGCATGGTCCGGGATGCCGGGCGGGCCGGGGTGCGGGTCGTGGTGTTTCCGGAGAAGTTCCTCAGCGGGTACGAGCCCGAACTCATTCGGGCCGACCCGGAGCGGTGTGCCGTGCAGCCCGGTGACGGGCGGCTGGGGCCGATCTCGGATGCCTGCCGGGAGACCGGGACGGTCGCCGTCGTCGGTGCCGCGTTCCATGACCGCGGGGAGTTGTACGTCTCGGCGCTGGTCGTCGGCGCGGACGGCGAGGTCGTCGCCCGTTACGACAAGCAGCACCTGTTCAAGTCGGAGCGCGAGATCTATCGGGGCGGTGCCGCCGGGTGCACGCTCGAGGTCGACGGATGGCGGCTGGGGCTGGGGATCTGTTACGACTCCGGGTTTCCCGAGCACGCGCGGGCGGCGGCGCTGGACGGCTGCCACGCCTATGTCGTCGGCGCCCTGTTCAGCGTCGGCAACGGCTACCACGAGTCACGGACCTGGTTCCCGGCCCGCGCTCTCGACAACACCTGTTACGCCGTACTCGCCAATCACATCGGGACCACGGGAGGCTGGGACGCCTGTGGGTCCAGTGCCGTCTGGGGTCCGGACGGGCGTCCGCTCGCCGAGGCCGGCGCCGACCGGCCCGAGCTGATCGTCGCCGATCTCGATCCCCGGGCCCTGCTCGCCGTCCGTGAATCCGAGCCCATGCTCCGCGACTTGGGCAACGCTCCCGGCGGGGCGCGGGTGCTGCACCGGGTCGGCTGACTGTGGGGTGGTGGTGACTCGCGGCGCCGGTCCGAGGTGGTGCTGAGCACTCTCGCGGTCCGGCAGCGCCCCCGTCCTGTGGGTTCGGCGACGCCCCGGTGCTGCGGTCATGCCCGATGGCGCCCGGTGCTGCGGCCACGCCCGGTGGCGCCCCGGCGGCTTCGGACCTCCCCCACAGGTGGTGCCGTCGCAGGCCCTGTCTCCGAAGGCGCCGGGGTGCCGTGGGACTACTGTCGCCCGCCCGGAGGGCCGACGGCTTTAGCGGGGCGCGCAGGGTTGCTGCGCACTGCGTGCGGCGGCCGCTGCCGCGCGGGTCTCGGAGGGCGTCGTGCCGTACGCGTTGCGGTACGCGCGGCTGAAGTCCGCCGGGTGGCGGAAACCCCAGCGGGCGGCGATCTGCCCGATGGGCAGGTGGTCGAGGGCGGGGTCGGTGAGGTCGGCCCGGCTGCGGTGCAGGCGGCGGCCGCGGATCGTGGCCGTGACCGGCTCCGGCTCGGTGCGGAAGAGCTGGTGCAGGGTGCGTACCGAGATGTGGTGGTGGGCCGCGATGGCCGCCGGGCGCAGTTCGGGGTCGGGCAGGTGGTGGTCGATGAAGGCGTTGACGTGTGCCAGCAGCGTCGCCCGGCGGGTCTCGGGCGGCAGGGCCGCCGTCTCGCCCAGGTGGGTGGCGAGCAGGGAGGCCGCCAGGTCCGCCGCCACCGCGCCGAGCCGGGACAGCTCCGCCGGGCCGCAGTCGCGTACCGCACGGGTCAGTCCGGCCAGGTAGGGGGCGAGCAGGGCGCCGGAGCCGGTACGGGTGGACAGCGGCTCGGCGAGCAGGCGGTCCGCCCTGCCTTCCGTCAACGGCAGTGCGGTGCGCGGCAGTTGCATCTGGGTGGTCCGGCAGGGGCCGCCGCGGTCCAGGAACTCGCAGGCCAGCGGGTGCGAGGTGGAGAACAGGGCCATGTCGCCGGCGTCCAGGCAGGTCAGGGTGCGGCCCTGGGCCAGCCGGATCGAGCTGCCCGCCCCGACCAGGACGAGGAAGTAGCGCTCGGGGTCCAGCCGGCGGATCTGCACGGGGGAACGCCAGGCCGTCATCGGGGAGTAGGTGAAGGTGCCCACCGCGCCCTGGGGCAGCCGTACGGACTCCACCCGGCCGCTGAACTCGGGGGCGTACGGGCTGCGGGTGGTCACCGGCATGACCTCTTGGCCCACCATGTCGTTCCACCAGCCGAACCGCTCCGCCGGCGGGACCGCCTCGGTGTCCACCATGACCACCGGGCCCGTCGCCGTCCCGGTCCGCTCCGCCGTCGCCTTGAGGATGGACATACAACGATGATGCAGGGCGCGGGATTTGGGCCGGAAGGCCGCCGCGGCGGGGAGTACGGGGTCGGGCCCGCGCGGGCCCGACCCCGTAACGCCGGGGGGAGGACGTCGTGCTGGGGCGGGCGGTGAGGGT